>JBLHND010000103.1:0-13334 GCA_047622605.1 Motiliproteus sp. | reverse complement strand
TGCCTACCATGGGGTCTCGGTCGAGCAATCGCTGGCGGCGCTGAACATGTTGTTTAGCTGCGATATAGAACCGGCCCGTGTGGCCGCGATCATCATCGAGCCGGTTCAGGGCGAAGGGGGCTTCTACCAGGCGCCCGTCGAGTTCATGCAGGCCCTGCGCACGCTCTGTGACCAGCACGGGATCGTCCTGATCGCCGACGAGATTCAGACCGGTTTTGCCCGTACTGGCAAGATGTTCGCCTGCGAATACGCCGCTATCGAGCCCGATCTAATCACGATGGCCAAGGGCATTGCCGGTGGCTTCCCGATTGCTGCCGTCGTCGGTAAGGCCGAGATTATGGATGCTCCGCTGCCTGGTGGCTTGGGTGGCACCTACGGCGGTTCACCACTGGGTTGCGTCGCCGCCCTGGCGGTACTGGAGGTGATCGAAGAGGAGCAGCTGTGCCAGCGTGCCATCGACATCGGTGCCCGCATCGTCGCAAGCCTGAGCTCGCTGCAACACCGCTACCCGCACAAGATCGGTAATGTTCGTCATCTGGGTGCCATGATCGCGATGGAGCTGGTCCACGAGGGTGACGTCAACCGTCCCGATGCCGAGCTGACCAAGGCGATCGTCAAGGAAGCCGCACGCAACGGCCTGATCCTGCTGTCGTGTGGCATTCGTGGCAACGTCATTCGCTTCCTGCCCGCGCTGACGATCACCGATGCGCTGCTCGACGAGAGCATGCAGCTGCTGGATAAGACCCTCGCCGCACTGCTGTAAGCGGCGAGCGCCACCACCGGGGCCGGTGCCCCGCTGAGGGCGCAGCGATTCCTTGAGGGTCGGCGCTGCAGGCTCCTGCAACAGCGGGAGCCCGATTGAGTCTTATCGGTTACCCGCAAAATTCACGCTCACCAACCCCAGATCCGGATACAATACTTTGCGCACCCCCTGGCATCCGTTACCATGGCTCTTTACCTCCTAGGATTTCTGCCATGCCTCGCATCAAACTATTCCATCTAGTGCTCTTAGCAACAGCCATTACGCTCTCCGGCTGCACCCAGGAAACCCAGAATAAGCTCGGACGTGCGGTGCAAAACTGGACCGGCACCAACGGTGTATTAGAAGTCTTCGCCGGCGACAAGATCGTAAAGCGCTTTCTTGAGATCGACAAGCTCAGCACCGCTATCGGCACCAATGACAATGCCCCGAGAGCTTATCGATTTGGCTACGGCATTCTCGATACCAACCTCAATGGCCGTAAAGATGTGGGCGAAACCAAGGTCTATTTCGAATTCAGCGATTACTCCACCCCCTACATCTTCTTCGAGCAGCCGAAATAATTAGCCCCAACCTCCCTTGATTTCGAGCAACCTAAAGGACTAATCCACTCCCTTCCTTTTCTTTGAACAGCCTTAATGAAGCGCTCCCTGTCATGTGCGTTAGGGAGCCACAGACAGGGGTCTGGCTAATTCTTTGCGTTAGGAAGCTGTAATAACATGTTGAGCAAACTCTGTTACTGGATCGCCCGATGCTTGGGCTGGACCCTGGTCGATCAACTCCCCAGGGAGAAACACTACGTCCTGGTCGGCTACCCGCACACCAGCAACTGGGATTTTATCCTGGCGATGCTGTTTAAATTTGCCAAGGGACAGCCTTTCAACTGGGTTGCCAAACATACCCTGTTTATCTGGCCCTTCGGCGGACTGATGCGCGCACTCGGCGGCTTAAGTATCGATCGTACTCGCAGCCAGGGGTTTACCGCCGAGTTGGCCGAAGCCTTCAGACAACGTCCGGAGATGGCGGTCGTTATCGCTCCGGAAGGCACCCGCGCCTATACCCCTTACTGGCGCTCCGGTTTCTACCACCTGGCTCTGGCCGCCGAGGTGCCGGTGGTTCTCAGCTACGTCTGCTACCAGAGCAAACGCATTGGCTTTGGCCCGACCCTGTACCTGAGTGGTAATCAGGACGAGGATATGGCCAAGATACAGGCGTTCTATGCCGATAAGGTGGGGCTGCACCCCGAGAAGGCCGGTAAGATTTGCTTTAGATCCCAGTAGCCCTCTGGATGGAGCCGTAGGCTGGGATTGCATCCCAGCCTACGGCCTTACGCGCAATCTATCCTTGTTCGAGCAGTTAGAAGCATGCTGCCCGCTTCTCGTCCCGCCAGTGATCAGATAGCATGATTACCGCCACCTCTACTGCTCACTAACGCCTGAATGACAGAGCGGTGACAGGTTAGACAAGGAGTTCGGCCGGTCTTGACTGGAGCTTAAAATAACGACGATAGAGGGGAATATAGGGCGATGAAATTGACACAAGAGCCACCCATCGACGACCAGGGCTGTTCAGCTTGGTCCCCTGGTCTTGAGGCGGATCTGCCGGCGGCCTTATTAATGCTGGAGACTATCCACCGACCAGAGCATGTCACGTCCAGCCTGATGGCTGTGGTCGAAATTGCCCGCTACACCGGTTTACCAGCGGAAGAGTTGGTGGTATTCAGGCCAGAACGCCTGGCCCTGCATGAGCTGATCGTCAGGCTGACGACCGATATCGTGGTACCAGAGGGCGAGGAAGAGGAGGATCTTGGCAAGCATTTTCGCGCCATCGCCAACCAGGTGCTGGATCGCTATATTCAGCCCCTGATGACGGATATTGTGCTGGCCCACGCCGATCTGCGCGAACGGGTGTCCGCCCTGGTGTGTCAGGAGCTGGCGGCCTCCTTATTTAAACCCGCAGAGGCCGCGCCGGCGCCATCCGGTTTTTCAGTTACGCGGCCGTTCGCCAAACGGAACAAAGCGCCTGGCCGTACCGAGTCGATTCAGGAAAGGACCTATCGGGCGATTGCGGCCTACAAAGAACAAGGCCTGGCCGCTGAAGATCCGCTAGCCGCGGCCATCTTTAAGAGCCTCTACAAAGTACTCGGCTCCATAGCCAGTGCCAGTGGTTTTATCGGCGTGGATCGGTCGCTGTTACTCAGGTTGGTGACAGATCGGGTCTGCAATCTATACGGCAGTCGGCTGATCGGCGAAACCATCGCCCCCCGAGTGGCGTCAGCCATTGAGGCGCAGGGCTACACAGCTTACCAGGTTGCCGAGAAACCGATCATTATCAGCCTCAAGGGTGCATCGGCGGCTGGCAAAAGCTCCCTTCGTCCGATACTTAAACAGATGCTCGGCGAACGGGGCATCAACCCCGATGGCTATAATACGATTAGTCCCGATATCTGGCGACGCCTGTTGCTCGATTATGACTCCTTGGGGGAGGCCTATAAATATGCCGGCCGTCTCACCAGTCACGAGGTGATCGCGATCGATGCCAAGCTTGATCAATATATTCGGGATAAGGCACAGCGCGATGGCTCTATTCCCAATCTGATGGTGGACCGTTTTCGCTTCGACAGCTTCGCCAGTGAAAAGATCGCTCGCATCCTCCACGGGACCTATGCAAAATTTGCGGACACTATGTATATGTATTTTGTCGTCACTCCACCCGAGGCGACCGTTGAGCGGGGCTGGGAGCGTGGCTTAAAAAGAGGGCGCTACAAGGCAGTGGAGGATTTTCTCGGGCATAGCGTGGAAGCCTATGAGGGAATGCCGAAAATCCTCTTCAAATGGCTGGCCTACGACAAACCGCTGCTGAAGTACGAATTCCTCGACAACAGCGTGCCCAAGGGCACCTATCCGAAAACGATCGCCTACGGCACTCAGGCGGCACTCAACATCGTCAAGGTCTCCGCCTTTATCGATATCGAGCGCTATCAGAAAATTAATATCCAAGCCAAATCACCCGAGGAGGTCTACCCCCAGGGTCGGACGCTTGATGTGCTAAACAATATGAGCTTTCTCAAGCAGTGCCTGGCTCGCATCCCCCAGATCAACTTCGTGGATGAATCCACCGGCAAGGTTTACGTACGAGTACAGAGGGGCACTTTCGAGGTAATGGACGAATCGCGATTTGCGGCACTGCTGGAAGACGATACGCTAGCCCAGGTATTTCGTGAAGTGGCACCGCAGATGATGCGAATTTTTAAGTAATCAAAGGGGACAGATTTATTTTCCAGCCCCCTATTCGGTCCCCTTTTCGCCAGCGTGCTGGCGGCAATTAATTGCTTCGTTAGAGGCTTGCATCTATAGATAAACTTAGAACAGATGCCATATAAACAGCCCGGTATTAGCAATAATTAATGGCGTAATAATAAAGCTCCGTATAGCGCCGAATAAAACTTGGAAACTTGATGGAGGCTTATCAATCACACAATAGCCAGGTTTTTTGATTGAGTAAAAAACAGGGATAACACTACCGCCAGGATATTTTTTAACGTAGTAGTCACCCGTCACTTTTGGGCAGTAATAGTTTGAATTAAAGAGCTCACCGTTAACCCAATAATTGAAGTCGATTATCCCGACTTTAGTGGGCCTTTTTGAGCCTGCAAGGTAGTCATAGCTAGACCATAACACCTTACCTTCAGTGACATACCTTCCTGTGCAGGCACTCCAGCGCTTTGCAAATACAAAATAAGTAAACGGTATTGCAAAAACCAGCAATGCAATGCTGGCTTGGGAATTCGTGATGTTTGAAAGTAATTCCATTACTTAACCTTTGGGAGACACTTAACGCTTAAAGCAGCGGCGCGCGTTAGCCTGTCCGCCCCGAAGGGCGATGCTGCCTTTGTTTGTTAGGGCGGTAGGTGGACAACTCTCGGAAATATTCGCGTGCAGCTCTAAAAAAATGGAAACGCCAATATGGCTTAGAATAGATCCACAATTTATATGTCCCATAAGCCCCACCAACAGCAAGCAAAAACAACCAGTTTTCGGAATAAACTTCAGATAGCGCTACTGATACTAGTGTAGCTAATGTAACAATGACTTCATCTGACCCACTTAGCCATCTTCGTATTTCCTTTGTGGCTTGTAACTTACCAAGCAACCACCGGTATGAGAAAAAAAACAGTGCTGACAGCATAAGCATTAATACACCGAAAACAACGCCTCCTGATATGTTAGTAAGCAAAAAAACAATACCGCAAGCTAAGAATAAAATACTACTAGAAAAAAATGTAAAGAGCATATCCCATTTCCTATCAGTAGCCCGATACATTCTTCGTTTTATTTCTGCTTTATGTGCATTCCGGTATCTCATGGTTATGTACCCTAACATTTTAATACTGAGCCGGCTCGTTTTTACCGAGAGAGGCAAACGCGCTATACGGGTTATACGAGACGTGTGCCGGGAATTTACTCACAAGCCACGATGATCCTATTTACGAAGACCTTCTTCGGATTGCTTCTACTTACAAGGTGATATCCCTAGCAGGATGTTGACCGATGAGAATGAGGCAGGAAGATTACCCCGCCTCAAACACCAGGGCGTCCTTTAGGATGCCAGCATCGGCAAGTCCAACCCCTGCTCCTCTGCACAGTTAACGGCAAGATCGTAGCCCGCATCGGCATGACGCATGACGCCAGTGCCCGGGTCATTACGCAGTACACGGCCCAACCGCTTCGCTGCGGCATCCGTGCCGTCGGCCACGATAACCACCCCAGCATGCTGACTAAAGCCCATGCCAACACCACCGCCGTGGTGCAGGGACACCCAGGTGGCACCGCCTGCCGTATTCAGCAGCGCATTCAACAACGGCCAGTCAGAGATAGCATCCGAGCCATCCAGCATCGCTTCGGTTTCACGATTAGGGCTGGCAACAGAACCGGAGTCGAGATGGTCACGGCCGATGACGATAGGTGCTTTTAATTCGCCGCTCTTGACCATCTCGTTAAACGCCAACGCCAGGCGCGCGCGATCCTTTAATCCAACCCAGCAAATACGTGCCGGCAAACCTTGGAAGGCGATACGCTCACGCGCCATATCCAGCCAATTATGCAGGTGTGAATCGTCCGGAATTAACTCCTTGATCTTCTGATCTGTCTTATAGATATCTTCTGGATCGCCCGACAGAGCAACCCAGCGGAACGGACCGATACCTTCACAGAATAATGGCCGGATGTACGCGGGCACGAAGCCCGGAAAGTCGAACGCATTTTCCACGCCTTTATCCAGCGCCATCTGACGGATATTGTTACCGTAGTCGGTGGTCGCGGCTCCCCGTTGCTGCAGCGTCAGCATCGCCCGCACCTGTATCGCCATTGACTCCTTGGCTGCATCTACGACGATCGCCTCATCCGCCTTGCGCATCTCTATCGCATGCTCCATGGTCCACCCCTTAGGCAGGTAACCGTTCAGCGGATCATGGGCACTGGTTTGGTCGGTCACCACATCCGGTGTAATACCCCGGTCCACCAGCTCGGGGAAGACATCGGCGCAGTTACCCAGCAGGCCGACAGAAACGACTTCGCCGTTCGCTTTGGCCGTATCAATGATAACTAAGGCTTCGTCTAGGCTGTAAGCCTTCCTATCGACATAACGAGTGCGCAAACGGAAATCTATACGGGTTTCATCACATTCAACCGTAATACAGGAGAAGCCTGCCATAGTCGCCGCCAGAGGCTGAGCACCACCCATACCACCCAGACCACCGGTCAACACCCATTTGCCTGAGGCATCGCCGTTAAAGTGCTGTTTGGCCATGGCGACAAAGGTTTCGTAAGTGCCCTGAACAATCCCCTGCGAACCGATATAAATCCAGGAACCAGCCGTCATCTGGCCGTACATCATCAAACCCTTCTTATCCAGTTCGTTGAAATGAGCCCAGTTAGCCCAGTGAGGAACCAAGTTGGAGTTGGCGATCAGCACCCGTGGAGCATCCTCATGGGTTTTGAATACCCCGACCGGTTTACCGGACTGAACCAGCAGGGTTTCGTCATTTTCCAACCGCTGCAGTACTTCGATTATTTTATCGTAGCAGGCCCAATTGCGCGCAGCACGGCCAATGCCGCCATAGACAACCAATTCCTCCGGGCGCTCTGCCACATCAGGGTGTAAATTGTTCATTAACATGCGCATCGGCGCTTCGGTTAACCAACTCTTACAGGTGATTTCAGAGCCAGTAGGGGCTTTGATATTCCGGCGGGTATCACGTCGAGAATTATTCATTTCATCGTCCTTATTTAACAATACTGTGGAACAAACGCGCAGCAACGCGAGCGGTCCAGTTATCGATATCGAATTTAGGGTTATATTCGGCAATATCTGCCAGCCTTAGCTTGCCGGATTTTTTAATCGCTGCGATCAAAGGTTCCAGAACCTCCAGACCCACTCCTAGAGGAGCCGGGGCGCTGACACCGGGGGCAACGTAGGCCGGTAACACATCCAGGTCGATCGTCAGGTACAGCACATCACAGCTATCCATGAACCGATTGAGCTGATTCAAACTGTCATCAAGTTGATTTATTGCCATATCAACATCCGTCCGATAGCTGACACCCAGTTCATCTGCACGCTGAAATAGCGCCGCCGTATTGGCAATCTCACTAACACCCAAGCAGCAGTAACGAAATGGATAATTGTTCTGCTCACACTGCTTGGCTATCTGATAGAACGGAGTCCCCGAACTGCAGCCGCCGGTATCGAGACGCAGATCGAAATGCGCGTCGAAATTGATGATGCCAATGCTTGGTACTCGAATGCTATTCTCGAAACTCTGTGCCAAGCCGAGCCAGCTGCCGAACGCGACCTCATGCCCCCCGCCCAGGATGACGGGGAAATGACCATCATCGAGACATTCCTGTACTCGATTTGCCAGTGCTAGGTGGGCCTGCTCCAGTCGCTCACCCTCACACGTGACATTGCCAGCATCGTAGATGAAACGGTCTTGCGACCACGGAAGGTTAGCCATCGCTCTACGCAGAAGGTCAGGGGCATTGCGTGCTCCGACTCGCCCTTTATTCCGGCGCACACCTTCATCAGAACAGAAACCGACCAGCACAATCCCCGCGGGCTCTTTGTTCAGCGGCTTAATAACCTGGTGCATCCGTAAGGCCTGTCCATCGGGCTCTTCTGAGTCGACGCGGCCGGACCAGATCTTTTTAAAATGGGTCTCAGACATTACACACTTCCCCTGCAATGATGCGTTGTATGATCGGATTTACTCCAAACTGATAAGCTAACTCTGCTGGGTGATCAATATCCCAGAGCACCATATCGGCCTGCATGCCGGTCTTGAGCTGACCAATTTCGCTGGCCAACCCTAGTGCTTGTGCGCCATGGCAGGTAACACCCGCCAGGGCCTCTTCTGGCGTGAGCCGGAATAGAGTGCAGGCCATATTCATGGCTAAACGTAGAGACGCCAGCGGAGAAGAACCGGGATTCAGATCGGTCGCGACGGCCATCGGCACGCGATACTTGCGCAGAAGATCGATCGGTGGAACCTTTGTTTCCCGAAGAAAGTAGAACGCACCAGGCAGCAACGTGGCTACCGTTTTGGACTTTGCAAGCGCCTCGGCACCCGCCTCATCGAGCCACTCCAAGTGATCCACTGACCAGGCATCATAGCGAGCTGCGAGTGCGGCACCATGCTGGTTTGACAGCTGCTCGACATGGGCGCGAATACCCAGACCATGTGCCTGAGCGGCCCGGAACACCCGTTCGCACTGTGCTAACGTAAAGGCGATAGTTTCACAAAAAACATCAACCGCATCTACCAGCCCTTCTTCAGAGGCGGCGGGAATCAGTTCATTGCAAACTAGGTCGATATAGCCATCGGCATCCCCCCTATACTCCGGCGGCAACGCATGGGCACCAAGCAGTGAGGTCGACACCCGTACCGGCTGAGAGACGGCCAGTTTCCTGGCCGCACGCAACATATTCAGTTCGCTTTCGACATTCAGCCCATATCCAGACTTAATCTCAACCGAAGTAACTCCCTCGGTCATCAGTGCTCTTAGGCGTGGCATGGCCAACTCTACCAGTTCCTCAACACTTGCCTTACGAGTCGCCCTAACGGTCGAAAGTATCCCGCCGCCCTGGTGGGCGATCTCTTCATAGCTAACACCGAGCAGTCGTTTTTCAAACTCCTGAGCACGGTTGCCGGCATAGACAAGATGGCTGTGTGCATCCACCAAGCCGGGTGTCATCCACCTACCTTGACCATCAATCACGTCATCGCACAGCCGAGTGCGATCTAGATCAGCCATAGGTGCGATTGCGGTAATTCGACCATCCATTACCCCTAAAGCGTGATTCGATAACTCTCCATAAGGACGCACACTCAAGGGATCGAAAGTCATCAAGTTGACGTTAATCCAAATACGATCGCATAACTGAAACAAGGAATTCACCGTTATATTAATGATGAGTTTTAATGGCGACGTTCGACTCTGCAACGAGCCGTCACCGCAGCTCGTCGAAGACTTATATGATTTAAATCAGAAAATCAGGTGGGTAGCCGCAGCAACCAACGGGATTGCAAACAGGGTCCTGATAAAGAAGATGACGATCAAATCACGGACCGACAATGGGATGTCGGACTCCAGCATCGCGTTTGCACTTTCGGTGAAGAAAATGATCTGAGTGGTTGAAAGCGCGCAGACAAAGAAGACGCTCATTGGTGCCACATCTCCCCCGGAGATCAAGATCGCAGGCAATGCAATCTCGGCAATAGAGATCAATACCGTCGCTGCTATTTTATCGGCATCCGGCAGGTTGAACAGATTGATCAAGGGCTCGATTACCACGCCAAGATAGTCGAAAACCGGCGTATAGGTACCTATAATCAATGAAATAGTAGCTATCGATAAGATATAAGCGAGAATTTTCTGTGCGAAGGTGGTCGCCTCCCAGAAGTACACATAAAAGACGTCTGAACCGGTCAACGCGGCACGGTCGGCTGCAGCACGGCAGGCACGCATCAGAATATTACCGTTCTGCTGCTCCACTCCTACGTTAGCCTGTTGGGCGTTTTTACCATCAATATAGATATCCTTTTTCCTGGACAGTGGAGGGATACGCGTGATGACCGCAGCTAGGAGGAAGTTGACAATAAATGAAACGACTATCAAGTGCGGCAGATATTCCATAATGCCGCCGATGGAGGCCAGCAGTGCAAAGAAACCCAGGCTGCAGATACTGAAATTAGTCGCGATGCTGGCAGCTTCTCGCTGAGTGTAATGACCGCTGTTATAGAGTTTGTTGGTGATGAAGATCCCGACTGCCGGCGCGGCAACAAAAGACGCCAGAGCATCAACTGCCGAACGCCCCGGCAATCGGTACAACGGCCGCATCAAGGGCTCCATCAGAGTGCCTACGAATTCCAGGAAGCCAAACTCGGTGAGAAAAAGTACCAGAAAACCCGCGACGGTCACCGTCAGAAAAACGCTGCCGCCAAGATAGAGCGCCAGCCCTCCGACATCTTTGTGTAGGAACCAATCAGGCCCGATCTTAAAAACCAGCAACGTAGTAAATATCGCAGCCAAAATGAATAACACACCGGCTATCAAGCTGTCTTTTTGGTGGTACTTTTTTAGCGTCTCATTCGCCGTCCATTTAGATGCAATCCAGGTCACACACAGTAGAATAATAAGGCCCAGGGTAATGTACTCGAGATTACTACCGAAAAAGCCTTTGATAAGATCAATGATCATCACCAATGGCACATTGGATTTTTCAGCATCTATCGAAAATGGAATAAAAAAGATCGACAACCCAATAAGGCTGCCAATTATCGCCTTGAAACCACCAAGACTGCTTGTTCGTATCACTTCAGTGCTATTCATCACTGTGTCTCCAGATTTATGATTATTGTATTCTGCTGTCCCGATAATATCGGCACTGACCGCACCAGGCTCGTGATCGGAGGGATAGGCCCCTCCTTCCCCAAGCGATAAATTTCGATTCGCCGAACGCCCCTCTTTGTCTATTACACCTCTGTTATCCTTGCAGAATTGACCCCTTAGCCGTGTTGTAGCCTCAGGCGCTCAATACCGTACGTGCGATGATGTTGCGCTGAACTTCAGAGGAACCTTCGTAGATCCTCATGATGCGGACGTCGCGGACATAACGCTCCAACGGCAGTTCACGGCTGTAGCCGTAACCACCATGAATCTGCAGCGCCTTATCCGTGATTCGAGCTGCCGATTCGGAGGCGTAGAGTTTTGCCATGGCTGACTCGAGGGAGAAACGAGCGCCCTCTTCACGCCTCGTGGCGGCTCTTAGACCGAACATGCGAGCAGCCTCAAGATCGGTGGTCATATCCGCGATCATCCATTGCAGTCCCTGGAAGTCGCCAATGGGATGATCATCAACCTCCCGGGTCTGCGCCCAGGACAAAGAGGCTTCATAGGCGGCACGCGCAATACCGGTGCAGCTTGCCGCAATTTCAACCCGGCCATTGTCGAGCACCTTCATCGCGGTGCGGAAGCCAGTGCCCTCCTCGCCTCCGAGCAGGCTTGCCGTTGATACTTCACAATCCAACGCAACTTCGTAGACATGACCACCCCGCAACCCCATGGTACGTTCGGCCGGCCCCATCTCTATCCCCGCCGTTTCACGATCGACAATAAAGGCGCTGATGCCACGATGTCCGGCGTTTTTGTCAGTTTTGGCATAGACGACCAGGAAATCGGCCTCACCCGCATTGGAAATAAAGTGTTTGACGCCCCGTAGGCGGTAGCCGTTTTCAGTTTTCTCAGCCACCGTGCGCATGCCTGCTGGATTGGATCCGGCACAGGGCTCCGTCAACGCGAAGGCACCAAGTTTACGACCAGCGGCAGCATCCGGCAGATAGGTCGCTTTCTGCTCTTCTGTGCCTCCTAATAAAATCGAATCGGTGCTTAGAAAATGAGCGGTGACCATTGACGCGGTCGAACCGCAAGCACCAGCCAGGTGTTCGACCGCGAGATAGAGTGCAACTGCGGAAATACCCGTACCACCATAAGCCTCGGGCAGATTCATCCCCATAATGCCGATATTGGAAAGCGATTCTCGATGCATCGTTGCCGAAAGGCCCTCTTCATCGAGCCTGGCGGCTGCGGGTGCAATCACTTCGTGGCAAAAACGGTTGAGCGCATCGGACAGCATTCGATCATCTTCGGTGATAGTTATATTCATTTTGTCCTCTTATCCTTATTTGCTTAGGCACTAATTTAGGTGTGAAGCCGACCGTTAGACGACCCGTGATTTTTAGAGCATAAAAAATACCACCTCGGAAAAACGGTCATATTTCAATCGTTATCTCGTATTAAGATGGCCCTGGATGCCAGGGCCGATAGCAGCAATGCGCTGAAACTAGCCGCCGTATAACTCGCTGTCGTGCTCACCCAAGGTCGGTGCCGGCCTGGATTCTTGCTCAGCCCACGCATTGGAGCGAACGGGCTGCATGATCATGGGGATATTCCCGAGGCGACTATGATGCTGGGTCTGAAGTAATGGCCGCTCTTTAGATTGGGCGCGTTCAATAGCCTGCCCCATAGAAAGAACGGGAGACGCGGGTATATTGGCTGCCGCCAGTATTTCTATGGCTGAGTCAGTGGTGTGTCCGGCCAGCCAGGATTCGAGCGCATCTCGCAACACCGGCTCATGCTGCGTGCGTCTTTCATCCGTGGAGAACCTAGAATCCTGAGCCAACTCCGGTCGCCCCATCGCTTGGCACAGTGCCGTAAATTGCCGGTTATTCAGGACGGCAATCACGACTAGTCCGTCCTTTGCATTGAATGAGCCGAAGGGAGTTGAAAGCGGGTGGCGATTGCCGACCCGACCGGGTGCCTGTCCGCTGAACATCCATTGCGCGACGGGGGTCGGCATCAGGGAGAACAAGCAGTCCAGCATCGCAACATCCAGATAAGCGCCCTGACCGCTCCGCTGTCGATCGAATAGAGCAGCAAGGATCGCCCAAGAGGCATAAAGACCCGCAACTAGGTCTGCGATGGATTCTCCCACCTTGGTTGGCGCACCTTCTTCATCACCGGTGACTGACATCAAGCCAGACATCGCCTGAACAACCAGATCATAGGCGGGCAACTGGCTGCTTTCGCCAGTCTGACCAAAACCAGAGATACTGGCATAAACAATATCTGGATTTATTGCCTGAATAGCCTCATAACCAACGCCAAGCCGTTCAGCGACTCCCGGCTTAAAATTCTCAACGAAAACATCAGCACCTCGTGCGAGATCAAGCACAGAAGAAAGGTGCTTAGCATTTTTAAGGTCTGCCACCGCACCTTTTTTATTCCGGTTTATCAATGTAAAGAGCGCGCTTTCTCCGTCCTTGAACGGACCAACATGTCGGTATTCGTCACCCGTGGGCGGCTCAATTTTTATAATTTCGGCACCTAAATCGGACAACAGCGCCGTACAGAAGGGACCGGATAACACGCGGGTAAGGTCGACAACCTTGACACCTTGGAGCGGAAGCCGCTTTTTATTATCTTTGTTTATCATGGGATCACCTGTGCGTCATTAT
>JBLHND010000102.1:0-13366 GCA_047622605.1 Motiliproteus sp. | reverse complement strand
GGTCGTCAGCTGAATCACATGGGGTCCATCAGAGACCTGACCGGGCCTGAAGCACGGCTTAGATTCGGTATCGAAGCCCACAAAGCGACAGCCGGAGAGATCGTCCAAGGCCTCGGCAAACCCCGCCCGCGTCGAGGGGACCCGAATCTGTTCCAGGGTCAGCCCGGGGAACGGCGGCATCAGAGCCACCGCTTCTTTCGAGGGTGGCTCGCGCTTCTTCGAGGGCATTTGGGTCATAAGAAGGGCTCTGTATGTATGAATTAATTTACTGCTGCGGCGGCGGATACTGTACCAGCACCGCCGCCACGGTAGCGGCGATAAAGGCGGCATGTATCTGCGGAGTATCGAACCGGCTCAGGCGCCGCTCGGCCATGCCGCGCCATAGCAGCCGATTATCGCCGGGATCCCGCAGATCGATCACCAGGGTGCTCTGGTCATACTCTCGAGAATGTCCGCCCAACAGACTCAGGCCCACACCCGAGCGCCGTGAAAAACTACCGTTGAGACCCAGATGGGTGTCTATATCGACCAGCTTTTCTATCCCGATCTGATAGCCGACCAGCACGTCGGCATCCGCCTGGGCATCCGTCCGGAGGATGCCCAGGCTCAGCAGCTCATGCTCGACGGCCTGTTCTACCCGCGCCCCTACCAGCTCTGAGTTATAGATAGACGCGGACTGTAGCTCGGCCTTGGGAGAAAGCCAGTAATAGCGGTTTATCTGACTGAAATCATATCCGGGTTGATAGTCCACACTGACCGGCACCCCCGAGCAACCGGCCACTAATACCAGCCCTATCCAGAGCAGTAACGAATGTATCTTCATCTCTCGATCCTCGCTATGTCTATTGCTATTTATAGTGATACTAACCGCTTCTGTCTATTAGACCCAGCGACGAGCCGAGGGGGGCTGCGACTGAATATAAACATGGCATCTCAGCGCAGACAGCGGTAGCTTGCGCACTACTGCGTTTAGGGATTTTAGCATGCGATTTATCCACAGCTCCGATTGGCATATCGGCCGTCAGTTTCATAATGTCTCACTGCTGGAGGATCAGCAGCATGTGCTGGACCAGCTGCTGGACTATATCGCCAGCGAGGCGGTCGATGCGCTGGTGATCGCCGGTGATATCTACGATCGCTCGGTGCCGCCCGCAGCGGCAGTCGCGCTGCTGGACCGGGTGCTGAATCAGGTCTGTGCCGAGATGGGGGTACCGGTGATCCTGATCCCCGGCAACCATGACGGTGCCGAACGGCTCAGCTTCGGCGCCCGCCAGCTGCAGCGCGCGGGGCTGCACATCATCGGCAACTTCGAGCAGATGCTCAAACCGGTGATCCTGACCGACAGCGACGGTGGCCAGGTGCATTTTTTCGGCATCCCCTACAACGATCCGGCGCTGGTGCGCGATCATTTCGACACGGACGCCGCCACCCATGATGAGGCCCACGCGTTTCTGATCGATCGGATCAATGAGGTTGCCACGACCGACCACCCTCGAGTACTGATCAGCCACTGTTTTATCGACGGTGCTCAGGAATCCGAATCCGAGCGGCCGCTATCGATCGGCGGTGCCGACCGGGTCAGCTACGAACCCTTTAAGGCCTTCGATTATGTCGCCCTGGGCCACCTGCACAGCCCGCAGTTCAAGGGCGAACCGCATATACGTTACTGCGGCTCTATCCTCAAATACAGCTTCTCGGAGCAGCACCAGAACAAAGGCGTGACCCTGGTCGAGCTCGATAGTAGCGGGATCGCATCCAACCGCCATCTGCCGTTGCGCCCGCTGCGTGATATGCGCATCCTCGAAGGACCGCTGGCGACGCTGCTGGAGCAGGCCAGGGTCGATCCGCACGCCGAGGATTACCTGCTAGTGCGACTCACCGATCGGCACGCCATTCTCGATCCTATGGGCAAGCTGCGCGCGCACTACCCCAACGTCCTGCATCTGGAAAAACCGGGCATGCTCGAGACCGGTGAACAACAGCTGAGCCGAGATAAACTCAAGCGCGGCGAGCTGGAGATGTTCCGCGATTTCTTTATCCAGGTCTCCGGACAACCGCTCAGTCCAGATCAGGATAAGGCCCTGGTCGATATCCTCGGCGAGTTGCAGCACCCCTCGTCCGCTTCCAAGGAGACCTCGGTATGAAGCCGCTTAAACTCACGCTGCAGGCCTTCGGCCCCTTTGCCACCGAGGAGCAGATCGACTTCAGCCTGCTGGGGCCCAACCCGCTGTTTCTGATCAACGGTCCGACCGGGGCCGGCAAGAGTTCAATCCTGGATGCGATCTGCTTTGCCCTCTACGGCCAGACCACCGGGGCGGAGCGCGAGCCGGCGCAGATGCGCTGCGACTACGCAGAGGCTGACCGGCTGACCGAGGTGACCCTGGATTTCAGCCTCGCAGACAAGGACTACCGAATCCGCCGCGCGCCGACCCAGCTTCGACCCAAGGCCAAGGGCGAAGGCACCACCACCCAGCAGGCCGACGCCCAGCTGTGGCAGCTAGACGGCTCCCCCAGCGGTAAGCTGATCGTCGCCAAGAAGGTCAACGAGGCGACCACGGAGATAGAAACGCTGATCGGCCTCAACGTCGAGCAGTTTCGCCAGGTGATGGTCCTGCCGCAGGGCAAGTTTCGCGAACTACTGATGGCCGATTCCAGGGAGCGTGAGAAGATCTTTGGCCAGCTGTTCCAGACCCAGACCTACAAGCGGATCGAGGAGCGGCTCAAGACCCAGGCCGCTGGCATACGTCAGGCGGTGGAGCAACACCAGAATCAGATCAAGGGGATCCTGCAAAGCACCGAACTGAGTACCGAAGCCGAGATCGACGCGGAGCTGCTCGACCTGCAGCCGGAGCTCGATGCCGCGGCCCGGACCAAACTCACCGCCGACCAGGCCCGCGCGCAGGCCGTCCGCGCTCAGGATCAGGCCGCCGCACTCAGCGCGCGCTTCGAGACCCTGGCACTCAGCCAGCAGACCCTGGCCCTCCAGGAGGCCGAGGCGCCGGCCATCGAGGCCAAGGCGGAGTCGCTGCGACTGTCCGCCAGTGCCACCACCCTCCAGCCTCTCTATAAGCAGCAGCTACAGCAACTCGACGCCTTGGCGGCCACCGACGCCCAAGCGACGCTCTGCGCGTCGAGTCTGACCCAGGCTCAGCAACGGCTGGACCGGGCTGCGACGGCGAGTATCGACGCCGAGCGCGCCCAGGCCGACGTAGATCCCCTCAAACGTCAGCAGCTGGAGCTACAGCAATACCAGGGCTGCATCGAGCAACTGGCCCTGGCGAACACCAAAGCCCAGGCGCATCGACGCCTCGCCGATGACAGCGCTAGCGCCCGCCAGATCCAGCAACAGGCCCAGCAGCAGCAACGCGACGAACAGGCCGAGCATGAACGCCAGCTAAGCCTGCTGGATACCGCCCTGGTCGCGCTGGCCCCAACCCAGATTCGACTCCACGACTTGCAGCAGCAACTAGGCCAGCGTCAGGAACTCGAAACGCTGCGTAACCGCCACCGGGCACTGAGCACGGAACAGCAGTCCGCCGAGCGGCAACAGGCTCGACGCCAGCTTGACTGGCAAACCGCCCAGACAGCCGCCAGGCAGCTCGAATTGCGCTGGCACCAGGGCCAGGCGGCACTGCTGGCCGCGAGCCTGCAGCAGGATCAGCCCTGCCCGGTCTGCGGCAGCAACGTCCATCCCAACCCTGCCTCGACAGCCCAGACCGGCACGTTAGTCACCACGCTGGTCACCACCGAGGAGGTCGAGAACGCGCGCCAACAAGAGGCGGCAGCCCGCGACCTGCTGCATGCGGCCAGAGAAGTATTGGAGGCCCGCAACCGCGACCTGGAAGAGAGCAGCAACACCGGCAAAAGGCTATCGGAGGCGATTGGCGAGCTGGCCAGCCAACCGCTGGCCGAGGCACAGGCGCGCGTCGAGCAGCTACAACAGCGGCTGAACGAACTGAGCATCCAGCAACAGGCCCGCCAGGCTCAGGCGCAGCAACTGGCGAACCTCAAACACGCACTGGCAACCCTGGCGACCAAGCTCCTCCAGCTCGATACCCAGGCCGAACAGGCATGGCATCAACACCTCGAATCGAGCAGCTGCGTCACCCATATCGAGCAGCAGCTGCCCGAGGCCTATCGTGATCCGATTCGACTGACCCAGGCGCTACAGGCCTTGCAGGCGCAGCTCGACGCCCTGGAACTCGCACGGCAGCGCGCTCAGGAAGAGCTGGCCAACGGCCGCTCCGAGGTCGATCGTCTGACCTCGCGCGCGGACACCCTGACTCAGCAACAGCAGCAACAAGCGCAGCAGTGCCTGGCCAGCAGCTCCGCCTGGGAACAGGCCTGGAACGCCAGCGCCTTTAACGATCTTGCAGCCTTCCAGCAGGCGCTGCTGGACGAGCAACAGCAGCGCCTGCTGCAGTCAGAACTCGATAACTATCACTCGGCACTGCACAGCCTCCAGGGCGCGCTGGCGCTGCTGCATCAGGAACTGGCGGGCAAGCACCTTCCCGACAAGCCCCTTATCGCTGCAGCCCTCGCGGAAGCGATCCAGCGCTTTACCACCGCCGACAGCCACTGGCAGCGCCTGGATAAACGTCACAGCCAGCTGCTGTCGGTACAGCAAAAACTCAGGCTGGCGCACCAGACCAACGCCGCGCTCGAGGCCCAGTATGCGATCTTCGGCACCCTCAGCGAGGTCGCCAATGGCCAGACCGGCGACAAGATCAGCCTGCAACGCTTTGTCCTCAGTGTGTTGCTCGACGACGTCCTGATTCAGGCCTCCCAGCGGCTGAGCATGATGAGCAAGGGCCGCTACCAGCTGGTACGCAAGGTAGACAGGGCCAAGGGCAACAAGGCCTCGGGACTAGAGTTGGAGGTCGAAGATGGCTACAGCGGCAGTAGCCGCAGTGTGGCGACCCTGTCCGGGGGGGAGTCCTTTATGGCCGCCTTAGCCTTAGCACTGGGGCTGTCCGATGTGGTGCAGGCCTATGCCGGCGGGATCCGACTCGACACCCTGTTTATCGACGAAGGCTTCGGCAGCCTGGATCCGGAGTCGCTGGATCTGGCGATCCGCACCCTGATCGATCTGCAGGCCAGCGGCCGCACCATCGGCATCATCTCCCATGTTGCCGAGCTCAAAGAACAGCTGGCGCTGCGTCTGGATGTGATCGGCGGCCGTCAGGGCAGCAGCACCCAGCTAGTCACATAAAGGGGGTCACATAAAGGGGTCAGGGCTTTCATTGAGCGCTCGATGAAAGACCTGACCCCGAGCAGACCTGTTATGGTATCTTTATCCAGACACCATGGAGTTAGAACCCTGCTTGCTCGGCACCCTTAGCCGCACGCCGCAAAAAGATCGGTCTGAAAATAATAAAAGACGCTGCCACCGGATTGGCGATGTTAACTCACTTTCCTGGCAACTCTAAGAGACCTATCGCATGCTATTCACTGTCCGCAACAAGATCATCTTGCTGGTTTTACTCTTTATAACCATGCTTATAGGCCTGACCTGGAACAACCTGAGCAGCAGCAGGGTGCTGAACCTGAGCATTCACAGCATCTCCGAGATGAACATGCCTCTGATGCAGGCCGCCAACGATGTCAGTCGGCTGCAGCAGAAGCTGGCCATGGAGTTCGAGCGCGGCAGCAGCGAAGCGACCAGAGCCCGGGATCTCAGAAAAAAGAACTATGGTACCGACCGCATCCATAAGTCGCGTGAAAATTTCGATCTGTCCTTTGTCGAGATGCAACAAGCGATGACCACCACCGCTGAAGTGTTGGCCCTGTTCCCCGACGACGAGACCAAAGCACAGCTCGCCAGTCTTATCGTCCAGATCGTCGAGCAGCAGCAGCTTTATCAGCTCAATGCCCTAGCAACCTATGACAAATGGGCTGCCCTGCAGAAATCGGGTGCCAGGAAATATTCCCAGAATGCGCTTGCAGCCGAAGTGCTGATAGAGGCGCATATGGGTGAGTTTGATCAGCGGATCCGAGGCTCTTCTAAAGAATCGGTAGGCCTTATTGCCGACCACCAGAACGCGGATAATCGACTGATGATCGGCGCCACCTGCGCGGCCTTGTTATTGGGTATCGTCGCCGGAATATTATTGATTCGCAACATTACCCGCCCCCTGGCACAGGTCGTGGCTCAGATGCGGCGCATGGCTCAGGGAGACCTGCGTGACGCCAGCGATAAGGGGCCTTTGCGTAAAGATGAGTTCGGGCAACTGCAGCAGGCCATCGATCAGCTGGTCATGCAGCTCCGGTCCATTATCGATGGCGTGATGGATTCAACCGTCAAGATGGCACATGCCGCTCAGGCACTGGAAGCGGTTACCCAAGAATCGACCGGCCTGATTCAGGAGCAGAAGCTGCAGACGGATCATATTGCTCAGGCGATTCATGAGATGAACAGCACCGCGATGCATGCCTCTGAGAGCTGCAGCTCGGCATCGAGTGCGGCTAAGGATGCGGATGATGCCGCGGTAACCGGCAGCCACCTGGTTCATGAAACCATCGAATCGATCAAAAGCCTCTCCGAAGAGATCGAAGCCTCTGCCCTGGTTATCGGCAAGCTGGAGGCCAATTCACAGAATATTTTTAAAATTCTCAGCGTTATTTCAGGCATTGCCGATCAGACCAACCTGCTGGCATTAAACGCCGCCATCGAGGCCGCCCGGGCGGGTGATCATGGGCGAGGATTTGCGGTTGTCGCCGACGAGGTTCGCCAGCTGGCGATGAATACTCAGAAGGCCACCCAGGAGATCGAACAGCTGATCGGGCAGCTTCAGGGCGGTGCCCATCAGGCCGTCCTGGTGATGAAAGACAGCAAGCAGAACTCCCTGGACCTGGTCACTCAGGCCGCCCATGGAGAAACGGCCTTAGCCGTGATTCAAGAAGCCGTCGGCCGCATTCGGGATATGAACAGCCAGATTTCGGCGACCGCAGAGGAGCAGTCCTCCGTCTCCCAGGAGGTGGGAAGCAATGTTGATAGTATTACCCGTATCGCCCAGCGCTCTGCTGATTCTATCCAGAATGCCGCCAATGCCAGCCACACCCTCGATAGCCTCGCGCAGGTGCTCAGTGATCAGGTGAAATTTTTCAAGACCTGAGCAGTCCGACAAACCTAGCATGGTGCGGTGGTCGTCAGACTAAAGCCGACCCACAGGGATGTGTCTATCCATGAGAGAAATGCAGCAAGTCCGTCGGGAACGGACGCTGCGAACCTACAAAAAACGGTGTCAGGCTTGAACCTCTGGGCTTGAACCTCAGGGCTTGAACCTCAGGGCTTGAGCCTATAGCCGGTGCGAAAGATCCAGCTGACCCCCGCCAGGCAGAGCAGCAGAAACAGCACCGTCATCCCCAAGCTAACCCCCACATTGACGTCGGCGACGCCGTAAAAGGCCCAGCGAAAGCCACTGATCAGATAGACCACCGGATTGAACAGGGTCAGGGTCTGCCAGGGTTCCGGCAGCATCTTGATGGAATAAAACGCGCCGCCCAGAAACGTCAGCGGGGTGATCACCATCAGCGGAATGATCTGCAGCTTCTGGAAGTCATCGGCCCAGATGCCGATAATAAACCCGAACAGGCTGAAGGTAATCGATGTCAGCAGCAGGAATGCCAACATCCACAGCGGATGCAGAATCGTATAATCGACGAACAGCTGCGCGGTCACCAGGATCAGCAACCCGATCAGGATCGACTTGGTCGCGGCCGCGCCGACGTAACCGATAGCGATCTCAAAGCCGGACACCGGTGCCGACAGCACCTCGTAGATGGTGCCGGAGAACTTGGGGAAGAAGATCCCGAAGGAGGCGTTGGAGATACTCTCGCTCAGCAGCGACAGCATCACCAGTCCAGGAATAATAAAGGCGCCGTAGCTGATGCCATCGATATCGCCCATGCGCGAGCCGATCGCGGTGCCGAATACGATAAAATACAGCGAGGTAGAAAGTATCGGCGAGATCAGACTCTGCATCAGGGTGCGCCAGGCGCGCGCCATTTCGAACCTATAGATCGCTCGAATACCGTAATAATTCATAACAGCCGCTCACTCAGCAGATTGACGGACACATAGATCGCTCGAATACCCCTTACCTTCATAAAAGGCTTCATAACAGGCTTCATAACAGAATTCATCGGCGTTCACTCACCAGGTTAACGAAGATATCCTCGAGCGAGCTCTCGCTGGAGTGCAGATCCCTGACCTCCAGCCCCTCCACGCTGAGACTGCGCAACAGCTCGGCGATGCCGGTCTGCTGCTGGGTCTCATAGGTATAGATCAGAGCCATGTCATCAGCGCTGCGTTCCAGCCCGTAGCGTGCAAGCGACTGCGGCAGTTCACGCAGCGGGCTCTGCAGCTGCAGCCGCAACTGCTTCTTGCCCAGCTTGGCCATCAGCGCCGCCTTCTCCTCCACCAGGATCAGCTCACCCCCACGGATCACTCCGATGCGATCGGCCATATCCTCGGCCTCCTCGATATAGTGGGTGGTCAGGATGATCGTCACCCCACGGCTGCGCAGTTCGCGGACCATCGCCCACATATCCCGGCGCAGCTCGACATCCACACCGGCGGTCGGCTCATCCAGAAACAGGATCTGGGGTTCGTGCGACAGCGCCTTGGCGATCATCACCCGCCGCTTCATACCGCCGGACAACGTCATGATTCGAGCATCCTTCTTATTCCACAGCGACAGTTGCCGCAGCAGCTGTTCGATATAGGCAGGATTAGGCGCCTTGCCGAACAGCCCGCGGCTGAAGTTGACGGTCGCCCAGACACTCTCGAACGCATCGGTGCACAGTTCCTGCGGCACCAGGCCTATCTTGCTCCGTGCGGCACGATAATCTTTGACGATATCCAGACCATCGGCCAGCACTCGACCCTGGGAGGGATTGACGATGCCGCAGATGATGCTGATCAGGGTCGTCTTACCGGCCCCATTGGGTCCCAGCAACGCAAAGATCTCGCCACGACGGATCTCCAGGTCGATGCTTTTAAGCGCGCAGAACTGATCGCCATAGGTCTTGCTCAGACCCTGGACGGAGATGATCGATGTCACTGTAGCTCCAGGCACCCCGGGGGTGCGTATAGATGATGAGGAGGCTGACCAAGAATAGACTGAACGGGCCGTTTACTCGAAAATGGCTTAGTATGGCGGCATAATAGCCTTCCGGGAAGCTAGCCGTTAGCTAACGCCTATCGGACCTAACGCGATAAGCCTATACCTATCAACCGCTTTTGGAAAACCGAATGGATTATGAGTTTACGAACGATTTCGTTGGCGACCAGGTCGTGCGCTGCTCCATGGGCCACGAGGCGCTAGGCCACTGGTTAACCGTCGAGATCGGCACCAATGCCGTGCTGCTCGAAAAATTGCAGACGGCGATCCTACGATTGCAGCAGCGCAAGGCCTGGGATTTCCATCTTGAGGGGGCCCAGTACGCGATCGAGCTAACCCGGGAGGAGGCGATCGTCCGCGCCCACAGCCTCTTTGCCGACGATGGCACCGACGACTCGGCCGAGGAGCTGGACTTTTACGATGCCGAATCCCTGGCGCACTGCGGCCTAGAAGATTTTGCCGCACTGCTCCAAGCCTGGTGTGAGTTTATCGGGCTACCGCCGGTTATCGTGCTGCCGACACCATCCTAACAGGCCTGCGCCAGCGCAGTCCGCTGGCGAGCACCACCCCCAGCATAATGACCAGCACGCCGATCAGCCCGCTCAGTGACAGGGTCTCGCCCAACAAGGGAATGGCCGCCAGCGCCGCCAATGCCGGAGTAAAGGAGCCCAGTGCGGCGGTTTTCTCCGCGCCTAGCCGCCGAATCGCGATCCCGTAGGTAAAGCCGCCGATAACACCGGCACCCAGTCCCTGGGCCAGCAAGAAGGGCCAGAGCTGCTCCCAGGAGATCGCGCCCCGCACCGAAGACTCCAGCAGCCCGAGACTCAGCAACAACCCCTGTCCCAGATGGGATTCCACCAGTCCGAGACTCAGCAAGAGCCCCAGTCCCAGTAGCGAGCCGCAGCACAACAGCGCAGTCGCCTCCAGCACCCCTATCCCTATCACTCTCAGTCCCAGGGTATAACAGGCCCACAGCAGGCTGGCACCCAGAAAGGCCAGATGGCCGCGCCAATAGCCCTGCTGCCACTCGAGCAGCCCGCCACCTAGCAGCACCAACACCCCCAGCAGAATAACCCCCAGACCCAGCAAGCGTTTGCGCGGCAGCGGCTCTTTAAACACCAGCACCGCCAGCCCGGTCACAAACAGCGGTGCGGTGCCCGGCACCAGCGCCCCGGCATGGGCAGCGGGAGCATAACCGCTGCCCAGAGAGATCAGGTAGAAGAACGGCAAGCCGCCCAGCAGGATCATCGCCGCGTAGCCCCGGTTAATCGTCGCAAGCTGCGCTCGGCGACGCAGCAACAGCGGCAGAAACAGCAACGCCGGCAAGCCGAAGCGCATCAACGCCAGATCGGTAGAGGTGAGTGCCGACTGCCCCTCCGCCCGCAGCGTGAGCAGGAATCCCACCCAGATCAGCAGGGTGGCCAGCATGGCCAGCACACCCTGTACATTAAACGCCGGTTCACCGCGATATGAGTCCATCTGATCTCTGCTCCTGATAACAATATCGAGGGCGTTATTATCGAACAGAAAGACGGGTTGATTAGTGTCATCGGGCTTGCAAAATGACAGTCTTTTGATCGATTATTGCGTAAAACTATAGAGATGAAGCATAATCCACCTATAAAGCACAATCCGCCTATAAAGCACAATCCGCCTATAAAGCACAGTCCGCCTATGAACCCCAAGCCCAGCCTCGACTCGACCGACCTGAAGATTCTTCGAGCGCTGCAAGGCGATGGCCGCCTCAGCAATGCCGATATCGCCGAGCAGGTGGCACTCTCCCCCTCACCCTGCCTGCGCCGCCTGCGCCGCTTGGAGGATGAAGGGGTGATCGAAGGCTACCGTCCGGAACTCAACCGGTGCGCCCTGGGCCTACCGATGACGGTCTTTGTGCAGCTCAAACTGCATGACCACAGTGCCGGGTCGGTCAGCGGCTTTGAACAGGCGGTCATCGCCATGCCCGCCGTCATCAATGCCCATACCGTATCGGGCTCGGCGGATTATCTGCTGGAAGTGGTGGTCGCCGACCTGAGCGGTTACGACCGCTGGGTCAGGCAGGTGCAGGTACTGCCGATGGTGCGGGGTATCGAGAGTAATTTTGGCCTGCGCGCGGTCAAGACCGCTGCCGCCCTGCCGCTGCCGTTATCCCAAGTGCACCGCTAAGCGGCACCTCTGGCAGCAGCCGGGGTCTGCTGATCGCCAGTCTCGCGGCGATCTTTGCAATCCTGTTCGCTGCAGGCAAGCTCCCACCGCGACTGCTTTATCGCCAGAGGCATCGCAGCCACCTGCGCGTCCATACCCAGCCTCCGGCCCAGGCCGGAGGCTGTCTTTCTCCTGTCTCTAAGTTGTCCTCAGGCTGTCATATTCAGCTGCTCTACTGTCGCCCATCGGAACGGCCCCCCAACGGCTCAGACGAAAGGAGTAAGCATGATGCACCTAACACCCATCATCACCGTGATCCATGATCTGTCGCGCGCGACTAAAGCCCTGTTCATCGATCAGCAGCTGGTGGTGCAGTCCGACCCCTCTCAGGACGACCCCCTCTACCTGATCGACGAAGCGGCCGAACACCTAGCGGCGATTCACCGGGTGCTGGTGCGGCAGCTGGTCCGCCATTAGACGCGGCCTGGCGTTACCAGTATCTACCGAGGCTCAGCATCCACTGCTCGGCGTCATCTTTCTGATAGGACAGCCTCAGGTCATGGGCCTTATCGAGCTGATAACGGGCCTTAATCCCAATTTTTTTCCTGCTGCCCAGGCGAGTATCCAGAGGTTTGATCAGGCGAGTCTGCAGCTGAAGCCTGAACCGCTCCGAAACGCTGAGTAGCGCACTGGCCGTTAGACTCGCGAACGCCGCGCCCTGCTGGTGCCGGCTCTCCTGCACGCCGCCACCGATCAGTCCGGTGAAGTCGATGGCAGAGTGCAGGCGGTAGGCCCGACCCCAGGCCCCCTCAAACGTCGGCACCAGACAATCACGGCAAGACAGAGTCTGTCGTTCCAGCCCGGCACTCAGTCGCCATGCCTCACTGCCATCGCCCGGCAGGCCCGTCACCGCCGTATTGGCACTCTCGATATTTAATAGATAGAAACTATCTATTCGAATTCTCTGATCCTGAACAAAAAGTGACAGATCTGCCATGGCCAGAGCCGAGTTGTTAACGTGTGCGCTATCGGCATCGAGTGGATCATAATAAGCAGGCCGTACCCTGATCATCGCGCCCTCGCCCCGCTCCTTAGAATGAACCAGCCCCAGCGAGACCAGGCTGGCAGATCGGGCATCATGCGGCGCTCTTTCTGGAACGAGCAGCTCGACCGTGGCGGCAGGGGGTAGCCGGTAGCGCTGAGAGAGTACTTTTCGATAGGCCTCATCCGTGGGGGCGTCGGCGCCTGGGTCGCTGCTTGCAACTGGCTCGCGGATAAATTGGTAATAATCGAGCAGAGTATCTAGCACCGGGTATTGATCGCCGTGAGCACTGGCCGTGAGAGACTCCGTTTCTATGAGCGAGGGGTCAGCGACCAACGCCTCCAACAGTGCCTTTTGCTCGGCATTCAGACGGTTAAAACGCTGGTATAGCCGTGATTGGCGTGAGGGGTGATAGTTGACCGTCTCTACCAGCGGGGCACCTTGATAAGTCGCCTGGCTGAGCTTTTTGATCAGTGATTGGGGGATGGTGAACGGCGTGCTATCGGGAATAATATCGACCCCCTCTATAATTTCGACCAACTCTGCCATTCGATACGCGCAGTTACGCCGGAAAAAATAGTAGGTGTACTTCTTACCGAGCACCTCCCACGCATGAGCCACAACCAGATCAACCGCCTTCTGCGGTAGTTTAAGCTGATACTCCCAGAGGTCACGCAGCTCGTTTTCACCATAATTATGGGTATGAAAATAGTATTCAATATGGCTGAAAGCGCCGCTATAGCCTCCAAACACTCCTTTGAAAATATACGCAACGGGGCCTTCATTATCCGGCACTATAGCGCCGTAATTAACACTCACATCCAGTAAAGGTGTTTGTTTAGATTGGTTTTTTGAATTTAACTTCAACAGCGTATGACCGTAATAGGACGCCGGATTACCCAAAAATCCAGTGGCAAATACGATGCTGACCGACTCGGTGGTGCCGTTAAAAGACCAGTCTTCAAATTGCGGACAGCGAACCTCTGTAACCTCCGCCTGAGAGAAACCCAACTGCTGTTTAAGCCAGAGAAAACGCGCAGGAAAACGGCACTGCGGG
>JBLHND010000101.1:0-13395 GCA_047622605.1 Motiliproteus sp. | reverse complement strand
GCCCGGCTGGATCCCTTCGCCACTCGGGCGCTGCAGGCGGCTGAAATCGTGATCGGTTCGCCCCGGCAGCTGGCGGTGGTGGCGCCGCTGTTAACCGCCGCCCAGCAGCAGCTGCAGCTACCGAAATTGGCCGAATTGCAGGCGGTGCTGGATCGCTATGCAGTGCAGGGCCGCGCGTCGATCGCGATCCTGGCCTCGGGCGACCCGCTGTTCTACGGCATCGGTCGCTGGTTCGGACAGCATATTGATCCGCAACGGCTGTACTTTTATCCGGCGGTCTCCAGTGTTCAGGCCGCCTGCCATTGTCTGGGGCTGTCGCTGCAGGATGTCAGGGTGGTCAGCTTGCATGGTCGTCCGGTCGAAAAAATACGGACCTACTTAAAGAGCCGGCAGCAGCTGGTGATTCTCACCGACCGGCAGAGTACCCCGCAGATTCTGGCCCGTGAATGCATCGCCGCCGGTTTTGACGACTCGATCCTGTGGGTATGCGAGACCCTGGGCTATCCGCAGCAGCGGGTCACGCGCCACCTTGCCACATCGCTGGCAGCCAGTGAGCTGAGTTTCGATCCGCTGCAAGTCACCGTTATCCAGACCCGAGGGCCGGGCGGGCTGTTGCCGGAATTTCCCGGTATCGAGGATGCGCGCTTTGTCACCGACGGTCCTGCGGGGAAAGGGATGCTGACCAAGCGCGAGGTGCGGTTGACGATACTGTCGTTGCTGCAGGGTCGCCGCCATGACGTGATCTGGGATATAGGCGCGGGCTGTGGCGGGGTGGCGGTAGAGCTGAGCTACTGGAACGAAAGTGCCCGGATCTATGCCGTCGAACACCACCCCGAGCGGCTGCGCTGCCTGGAGGCTAACCGAATGCGTTTCGGCGTCAGCAGCAACCTGATCTCGGTCGCAGGACGTGCGCCCCAGGCCTTGGCCGGGCTGCCGCTGCCGGATCGGGTGTTTATTGGCGGCAGCGACGGCGAGCTGCCGGTATTGCTGGAGCAGGTCTGGCGGCAACTGGGCTGCGGCGGCGTGCTGGTCGCCAGTGCGGTGACCGAAACCACGAAACAGCAGCTGCTGCGGTTCTTCGAGCAGCGTCAGCAGTTGGCCGATGGCCGCAGTGAAACGCTACAACTGGCGGTCAGCAAAGGCGATCTGCTGGCCGGACAGTTGCTCTATCGGCCGGGGCTGCCGGTGACACTGTTCAAATTCGTTAAGTTAGCGGGAGCACCGTCGAATGATTGATCCTACTACTCGTTGCCTTACAGGTCACTTTATCGGTGTCGGTGTCGGCCCCGGTGATCCCGAGCTGCTGACTTTGAAAGCACTGCGGCTGATTCGGCAGGCCTCGGTGGTCTGCTACCTGACCAATGCGCAGGGGCATTCCCAGTCCCGGGCGATCGCCGCCGAGGCGTTCCGGGACGCCAATTCGCAGCAGCTCGAGTTAGCTATTCCGATGCCTTTCGCCACCGACCGGACCCTGGCGAATAAGGCGTACGATGCCGGGGCCCAAGCGATCAGGGCGCAGCTCGATGCCGGGCGGGAGGTGGTGTTTATCTGCGAAGGTGATCCGCTGTTTTTCGGCTCCTTCGCGTATCTGCTGGAGCGGCTGCAGGGCCGTTATGCGTGCCAGGTGGTGCCGGGGATCTCATCGGTGCACGCGGCGGCGGCCGCCCTGCAACGGCCCCTGACCCGGCTCAAGGAATCGATGGTGGTGCTCAGCGGCCGCCACGACGACGCTCAGATTCGTCAGGCGCTGCTCGACCATGACACGGTGGTGCTGATGAAGGGGGGCCGGGCGCGGCCGCGAATTCTGGCGTTATTGGCCGAGACCGGTCGCAGTGCTGACGCCCGTTATCTGGAATATATCGGCCGGGAGACTGAGCATATCGAGGCCGATGTTACGCAGTTGGTCGCAGAACCCGGCCCCTATTTCTCGCTGTTCGTGGTGACGCGCAGCGCGCAGGAGCACCGATGATCATCCTCATCGCCCTGACCGAAGCCGGTAAGCGGCTGGCCGAACGCATTCAGGCCGTACTGGCGGCAAGCAACACCGACAGCGCGCTCTGGTACCGACCGCAGCCCTTTGCCGAACAGGTGCAGCGCGCCTTTCGCCGTGGTGATGCGCTGATCTTTATCTGCGCCACCGGCATCGTGGTACGCACCCTGGCCCCGGTGATCCAGGATAAGCGTCAGGATCCTCCGGTACTGGTGTTGGATGAGCAGGGCCAGTTCGTGATTCCGCTGTTATCCGGCCATCAGGGCGGCGCGAATGAGTGGGCGGCGCAGCTGGTCGAGCGGCTGCGCGCTCAGGGATTGGCGCCGCAACTGGTGTCGACGACCGCGAATCCTTACCTGCAACCTGTATATACCGCAGGCTTAGGCTGCGAGCGGAATTGTCCCGAGGAGGAGCTGCGCCGGCTGTTGGACAGCTGCCTGGTCAAGGCCGGGCTGGTGATCGGGCAACTCGACAGCCTCAACAGCATCGCCATCAAGGCCGATGAGACCGGCCTGATCGGCCTGGCCGCGACCCTGGCTACACCCTATCAGACCTGGGAGGTCGCGCAGTTGGCCACCATGGACCGGTGGCTGAGCACCCGGTCGGACTATGTCTTTAACACCGTCGGCGTCTATGGCGTGGCCGAATCCGCCGCCCTCTATGCCGCTTTCTATGCCACTTCCTATGCCACTTCTTATGCCACCCCGCAGCGCAGCGGGACCGCGCCCGAGCTGGTGTTGGTCAAGCATAAGACGGCTAAGGCGACCTGCGCCATCGCCCGCAGTTATCCAGCACAGGCATCGGCTTGAAATTCTGGAATATTTGTTCCAAGAGACGCCGTGAATACATCCACAACCTAAGAGAGCCGCGAGTCGATGAAGCAATTGTATGTAGTGAGTGCCGGACCCGGCGATCCCCAGCTGGTGGCACCCAGGGCGCTGGCGGCGATCGCTGCTAGCCGTGATTTGGTCGCCTATGGCCTGTATCTGCGGCTGCTGGGGGCGGTCTGCCATGGTAAGCAGCAGCATGACCTGCCGCTCGGTGAGGAGATCGGACGTGCACGGCTGGCATTGGATCTGGCGGCCAGTGGCAAGACCACGGCATTGATCTCCAGCGGTGATGTCGGCATCTACGCCATGGCATCCCTGGTTTTTGAACTGCTGGATCAGCAGCTACAAGGCCGAGAGCTGCATCCCGAATGGCTGGAGGTCGAGATCGAGGTGATCCCCGGAATCTCTGCCATGCAGGCCGGTGCCAGTCGAGTAGGGGCGCTGCTAGGTCACGATTTCTGCACGATTTCGCTGTCCGATCTGCTGACCCCCTGGGAGACCATCGACAAGCGGATTCACAGCGCCGGTAGCGGTGACTTCGTGGTCTCGTTCTACAACCCGGTATCGCGCAAACGGGACTGGCAGCTGAATCATGCCCGGGACATTTTGCTGCAGTATCGCCCCGCCAGCACGCCGGTGCTGCTGGGACGCCAGCTGACCCGCCCGAATGAGAGCGTCATCCTCACCACTCTGGGTCAGCTGGATGCTCGGGATGTCGATATGTTTACCCTGGTCAGCGTCGGTAACTGTGAATCTCGGCATATCGTTAACGGCTCCCGGGAGTGGCTCTATACCCCCCGTGGTTACAGCAAAAAACTTTAAATGTTAAACGAGGGTAGGTAGTGACTGTTTATTTTATTGGTGCCGGACCGGGTGATCCGGAGTTGATGACGCTGAAGGGCCAGCGCCTGCTTAAAGGTTGCCCGGTGGTGCTGTATGCCGGATCCTTGATTCCGCGCGAGGTGCTGGAGGCGGTGGAAGAGAGTGCGGAATTGATTATCGATACCGCCTCGACCGACCTGGAACAGATTCTGGAGCATATGGTGCGTGCGAATGCCGAAGGCAAGGATGTGGCCCGGCTGCAGTGTGGCGATCCGGCGCTCTATGGCGCCATCGGCGAACAGATTCGCCGCCTGGAGCATCTGGGCATCGACTACCAGGTGATTCCGGGGGTCAGCGCGGTGGCCGCCTCGGCCGCCTATCTGGGCAAGGAGCTGACGTTATCGGGCGTGTCACAGACGGTCATCCTGACCCGGTATGAGGGCAAGACCCCCTTCCCGGAGCGCGAACGGCTACCCGCGCTGGCGCGCAGTGGCGCGACCCTGGCCATTCATCTGGGCATTACCCGGATCCACAAGATCGTCGAGGAGCTGCTGCCCCATTATGGCGAAGACTGCCCGGTGGCCGTCTGCTATCGCACTTCCTGGCCCGACCAGGACAAGGTCAGCGGCACCCTGAAGGATATCGTCGCCAAGGTGCGAGCCAAAAAATTCACCCGCACCGCGCTGATTCTGGTGGGCCAGGTGCTCAATACCGATGATTTTGCCGACTCTTACCTCTATGACCCGGATCAGGCGCATCTGTATCGGCCCAAGGTCAAACCCGCAGAGCCGCGAACGGTGAAACGCTGAACTCCGACCTCCGACCTCAGACTCTCAGATCGATTATGGAGTGTTTGTGGAAAGAGTCTCTTTGGCAGGGAAGCCAAAGTGAAGCCTACAGGGATGTATTGACGGCGTCTCTTGGAACAAACACTCCATAATTGATGATTTATTATTTCAAGAATATGAATTTAATCAGTTTTTACTAAAGAACCAAGGAACCCACCATGCAATTAACAAAGATACCGACCACGGTAGTCACCGGTTTTCTGGGTAGCGGCAAGACGACCCTGCTCGCTAATGTTATCAGCCAGGCGGCTGGCAAGCGCATCGCGGTGATCGTCAACGAGTTTGGTGCGCTGGATATCGATGCCGAGCTGCTGCGCAGCTGTCCATTGGACTGTGAAGAAACAGGCACAGAGGCAGGCACAGAGGCAGGTTCAGAGGGAGGTTCAGAGGGAGGTTCAGAGGGAGGTTCAGAGGGGAGAGTCGGGGTGGGCAGGCTCTACGAACTGGCCAACGGCTGTATCTGCTGTACCGTCGAGGAGGAGTTTCTGCCGGTGATGCTGGAGCTGGTGGAGCGCCGTGCCGATATTGACCATATCCTGATCGAGACCAGTGGCCTGGCCCTGCCTAAGCCGTTGGTGCAGGCGTTCAATTGGCCGGGGATCAGAGAGTATTTCACCGTCGATGCGGTGATCACCCTGATCGACGGGCCCGCCGTGGCCGCCGGTCGCTTTGCCGAGGATCCGCAACAGGTGGAGGCGCAGCGGTTAGCCGATGAGGGGCTGGACCACGATCCCAGCCTGCAGGAACTGCTGGACGATCAGCTCAGTGCCGCCGATCTGGTGGTGGTCAGCAAGAATGATCTGCTGGATGACGCCGAGCGTGCTCGAGTGCAGCGAGTGATTTCCGCCCGTGTGCCCAGCGCGGTCAAGACGCTCTATATCAGCCATGGTGAGGCCCGGCTGGACCAGCTGTTGGGATTGGATGCTGCGGCCGAGACCCGTATCGGCGAGGTTCACAATCACCACGACCGCCATCATGCCCACGACAGCCATCATGAGCATGCCCATGACCACTTCGATTCGTTCGTGATCAGCCTGGGCGAAGTGGATGGCGACCAGCTGCAGCGGGTCCTCAAGAGTCTGCTGATTGATTTCAATATCTACCGTGCCAAGGGCTTTGTCGCCTTGCCCGGCAAGCCGATGCGCCAGGTGCTCCAGGCGGTGGGGCAGCGGCTGGACCGCTACTTCGATCGTCCCTGGGCGCCCGCTGAACCCCGCGTCACCCAGCTGGTCTTTATCGGCAAGGGCATCGAAGAGTCGGTGATTAAGGCCGCGTTAGCAACCGCGCGGGTCTAAATACAGCGCTTATACAGACACGGATAGAGGTTCTATTACATGCACTTGTTAGCATCCCAGCCCGGTGGCTTCGTCGATGAACAGGGGATCGTGGATCTGGAGCAGTCGGCGGCGGATATTATTATCCTCTCGGCCGCCGACAGCACCCTGGCGGCATTGGCGGCGGGCATCCAGGGGTTAGCGGCCGATTTCCCGAGTGTGCGGCTGGCCAACTGGATGCAGCTGCTCAAACCCGCCGCCTACGATCTTTATGAGCATAAGGTGCTGAGTCAGGCTCGAGTGGTGGTGGTGTCGCTGCTGGGTGGGCGAGGTTACTGGCCCTATGGCGTCGAACGACTCCAGGCCTGGGCGGCAGCGGATAGGCGCCGGCAGCTGATCCTGGTGCCCGGTGACGACGCTCCGGATCCCGAGCTGTTCGCCGCCTCTACGGTGGTTGAGGAGGAGAGTCTGCGGGTCTGGCGCTTCCTGCGTCAGGGCGGGATCGATAACAGCCGGCAGTTGCTGCTGTTTCTGGGGGCGCGCTATCTGGCGCGGCCCGAGCGCTGGGCTGAGCCGCGCAGTCTGCCGCGCTGCCTGATGTATATGCCTGCGGCGGACGGCAGCGGTGACCCGGCGGCCGAACGGGGCCAGGCAACCCTGGCCGAGTGGCGGGCTCGCTGGCAACGCAATTGCGATGGAGATGGCGATGGCAAGGGCACCGAAGCGCGGCCGGTGTGTGTGCTGCTGTTTTATCGCAGCCACCTGCAGAGCGCCAATACCGCCATGTTCGATGGCCTGATTGCAGAACTCGAGCGCCAGCGCCTGAATCCGCTGCCGATCGCGGTGGCATCGCTCAAGGATGCGGAATCGATGACGCTGGTCAATGCGCTCGTGACTGAGACCCGCGCCACGCTGATCCTCAATACCACCGGCTTTGCCAGCAATACGGTGGCCAGCCCTGAGTTATCCTCCGCGCCGACGGCGTTCTTTTCGCCCTTTAATCGCTCGATTCCAGTGCTGCAGTTGGTGCTGTCCAGCAGTACCGAGGCCGATTGGCGTCAATACAGCCAGGGATTACGCAGCCGCGATATCGCCATGCAGGTGGTGCTGCCCGAGATGGATGGCCGAGTGATTACTCGAGCGGTCAGCTTTAAGGCCGAGAGCCACTACGATCGGCGCTGCCAGATCGGGGTGGTGCGCTATGCCCTGCAACCCGAGCGGGCAGGCTTCGTGGTGGAGCTGGCGGCACGCTACGCCGCCCTGGCCGGCAAGAATAACGCCGACAAACGTATTGCCCTGGTGCTGGCCAACTACCCGACCAAAGACGGTCGCATCGGCAATGGCGTAGGCCTGGATACACCGGCCTCCTGTCTTAATATCCTCCAGGCCATGGCAGCCGCGGGTTATCCGCTGGGCGAGCTGTCTGCCCCGTCCTTGCACGCTAAGAGCATTCCCGCTAATACCTTGCCAGAAAGCGGCGATGCGTTGATTCAGCGGCTGCAGGGGGCGGTGACCAACAACCCCGATACTCTGCAGCAGCTACCCTGCTGGCAGAGTCTGGAGATCAATGAGTACCTGGGCTATTTTCGCCAGCTGCCGACTGCCTGTCAGCAAGCGGTAACCGAGCGTTGGGGCACGCCGGAGCAGGACAGTAAATGCCGCAACGGGCGGCTGATGCTGTCCGGGATCCGCATCGGTGAAACCTTTGTCGGGATCCAGCCGGCACGGGGCTTCAATAGTGACCTGGCGGCCAACTACCATGACCCGGATCTGGTGCCGCCGCATAACTACCTGGCGTTCTATTTCTGGTTACGGCACTGCTATCAGATCGATGCGATCGTCCATGTGGGCAAGCATGGCAACCTAGAATGGCTGCCGGGTAAGGGCAGCGCGCTGTCCGACAGCTGCTGGCCGGATATCGCCCTGGGACCGCTGCCGCATTTCTACCCCTTTATCGTCAACGATCCGGGGGAGGGTGCCCAGGCCAAGCGCCGCACCCAGGCGGTGATTATCGATCATCTGATGCCGCCGATGACCCGGGCCGAGAGTTACGGTGAGCTGGCCGAGTTGGAAGCGCTGGTGGATGAGTATTATCAGGCGCTGGGAATGGACAGCCGTCGTGAGGCGTGGCTGCGCGAGCAGATCCTCATCCAGGTGCGCGACTCCAATGTGCTGGACGAGTTGGCTAGCAGTGCCGCCAGCCTGTCGACGGAGGAAAGCGGCAGCAGTGCCAGCAGCGATAACGACGACGCTACGCTGCTGGCCGAGCTGGATGCCTACCTCTGTGATATCAAGGAAGCCCAGATTCGGCATGGCTTGCATATCCTGGGAGCGTTGCCCGAGGTGGAGAAACTGACCGATACCCTGGTGGCCTTGTTGCGCCTGCCCCGCGGCAAGGATGCCCACAGCCAGGGGATTCTGCATACCCTGAGCGACGACCTGGGCCTGAGCGTCGAACTGCAATCCTTCGATCCGCTGGCGGCCAGTAATCAGCCCTGGCTCGGTCTGAAACCGGCGCTGCTGGTCGCGGTCAGCGATGCGCCCTGGCGCACCCAGGCCGATACCCGCGAACGCTTGGAGTTGCTGGCCCAGGCCTGGATTCGGCGCTACGTGCTGGAGGGCGGGGATATAGCTGCGCTCGCGCTGATGGTTGCTGGCGACTCTGATAGCGGCTTGTCTGCAGGATTGGCCTTCGCCAACACCCGTGCCCTGCTGCGCTATGCCCGCGACAGCATTCATCAGGCGTTGCTGCAGAGTGCCACACTTGAGATCGGCTCGTTACTGGGGGGGCTCCGTGGCCGCTTCGTCCCGCCCGGGCCCAGCGGTGCCCCGACCCGGGGTCGGCTGGATACCCTGCCGACCGGGCGTAATTTCTTCTCGGTCGACAACCGCTCGATCCCGACGCCGGCGGCCTGGGCGCTCGGTCAACTCTCGGCGCAGGCGCTGCTGGAGCGGCATCTGCAGGAGCAGGGCGACTACCCCGAGCAGCTGGGTTTATCGGTCTGGGGCACCGCCACCATGCGCACCGGGGGTGATGATATCGCCCAGGCCTTCGCATTGATGGGGGTGCGTCCGGTCTGGGCGACGGGATCCCAGCGGGTGGTCGACTTCGAGATCATCCCGGCTTTTCAGTTGGGCCGCCCGCGCGTCGATGTCACCCTGCGGGTGTCGGGGCTGTTCCGCGATGCCTTCCCGAATGTGATGACGCTTTACGATGCCGCGATACTGGCGCTGGCGATCCTGGATGAACCGGGTAATAGCAATACTATTCAGGCCCATATACAGGCCCGCCAGCAGCAGCTGATCGGCCAAGGCGTGGGCGTCGCTGAGGCCGCACGCCAGGCCAGTTACCGGGTCTTCGGCAGTAAGCCCGGCGCTTATGGAGCAGGCTTGCAAGGGCTGATCGATGAGCGCTGCTGGGAAGAGGCCAGTGACTTGGCCGAGGCCTATCTGAACTGGGGCGGTTACGCCTACGGCAACCAAGACGACGGGGTGGCCGCCCCCCAGGCCTTTGAACACCGGCTGTCACAGCTGGAGGCGGTGGTGCATAACCAGGATAACCGTGAGCACGATATCCTCGATTCCGATGATTATTACCAGTTCCAGGGCGGCATGACCAACGCCGTCACGGTGTACAGCGGTCAGGCGCCGGTGGTGTATCACAATGACCACTCCAATCCGCAGGTGCCCAAAGTCCGCACCCTCAAAGAGGAGCTTAACCGAGTGATACGTACTCGAGTGCTGAACCCGAAATGGATCCAGGGGATGCGGGAGCACGGCTATAAGGGTGCGTTCGAGATGGCGGCCAGTGTTGATTATCTGTTTGCCTATGATGCGACCACCAACCTGATCGCCGACTATCAATACCGAAAGGTGGCGGATGCCCTAGTGTTCGATCCGCAGAACCAGGCGTTCCTGCAGCAGCATAACCCCAGCGCGTTGGAGGAGATGGCCGAACGGTTATTGGAGGCGACTCAGCGCGGGCTATGGCGGCAACCCGGCGAGTATGCCGATGCCTTGCAGGCGTTGCTGCTGGATATCGATCAGCAACAAGAAAACCGTTAACAGCCTTAAACAACAGACAACTTACCACCTATAGGAGCAACAACAGTGTTGAAGCAAGGTATTATGGTGTGCGGTCACGGTAGTCGTGACAAGGATGCGGAGCGCGAATTTGGCCGAGTCGCGGCCGGATTAAGACAACGCTTTCCAGAAATGCCGGTGGAGTACGGGTTTCTCGAATTCTCGGCCCCCACTATCCACAAGGGGCTCAATGCCCTGGTCAGCCAGGGGGTCGAAGAGATCTACGCCGTACCCGGCATGCTGTTTGCCGCCACCCACGCCAGGAATGATATTCCCTCGGTCCTGTCCACCTTCCAGGCGCAGCACCCGGAGATAAAGGTCAGCTACGGCCAGGAGCTGGGTCTGCAGCAGAGCATGATCGACGCCTTCCAGGCGCGGATCTATGCATCGCTCGGGCTGGATCCCGAGCAGCCCCCCGAGAACCTGTACGATACTCTGCTGGTGGTCGTCGGGCGGGGCACCTCAGACACTGCGGCCAATGCGGAAGCTGCCAAGCTGACCCGTATCGTCAGCGAGAATATGGGCTTTGGCTGGGCCGATACGGTCTATTCCGGGGTCACCTACCCCTCGGTCGGGGTCGGTCTAGAACAGCTGCTTAAACTGGGCTACCAACGCATAGTAGTTGCCCCCTATTTCTTGTTTACCGGTCGCCTGATCAAGCGGATCTATGGCTATATCGACCGGGTTGCGGCTGCGAACCCCGAGGTCGAGTTCGTAAAGGCTGGATACCTGAACGATCATCCTAAGGTCATCGATGCCTTCGAGACTCGACTGCGGGACATTATGGAGGGCATCGAGGGCAGCGCTGCACCGGCAACGCTGATGGACTCCTTCAAGCGCCGCCTGGCCGCCGGTGAGGTGGCCGTGCACCATCATCATGCCGAATTTTCAGAGGCGGATGATCAGGCGCAGCCGCACGATCCTGCTCATAACCACGCTCATAACCACGCTCATAACCACGTATCCAGCCATGAGCACAGCCCTGCACACCGTCATAAACACAGTCATGAACACAGTCATGAACACCAGCAGGCTCAGAGCCCGGGGCATTCGCATGGGGTCTATAAGCGGATCGCGCACCCGTTGGGGCCCAGGACCATGATCGGCGAAGGCGTCTGCTGCTGCTTTATGAGCCAGTTCCCCCAGCAGGTGCTGGATGAGGAGCAGCAGCGCATCGCTGCTAGCGGTAATGAGGCCGAGACCGCGTTGGCGCATCGGTGATCATGGGTAGTGTTATCGCGTAAGAGAGATTAAAGGGGACAGATTTATTTGATTGAGATTAAAGGGGACTGTGTATAAATAAATCTGTCCCCTTTTTCCGTCCCCTTTTCCCTGTTGGACGCCCCATCGACAAGGCTAATATCCGCATAAAACGCGGACTATAATTAAGTTATTCTCCGCAAATGGGGTCTTCTACAGAGCTCCTCAGCGTCCCTTAACCTCGATAAACCATTTGGGCTGCATCGCATCAAAGTCTGTACGTACGTTTTCTTGAAGATAGCTGGCAGAGTCGAGAACAACAGCCAAGGCAGCTGCTCTCTTAAAGACGACCCAGTGCCAGAAATTTATGCCCTCTACTTGATGATGCTTGATGGCCAGCAGGGCGAGGTCAGGTAACTCGCCCCAGGAGTCGAAGGGCTGCTCAAATTCCGCGGTACTCACCTCAAAAGCCGCCAGCAGGCGTCTGACATATTGCGTATCAGACCAGAGCGATTTATCGGCGGCATAGATACCCATAGCGTTGGCACAGTGTTTCATTTCCGCATAGGACTTGCCCAGGATGTTTGCGACCGTCGCTATGCCACAGCCTGTCGCCTCGTCCTGTATCACTGACTGCATAAGCAGGAGCTCCTTTTTATAACTCAACATGAAATTTTATATCTCTGCTGACTCTGTTTGCCATTTAGCCATATCTTCACTGATAAAGTAATTAACCAAATCGCGATATATTTTCTCTATAGCATCAGGACTTAAGCCTGCAGCTGTGGCCCAGACCCTGCGCTGCTCCAGCATCGATTTAAAACGCTCTGGCGCACGAACAGAGGTCTCTGAGGTCTTGAGTTTCGACGCGGCTTCCACATAATTGAAACGCTTACCCAGGATAGCGGTAGTTGTCAAAGTAGCTGTCACGATCCATAGTATCGATTTCGATGCGAATATCGTCCATGCCGGAACAGTTTTCGGGCTCGATGTGGTTCTGATATTTCATGATTTCTGTATCCTTACAAATTACCGATGAGGCTTAGCAGCGTTGGTGATTAAACTTTTCGGTCCTCAGCAAATGCAGGTAAGTTACTCTGTAGCTGGCACCAGTTAGCTTTGTAATCGGTATATATCTGGGCGTCAATTTTTACTGGTATATCGTCATCAAATGTAGCTATTGCCAATTCTATTTCTTCGAGTGAGGCGCCTTTCACACGAAATCCCAGGCTCGTACCACAGGTATTACAAAAAGTTCGAATACTCTGGTTTTGAGCAGTGAAATGCTTGAGCAGCTCCTTTCCCGACGACCACGTTAGGCCGTTGATTCCAACTAGCGTACCAAAAGCCGCGCCATGAAATTTACGACACTTGGTGCAATGACAATTTGCGGCTTGATCACTAAAGCCATCGGCACTGAATGTGACGCCACCACACAAGCAAGAACCCTTATACTTTCCGATCATTATGATTACTCTCCAGATTGCTCTGCATCTTAAAAGCCAGCACCTAGATTAGCAGTATTGATGACTGTTTTATATTGTCGGGGAAAAACCGCGACAATCTCAGGCGTCCCGTTATTTGTTAAATGCCGTAATCTCGTTCTACTCTCGAAATACGAACCTTAAAAGACGCGTACCAGGACTCACGCCCCGTTTTTTGGGCTTCCAGGTGCTCAGCGTTCGCTTTCCAGTTTTTGATCGAATCCAGATCTGCCCAGTAAGAAACCGTTATACCCACTTCTTCTCTTGCTGATTCTATACCCAAAAAACCTGGTTGTTGCTCTGCAAGTTCAACCATCCTGGCTGCCATCGGTGCGTAACCCTGATCACCTGCTGTCCGTGTAGACGTGAAAATTACAGCAAAATAGGGAGGTTTGGGGGTATTGGCGATCGCTGACATGGGTGCTCCTGTGCATATGTTAGGAATAATGGGGGGTCATATATGGTTTTTCATTGTGCATATGATGAAAGACCTGGTCTCAGGTTTCCTATTATTAATAGTAGTGCCTGCACGAAATAATCGTCAATGCTGAATCATCGACGGCGTATACCAACCGATTTGTCTCATCAATACGGCGAGACCAAAAACCTGACAGATTTTCCTTGAGAGCCTCGGGTTTTCCTATACCCTCAAATGGAGAGCGCTTGCTATCATTTATGAGTTTATTGATCCGTTTTAGGTTTTTTTATCCTGACTTTGCCAATAAATATAGTCAGCCCAGGCTTCGTCCGTCCAGGAAAATTGTCTGTTACTCATCGATCAAATCGCGCTGAGTAACTGAGCTATTTTTATATTGAGCAATAGACTTGTTCAAATGTTCAGCATTAGCCGGAGATCGTAGTAAA
>JBLHND010000100.1:0-13402 GCA_047622605.1 Motiliproteus sp. | reverse complement strand
TCTGGAAACAGCCTCGGGCGCGGCCGGGCTGGTTAAGGCGATCTATAGCCTTAAACATCGCTGTGTACCTGCCACTATAGGTATTAACACGCTAAATCCGAAGATTTTGTTTGCCGATTGGAATATTCGGGTAGTGACCGAGCACTATCCGTTACCCGCCGAGGGCGTGTTGACCATTGGCGTTAACTCTTTTGGTTTTGGAGGTGCCAATGCCCATGTGATTTTGCAGAGTCTAGCAGAGCCTCGTAAGCCGGTAGAGGGTCACGCGGCTCAGTCGCGGGTGCCGCTGTTTGTATCGGGTGCCGATGCGGGCGCCTTACACGCGGCTGCCGTTAATCTGCTCGGCTATCTGCAGCAACATCCGCAGCACTCTTTGTACGACATCGCCTATACGTCCAGATACAGGCGTGAGCAGCACCGTCAGGGCGCGGTTTTTTTTGCATCCAATACGCAACAAGCATGCGCGTCGCTGGACCGTCTTATCGACGCCGAGCACGGCAGTGCTAGCGCCGATGCGGCGACTATGGCTACTGCTACTGCTACTGCTACTGCTACGGCTATGGCTCCTGTGACGGGCCAGCGGCTGGCTCGGGCCAGGGGGCCGGTGTTTGTCTATTCCGGCAATGGCTGTCAGTGGCAGGCCATGGGTAAGGGCTTGCTCGAATCCTCCGAGGTGTTCAGGACGGCGGTCGAGAGGGTCGACGGTTATTTTCAACGACTCGCCGATTTTTCATTGCTGCAGGAGTTGCTGGGCAATAATGGCAGCGATCGCCTAGTACGTACCGAGATCGTCCAGCCGGCACTGTTCGCGCTTCAGGTAGGGATTACCGAGGTGCTGCGGGCGCAGGGCGTGCGGCCGGTGGCTGTTATCGGCCATAGCGTCGGGGAGGTGGCTGCGGCCTGGGCCAGCGGCGCGCTGACGCTGGAGGATGCGGTCCGTGTTATTTTTCACCGCAGCCGTTATCAGAGCCTCACCCAGGGGCAGGGGCAGATGACTGCGGTGAGTCTGGGTGCCGAGGAGATGGAGCCGTTGCTCGCAGATTCCCGTTTTGATGCGCTGAGCCTAGCGGGTGTCAATAGCTTACGCGGGACCACGCTGGCAGGAGATCCCGGGCAACTGTCCATCCTGGAAACTGTGCTGCAGCAACGACAGGTGCGCTTTAAACGCCTCGATCTCGATTACGCGTTTCACAGTGCGATTATGGACCCGATCGAGGCGGGTTTGAGGGCGGACCTGGCACAGATACGGCCCTTGGATACGGCGATCCCCTTTATCTCCACCGTGTTCGCCAGCCCGCTGGAGGGGCCGCAGCTCGATGCAGAGTACTGGTGGCACAACATCCGCAAGCCGGTGCTATTTCAAGCCGCCATAAGCGGGCTTATACAGCAGGGCTCTAACCTCTTTGTCGAGATCGGCGGACATCCGGTGCTACGCGGCTATCTTAATGAGATGCTGAGGGATGCCGCTCAGGAGGGGCAAGTGCTGGCGACCCTGTCTCGTAACCAGGATTCTGCGCAGGTGCTGGAACAGACCCTGGGCGCTATCTGGCTGGCGGGTGCGGACTGTGATCTGAGCGCCTGGTTTCCTGTCGCGGGCCAGCGGGTGCTGCTGCCGGGTTACCCCTGGCAGCGTGAAAAGATGACACGACCGGTGACGAGTGAATCCTATGGCCTGCTGCACCGTCATTTTGTACATCCCCTGCTGGGCTATCGTCTACCGCAGCACCCGTGGACCTGGGAGGGAGCGCTGGATACCGCGCGTTACCCCTGGTTGGCCGACCATCGCGTCGGTGACAGCCCGGTGTTTCCCGGTGCCGGTTTTACCGAATTGCTGCTGGCGGCGGCGAATCAGTGGCAGCCCGAGGAATGCTTTGTCGAGATCGAAGCTCTAGAGATCCAGGCTCCGCTGCTGCTCACAGAACTGACCAAGGTGGTCCGGGTGGCCATTCGTGAGGACGATGGCCGGGTGTCGGTTACTAGCCGTAGCCTGGCCAGTGCCGATCCCTGGGCCGAACATGTTCGGGCGCGACTGATGCAACAGCCCAGCGGTCTGGTTCTGCGGCAAACACTGATAGCCCTCCCTGACCGGGAACCCGATTTTAGCCGCGAACAGCATCGACTGCTGACCCAGAGTATCGGCCTTAATTATGGCCAGGCCTTTGCCGTTCTTAGCCGAGGTTGGGTTGAGGGAAATGTCGCCCTCGGGGAATTCGATTCCGAGCCACTGCTGTCTCCCGATAGCGGTCATTTTCTTCTCCATCCGGCGCTGCTCGATGGTGCCTTCCAGTTAGCCTTCCCGTTGTTACAGGAGGCGCTTAGCCAGCATTCGGGGTTGGCCTATATCCCGATTCGCATGGAACGGATTCATCTGCGTAGGGGCGCGGGGCTACCACGCTATGCCCAGGCACGCATTCTGCGACGGGCACCGCATTCGATGAGCGCCGATTTTTCACTCTTTACGGCCGAGGGTCTCTGCATCGCAAGCGTCACCGAGGTGCGTTTTAAGGCGATCCGGCTACAGAAGAACCGGGCCAATTATCTGAATTATCTCGATTACCATCTGACCCCCGTGCCTGGCGCTGTGCAAGCGGTGGCACCGGGCATCGCAGAGGCGCGGCCAGGCATAGAGGGTGCGCTCTTTGTACAAACCTTGGAACAGATCAGTCAGTGCTGGGTTACCGAGACCAGAACTAGTCGCTACACCGACGAGGTAGAGCCGCTGTTGGACAGTTTTGAGACTGCGGTCATACGAGAAACCCTGGGGCGTCTCGCCGATGCCGCTGGGCGGTTGCACCGGGTTCAGATCGAGACGTTAGCCGAACAGCAACCCGAGGTGGCCGGATTACTTAATCACCTGCTACGCGAAGGCGTGGCGCAGGGAATGTTGCTGGACGATGCGCAGGGTTGGCGGTTAGGAGGCGCTGCGGAGTCGTTTTCAGCCGATCTGATCTGGAACACCCTGATGCAAGACTATCCAGAGTATTTTTCCCTGATGCTGCCGGCCGGACGCGCAGGTTTGCATCTGGAGGCCATTCTGCGCGGTGACTATGATATCCAGGCTCTGGGTGTGGGACCTGATCTTTATGCTGCACTCAGCGCCCGTATTCTGGGCGATGAGGGTATCCAGGTATTAGCCCGGCAGCTGAGCCTGTTAATCGACACCCAGGTCCGCCAGTTGCCCGCAGGGCAGCGCCTGAGCGTGCTGGATGTCTCGAGCGCCGGCTTGGGTTTAGCCGAGCAGCTCGGTGGTTTGATCGACAACAGGCTGTGTGATTACACGATGGTTGCCGAGTTCCAGGGGCAGGTCGATCAGGCTGCGCGACTACGGCAGCGTTTGCCTCTGTTGCAGGTACAGTCATTGCAGCAGGGCGCGGATTGCGGGGTTAAGCAGCAGCTGGTACTGGTTAACCTGAGCGGCTACTCGCTGGCTCAGGGACGGCAGATGCTGATACTGCTCAAACAGCAACTCGCTCCCGCCGCCGCGCTGCTGTTTATTGGCCAGCATCGCGCGGCCTGGATGGATCTTGCTCTGGGGGTAGTCCCCCAGTGGTGGGCCGCTGATGTGGATGTGAAGGCGCTCTCGCCTGCACTCTCGCCTGCACTCTCTCCTGCGCCCAGCCTGGAGCTATGGTGCGCGCTGCTGATCGAGCAGGGTTTTATGGGTCCTGAGATGTATACGCTGGGTGCTGAGGGCGTCGGCAACTATCTGTTGTCTGCGCGTGCGCCCCTTGCCATGCCTGGCGTCGTTGCGACGGTGGGTGCTGAGTTTAGGGTTACGGAGCGCTGGTTGCTGCTCTGCAGTGAGACTCCTGCCTCCAGAGCGCTGGCGACCTTGCTGGAGACGGCGTTGCGGGGTGCCGGTCAGGGAGTCGATATTACCCTGGCGACGGATAACCAGGCGCTCGACAGCCTGCTTGGCCGCGAGTATGCGCATCTACTGCATCTGGCTGATATAGCCGCGCTCGAGACGTTGGCGAGCCAGGCTCGCCGTTGCGCCCTGGCCACGCAGATCTTTACCTTCTGCGAGCAGCGGGGACTCTCTCCACGCTGCTGGCTATTGACGGTTGGGGTGGGTGAGATCTTCAGCAATGATCAGGCGTCACTGGCCAGCGATGCCGGGCTGGGCTCGGCGACGCCCGCCGATGCGGTGCTCTGGGGCTTCGGGCGGACCCTGATGAACGAAGCCAGCAGCCTGGATGTCCGGCTGGTGGATCTTCCTAGCGTCCTGACAGAAGCGACGATGACCGGAAATATTCCAGCCGCAGCCCTGCTGCAGGAGTTGCTGGCACCAGGCACCGAAAACGAACTGGTGATAGGGGCTGCTGGCGAGCGTTATGCGCCCCGGCTGCGCACTGAAACAGCGCCCCAGCAGCAGGCCTCTGAACCGCAGTCTGCTGGCACCGACCAGCCGCCGATTCTGCGCTTGGGCTTTCCCCTGCCCGGGCAGCTGCGCAACCTGCGCTGGGAGGCTCATCCCTATCAAGCCCCCAAACCCGATGAGATCGAGGTCGAAGTGCGTGCTACCGGGCTCAATTTTCGTGATGTGATGTATACCCTGGGGCTGCTGTCGGACGAGGCGATCGAGAACGGCTTTGCCGGCGCCACCCTGGGTCTGGAATTTTCCGGTACCGTCACTCGGATCGGTGCCAGCATTGCTGATTTCAAGGTGGGTGATGCGGTGGTCGGTTTTGGGCCTGCGAGCTTCAGCAGCCGGGTGCTGACCCGACCTCAGGCGGTCACCTCGATTCCTGCGCATATAGGTTTCGAAGCGGCGGCGACCATCCCCTGTACCTTCTTCACCGTCTACTATGCGCTGCATCACCTGGCACGGCTGCAATCCGGTGAGAAGGTGCTGATTCACGGGGCAGCGGGGGGCGTGGGTATCGCGGCGGTTCAGGTGGCGCAGTGGCTGGGAGCCGAAGTGTATGCCACGGCAGGTTCCGATGAGAAACGCGACGCCCTGCGCTTACTGGGGGTTGAACATATCTACGATTCGCGCGCGCTCGATTTTGCCGAACAGATCCTGGCAGAATCTAGCGAGGGTCGCGGTGTCGATGTGGTACTGAACTCGCTGGCAGGCGAGGCGATCAACCGCAACCTGCGGGTGTTGAAACCCCTGGGACGCTTCCTGGAGCTGGGCAAGCGCGACTTCTATGAAAACACCCATATAGGCCTGCGGCCGTTCCGTAACAATATTAGTTATTTCGGTATCGATTCGGATCAGGTGATGCAGGAGTGTCCGGCGCTGACCCGGCGGTTGTTTACCGAGGTGATGGCGCTGTTCGAACAGGGGGTTCTGCATCCGCTGCCGTACCGCTGTTTTGATGCCAATAACGTCGAGGACGCTTTCCGCTATATGCAGCAGGCCCGGCAGATCGGCAAGGTGGTGGTGACCTATCAACAGCTGATCCGCACTCCGGATCTGGCCCGCGTCGTACCACAATCAGCGCTGCAGCTGGATCCTGATGCCAGCTATCTGGTGACCGGTGGTCTGGCCGGCTTTGGCTTACGCAGCGCACGCTGGCTGGTCGAGAAGGGCGCGCGCCAGTTGATTCTGATCAGTCGCAGTGGTCCGGTTACCGAGGAGGCTCGGGCGGCGGTCAAGGAGTTGCAGCTCGGCGGTGTGCGCGTCTATGCCGCTGCCTGTGATGTTACCGACAAGGCTGCGTTGCAGTTACTGCTGCAGGCGTGCCGCCAGCAACGGGCTCCGCTAAAAGGAATTATTCATGCCGCGGCGGTGATCGACGACAGTTTGGTGAGCAATCTGACCCGCGCGCAGCTCGAGCGGGTGTTGGCACCGAAGATTCTCGGTGCCCAGCATCTGCATGAGCTGACGCTTGAGGATGACCTGGAACTCTTCGTGCTGTTCTCCTCGGCGACCACGCTGCTGGGTAATCCCGGTCAGAGCGCCTATGTTGCCGCCAATCATTGGCTTGAAGCGCTGGCGGCGCGGCGTCGCTATCTGGGTCTGCCGGTGACCTGTGCACGCTGGGGAGCGATCGATGATGTGGGCTTTCTGGCCCGTAATGAGAAGATCAAGGAGGCGCTCCAGAACCGCACGGGTGGCGATGCACTCAGCTCGACGGTGGCGCTCGAGGTACTCGAGCAGATGATCCTGGCCAAGAGCCCCAGCCTTGGGGTGATGGAGCTGGAGTGGTCCGCGCTGCGACGCTTTCTGCCCAGCGCCGAGAGTCCCAAGTTCCGCGAGCTGGCGCTGGCGGCTCAGGAGACCGAGAGTGGCGATGAGGAGCCTCTGGATATAGAGCGGCTGCTGGCAGAACTCTCAGACGCCGAGCTGACCCAGACCGTCTCTGAGATGCTGGCGCATGACCTGAGCCGGATATTATTGATTCCCGCCGACAGGATCGATCTGCAGCGCTCGGTCTATGATATAGGGCTCGATTCGCTGATGGGGGTGGAGCTGATGGTGGCGATCGAGACCCGCTTCGGGGTCACTATCCCGGTGATGGTACTCAGTGATGCCCCTACGCTGGTCAAGCTGGCGGATTATCTGATCGCCCAGTTGAAAGGTGGTGCTGTCGCTACCGATACGGGCACCGACAGCGCTGAGGCCGATCAGTTGCAGCAGGCTATCAGTCAGCACGGCGTCGATGACCAGGGTAGAAAGCAGCTGGAGGCTCAGTCTGAACCTTTGCGGACTGGGGCTGAAAAAAAGCAGGATCACTGATATGACCACCAAAGGCCTGAGCAGCACCCTCAAGCAGAAACTGATTCAGCACGTACTGGAGCAGAAGTTGAAGCGGCTGGATCGATCGGCGATAACCGCGTTAAAACCGCTCAAGTCCGAGCATGTTATCCCCGATAAGTTCTGTCGTTTTGATCAACTGGCCGGCTACCAGCAGGTGCGGCTCCTGGCTCGGGGCGCCGCGCAGTTCGGGGTCAGCAGTCCATTCTTTCGAGTCCACCAGGGCGTTGCCGGTGCGACGACTCGGATCGACGGCCGCGAGTGTATCAACTACGCCAGCTACAACTACCTAGGGCTCTCGGGCCACCCGTTGGTGAATCAGGCCGCCAAGGAGGCGGTGGATCGCTACGGCACCTCAGTCTCGGCCAGTCGTCCGGTGGCCGGGGAACGGCCGATTCATCGCGAGCTGGAAAAGGCTCTGGCCGACACCTACGGCGTCGATGATGCGGTGGTGTTCGTGAGCGGGCATGCCACCAATGTGTCCACCATCGGCCACCTGTTCGGCCCCAAAGACCTGATTCTCCACGATGAGCTGATCCATAACAGTTCCTTGGTAGGTGCACAATTATCGGGTGCCAAGCGGCTGCCGTTCGCCCACAATAATATTGATGAGCTGGAACAGTGTCTGTCGCAGTCAAGGCACCAGTTTGAGCGGGTGCTGATTGTGGTCGAGGGGCTCTACAGCATGGATGGCGACACCCCGGATCTGCCTCGGATCGTCGCGCTTAAACAGCGCTACAAGACCTTTCTGATGGTCGATGAGGCGCACTCCTATGGGGTGATGGGGCCGACGGGCCAGGGGGTTCGCGAGCATTTCGGACTCGAGGGGGCCGCTGTGGATATCTGGATGGGTACCCTGAGTAAGACCCTGGCCGGCTGTGGTGGCTATATCGCCGGGGAGTCCGCGCTGGTCGAACACCTCAAGTTTCTGGCCCCGGGCTTTCTTTACAGCGTCGGCATTCCGGCACAGGTGGCCGCCCCCTCATTAGCGGCCTTAACCCTGCTTAAACAGGAGCCTGAGCGAGTCGAGCGGCTGCGCCAGCGTTCCTGCTACTTCCTTAAGCGGGCCCGGGCGCTGGGCTTTGATACCGGTGACTGCTGTGGTCTGGCGATTATTCCGATCATCACCGGCAGCTCGCTGAAAGCGGCTCAGGCGTCTGAGGCGCTGTTTAAGCAGGACATCAATGTGCAGCCTATTTTATATCCCGCAGTGCCTGAAAAAGCCGCTCGGTTGCGCTTCTTCCTGTCCTGCGACCATACCGAACAACAGATCGACCTCAGCCTGGATGCGCTGAAGCAATTCTGGGACAGCCTGTGAACGCCAATCCAGAGCAGCCCAGCAAGCGAAAATTTTTGTTTTTGCAGGGCTATACCAACCCCTTCTGTGCCCGTTTGGGGGATCGGCTAAGAGCTGCCGAGCATCAGGTCTACCGCATCAATTTCAATGTCGGCGATGCGGTCTACTGGTGGGGACGACCGGCCTGGAACTTTCGAGAGCCGGTTGCGGCGCTGCCCGATTTTTTGGAGCAAAAATTCCGGGACTATGGTTTTACCGATATAGTGATGCTGGGGGATGTTCGACCGGTTAATCGCGTTTCTATAGCCGTTGCTAAACGCTTTGGTGCGCGTGTGCATGTGCTCGAAGAGGGTTATTTTCGACCCAACTGGATCACCCTGGAGGAGGGCGGTGTTAACGGCTACTCGCGTTTACCCAAAGATCCGCAGTGGTACAGGGCCGCTGGCAAGCAGGTACCCGATTACGGTGATGGTGACACTGTCGTCAATCCGCTGTATCTCCTGGCACTGCATGAGCTGGGTTACCATCTCCCTAATCTGATCAATCCACTGCTGTTTAACGGCTACCGCAGTCACCGACCGCATAATGCTGCCATAGAGATGTTTGGCTGGGCGCGACGTTTTACCAAGCTGCCCTATTATGAACGGCGTGACAAGAAGGCGCTGGAGCGGTTGTTTAGCCGTCAGCAATCCTATTACCTGTTACCGCTCCAGGTCAGCAGTGACAGCCAGATCCAGCAACACAGTCGTTTTCGTGGTGTCCCCTGGCTCATCAAGACGGTGATCGAATCCTTCGTCCGGCATGCGCCGGAAAATACCCGGCTGGTGATCAAGAATCATCCGCTGGATACTGGCCTTATCGATTATGCGGATTGGATCAGACGGCTGCAGCGCAGACTTAACGTTGAGGGGAGGATTCTCTATCTGGAGAGCGGCCATCTGCCGACCCTGCTCGCTAAGACCCTGGGGGTGATCACGGTTAATAGTTCAGTAGGCACCTCCGCCCTGGTCCATCAATGCCCCACGATTGCACTAGGTGATGCGATCTATGCGATGCCGGGACTGACCTACCAGGGCGGTTTAGACCGTTTCTGGACTAACCTGTCGCCGCCGGATAGAGCGCTGTACCGCAGTTTTCGCAATGTGGTACTGCATACGACCCAGATAAACGGGGGCTATTGGAGCCGCGAAGGGATCGAATTGGGGGTGGCGAACTGCTGTCGTCGGCTGGAAATGCCGCAATCACCGTTGGATGCCCTCCTGGCCCAGACTCAGGCCGTAGGTGAGATTGCTAACAGGGATTCTGTGGTCGAGGTTAGCGCAGCAGCTGCGCCGCCAGTTGATCCACCGCCAGGTCCTGTTGCTGTGGTTTCAACCCGGACTCGCCGCTGCGCCAGATCAGATACTCGGTGCGGCCATCCACCGGCTGCAGAGCAGGATAGACCCCCGGCATGATAGGCAGATGATCGCCGTACCAGCACAGGACCCCCTCGCGGGGGTTACGGCTGAGGGTCCCGGTCAGCTGCGCCAGCATTCGATCGGCACTGCGGATATGCCCCAGATACACGGCCAGATCATCGCAGCCCGGGGGCAGCGGCTGCCGGCAGAACTGTTCGACCACACCGGGATCGGGTTTTTCCAGATGCAGCGGGCCGTGATTCTCCATAGTGATCACAAAAATAAACAGCGGCTTAGAGTCGGGTTCTGCGGCCGCATTCTCAAGCAGCTCAGACACTTTTTCGGCAACCGCCGCATCCCCGGTGTACTGGCCCTTTTTCTGAGCGGCCGTGAACTGGGTAATATCGATAAACTGATCGAACCCGAGCCTGGGGAACACCTGGTCGCGCAGGTAAAATCTGGCGCTATAGGGGTGGATACAGAGCGTTCGGTAACCCCGGGCACGCAGATAGCCGGCCAGATTAGGGACCTGCTGCCTGGCGAGCTGACGGTAGGGGTTAAACGCATGGATTCCGAGTGCAGCGGGGGGCAGGCCGGTCAAAAATCCACATTCGGTGCGCACCGTATTAGCGCCCCAGGCCGGTACGCTCAGGCGACCGTGGCTGAGCGATTGCGCTTTGACCCGGTCATAGTTGGCGAGCACCGAGTCCTTGATCAGCGGGCTGAGCGGGCGCGGATCGAAAAAAGATTCACTCTGCACCACCACCAGATTGGGCAGCGCCTGGGGTACGACCGCCTTGGCTGCCAGCCGGAAAGGGCTTGAGCGGGTATCGATGGCGGGTGCACGCCGCAGAGCCCGAGCATAGATCCAGAAAAAAGCGATCTGCCCCAGGGTCTTGAAATCGGCCTCAGGCTCAAAGCGGTTGGCAAAGGGCAGTCGCAAGCCGTACCGAAGCAGCCCCAGTGCGAGCAACAGCAGGGCGGCAATGATGATCCAGAACGACCCCGAGACTGGGCTCTCGAGAGCGGACCCGAGAGTAGGTTCGAGCAGCAGTCCGCTCGAGACCAGCGCCAGGGCACCCAGGCTCGACAGCAGGCAGCGCCAGATACCGAAGAAGGGCAGATAGAGTCGCGGGTGCCTGAGCATATCCCAGAAATACTCAAAGTCCTGGAGCAGAAACGGTTCTTTAAGCGTATCGAATTTGACGTTGTTGACCAACACCAGAAATAGCTGCACGCCACAGACCGTCGCCATCGTAAACCAGGGGCGCTGGGTCAGTGCCAGCAGCAGGGCGAACAGCAGCAGCCAGCTACCGAGATGCAGGCAGACCGCTTTGCCAGCGCGCTGCCAGAGTTGCAGCGGTCTGGGCGCCAGTCCCTGCTCCGTGGCGACCAATGCCAGCATGCCCAGCAACAGCGGTAAGCCTATCAGGATAAGTAATCGGTGATCGATCATCAGGATTAAGCAGCATAGTTAAGCAGTTTGAGAATCCGCTGTGACAGTGCCGACGGCAGTACCGCGAGCCACCAGCTGCCGAAGTTCAGCGGAAAGGGAAAGCTGATCCGCGCCCGATTGTGATCCAACCCCTTGCGGATCACCCGTGCAGCGCGTTCGGGCGACCAGAGCAGCGGTTTAGGACCGGGCATCGCCTGGCTCATCGGCGAGGCCACATAGCCGGGCATCACCACAGTCACGCCAACGTTATCTGGGGCCAGCCAGCCCCTCAGACCCTCGCCGTAGGCTTTGACGGCGGCCTTGCTGGCACTGTAGCTCGGGGTTACCGGCAGGCCGTAATAGGCTGCCAGCGAGCTGATAATCGCGATCTGGCCGGCACCGCGCCGGCGCATCGTGTCCGCCACCGTGCTGACCAGCGCCAGAGTCGCTTTGATATTCAGATCGAGCAGCGCCTCCATCTCCTTCCAGCGCTCACCGGAGTGATTCGCGCCGCTGTTGATATTGATCCCCGCATTGGCGATCAGCAAGTCCGGTGGCGTGGAGGAACAGAGCTCGGCAGCCCAGGCCTGGAGTTGCCCGGTATCGCGCAGGTCAAAGCTGTCACAGCGGGTTCGGGCACCTCGTTGCTGGCAACGTGCGGCCAGTGTCTCGAGCCGCTGCCGATTGCGGCCATGCAGAATCAGCAGCGTGGCGTCCGCCGCATACTCCAGCGCCAGTGCGCCACCGATAGCGCCCGAGGCGCCGGTTATAAGGATGATTTTTTGAGGGGGTCGAGTGCTGTGCATAAGAAGATCAGCGACGTCCTAAGGTAGATTCAGCATAGCATCTTCATTCCGACAGCAAGCCTTCAGACCAGGCGGGTTGAATGTTGGCGCAGACGATAAAAAACGGGTTGAGCAGGGTTTGCGGTCCGGTATTGTAGCGCAGCGGCGTCAGGCCCGGGTGTTTGAGCACCAGACCGCCGGTGGCTTCGATATAAAGTCCAACCCACAGGGACGTGTCTCTCTATTAGGAAAATGCCGCTGTTGCAGGAGCCTTCAGCGGCTGACAGAGGTCCAGCAAGTGCCTTATCCACTCGGGCTATGATTTTCAATGAGAAGTAATTGTTTTGTATAAGGCATCAGGGGCAAGATCCGCATTATTTGGCCAGCAGACGGCGCCAAATTTATCTACTTTGGCTTGTGCAAAAAACAGGGGGTCTTTGAGAGGCTCAAACATCGGCCCGAACAGGCGATCTGCGATTGATACCTGACCCTGGGTACCATCATCAAACACCAGTGCTAATACATAGTCTGGTTGAGTTTCTACTCGGATGATACGGCGCATAACCTTTACTCCAACGGTTCTATTTTGTTAAGGGGTTGATGCTGCGCTGCTAATTCCCAATCGTTACTGAGCTCCTGCCTATGTTCAAGAGCCCATTCGGCAACGAGTGCCTTGGCTCGTTTAGGCAATTGACCCTCCATCATATCCATGGTCTGAATAGAAAAAATAGCTTCATATTCTCCATAATAGGCATGAAAGTGAGGCGGGTTATGATCGTCATAGTATATTCTGATAACTATCCCAAAGAACTCACTAATCGTAGGCATATCAGTTCCTTCTATTGAACGTTATCGCTTAACAACAGAGATGTTAACGTTAGAGCCGCTATCAGAATAGCATTCGAAGGAGGTCGTTTTTTAATTAATAAGTTCTCAGGCGGAATAAAGTCCGACCCACAAGGACATTGTAGGTTGGGCTTTAGCCCAACGTTTTTTCAACCCACTCGCTCACACCCGTCCCTCAAATAGATTCCTGTAAAGCCGATACAGCCGCGTCCTTAAAGACGGTCCCTGTATGCGGCTACGGCGCTGAGCGATCAGCTCGATAATGGTTTCTACATTGCAGATCTGGCCGCTATCCGGCTCCACATAGGTGGGGTAAAGGACCAGGGTCGCAGCGACCAACTGATCCAGGCTCAGGGTGCGGGTGCGGCGTTCACAGGTTAGTTTGTCTGAAGTCAGCCCCCAGCCAGCATAAAACGGCATCCCATAGGTCACTACTCTAAGCGATCGTAGCAGCGCCTCGAAGCCGGTCAGCGAACTCAGGGTATGGACTTCGTCAACCTGTCTCAGCAATGCCGGCATTCCGATCTCGGTGACCAGCAGATCGTAGAGTGCGGGCAGGCTATGCGGCAGTTCGCCGATACGTGCGCCGCTCAGCACATCCGGGTGCGGTTTGTAGATGATGTAAGCATCGGAATTGGCATGACGAACGGCCTGCAGCAGTGCCAGATTGGTCCGGATAACAGGAGACCCCATGGAGATCGAGGCATCAGTTTCGACCTGACCGGGAACGAGTATAATTGCTCTGTTTTTGGGTAGATCAAGCAGCCTGGTGTTACCAACATTGTATTTGGATAGATTGAGTTCGATCAGTCTTTGTCTAACCCTAGCCGCACGCTTTAACAGATCCTCAGGGAAAGAGTGAGTTGATAGTAGTTGTTCCAGATCGCTGGGTTTAGTCGAATCATAATAGATACCGCATGAATCGAGTACCAGTGA
>JBLHND010000099.1:0-13468 GCA_047622605.1 Motiliproteus sp. | reverse complement strand
GCGCGAATCGGAGTGCCCTGGGGGGCGAGCACCTTAACCAGATCGGCCTCTATCCGCAGGGCGATCGAACCTTTTCTGCGAGTAAACTTAAGCTGCCAGGGTGCGCTGAGTTCGAGTACGGCCATGCTAGTCAGGCGTCTCAAGGCGTTCCAGCAACAACACGTATTCCTTACCATCGGTTTCGATCTGTTCGAGCTTGACGATAACGTGCTCGAGATTCTTGGCAAACCAGAGCCGGGTCGTGCGGTCACTGCCCTCGCCCCGGTCTCGCCTCACTTTGATCGTCTCGAACCGGCCTGCCGGAGTGTCGATGCGCTCTTCGCCGACCCGGACAAACGCGAGGGTCTTGAGGTGATCTCCGTCAGCGATGCTGTAACTCATCGTGGTCAGGCCCGCCTTGAGATCCCGCCAGAGCTGCAGCTGATAGCTGATATTATCGTAGGTGGGCTGTGGAATCTGCAGCACTCGAGTCTGGTCTTTATAGGTACTCGCCAGGGTCCCCTGCGACCAGTCAAACCGCTGCCGACGCTCCTTGTTGTTAGTAAAGATTTTGCGCTGGTAGCGGTATTCCAGAGGGCGCAGCTGTTGTTGGTGGAACTCGAAGCGGCTGCTCTCCTCAATTTTGGCCATCAGGGCGCTGGCTTTCATCGATAGCCGCCACTGCCCGTCTGCCAGCGCACTAAGCTCGCGAGACGCCTCTCCCGAGACACTGACACCCAGGTCAAACTGGGCCTGGTAGTAGGCCTTAAAGGGCGTCAGTGGCGGTTGCGGTTGCGTGGCGATCTTGGGAATAGCGAGGGTCGTGGAAGGCGTTGAGAGCGCCTGGATAGTGGGCGCTGCTAGCGCATCCTTCAGGATCGGCTCGCCACCGGCCACCGAGGGCGACGCCAGCAGCGGCGCCAGAACCAGGGTTAGCAGCAGGTTTAATGCTTTGAATGCTTTAAACCCTGACCCTGGCCGCATGTCGATATTCCTCAGCTACGGCTATCCAACTGACAGCCGGTTTCCGGTAGTGGCTGACCGTCCATCAGGGCACAGCCATTGCGGTAGGTCAGGCGACCTTCGGTGAACCATTTTATCGCCAGCGGATAGATGATGTGTTCCTGAACCAGGACACGCTCGGCCAGCGCCAGCGGATTATCATCAGGTTCTATCGCGATGATCGCCTGCATGACCAGCGGGCCGCCATCCAGCTCCTCGGTCACGAAATGCACGGTCACGCCGTGTTCTGAATCGCCCTCCTGGATCGCTCGCAGGTGGGTCCTCAGTCCGCGATACTTGGGCAACAACGACGGATGAATGTTCAACATTCGTCCTTCGTAACGCCGAGTAAAGTCTGGTGTGAGTATCCGCATAAAACCGGCCAGTACGATCAGGTCGGGCTGAATAGCATCGATCTGATGAATTAGCTCGGCCTCAAAGACTTCACGGCTGCTGTAGCTCTTATGGTCGAGGCAAATGGCTTCGATGCCGGCATCACGCGCACGCTGCAAGCCCTGAACATCGGGACGGTTGCTGATAACCGCACTGATGACCGCATCAATCTGCTCGGCCGCGACCGCATCGATGATCGCCTGCAGGTTGGAGCCGCTGCCAGAGATTAGCACCAGGATGCGAGGCTTGGTCTCGGGCTCTGAGGCTACTGCGGCCTCAGACGGGGATTGAATCTTAAGATCGCTAGTCATCAGCCGTCCAGACCTAGGAGTTCGATCTGCTCTTCATCAGCCGCGGCAGCCTGGATATGGCCGATCAGTATCGCCTCCTCTCCTTCTGCCTTGAGGATGGCGATAGCCTCGTCGGCGGTTGCCGCCGGTACGACCAGCACCATGCCGATGCCGCAGTTGAGGGTGCGGTGCATCTCCTCCTCATTGACATTACCCTGCTGTTGCAGCCAGTTGAAAATCTCAGGCCGCTGCCAGCTTTTAGTATCGATGATCGCCTTGGCGTTCTTAGGCAGCACTCGGGGGATGTTTTCCAGCAAGCCACCGCCGGTGATATGAGACAGTGCATGAACCTGGGAGTTGCGAATCAGCTTCAACAGCGGCTTTACATAGATGCGGGTCGGCTTAAGCAGGGCATCACCCAGGGTCTTGTTACCCTCGGTGCCGTCGCCGAAGGGCGCGTTGATGTCGGCGCCACGCACCTCGATGATCTTGCGGATCAGTGAGTAGCCATTCGAGTGCGGGCCCGATGAGGGCAGTCCGATCAGCACATCGCCGACCTGAACCTTGGAGCCATCGATGATCTCGGACTTCTCGACCACGCCGACACAGAATCCGGCCAGATCGTAATCTTCGCCTTCATACATGCCCGGCATCTCGGCAGTCTCACCACCGACCAGGGAGCAACCGGCCAGCAAGCAGCCTTCGCCAATGCCGGTGACGACATCGGTGGCGATGTCGACATTCAGCTTGCCGGTGGCGTAGTAGTCCAGAAAGAACAGCGGCTCGGCACCGGAGACGATCAGATCGTTGACACACATGGCCACCAGATCGATGCCGATCTTGTCATGCTTGTTCAGGGTCATCGCCACCCGCAGCTTGGTGCCCACGCCGTCCGTGCCAGAAACCAGTACGGGTTGCTTGTAGCCGGCTGGCAACTCACAGAGTGCGCCAAAACCACCCAGGCCGGCCATAACTTCGGGACGGCGAGTACTCTTGGCGACGCCTTTGATGCGCTCGACCAGCGCATTACCGGCATCGATATCGACGCCTGCATCTTTATAACTGATTGAATCGGTGGAATGGGTCATAGGAGTTCCGAACCTGTCTGGCAGTGCCACAAATTTAAGCCGCGTATTCTAGCAGTTTGACCCCGATGCGGTCATCTTCTGGAGGGTAAAAAGGCGCAGCTTTTTCTCAGCGTTAGTGCAGAGGTCGCTTTGGCTTGGTCGCGCCATGGTTTATGCTGTCGGAATGACTAGGGTAACCGGTAGCTATAGCGACAGGGTTTAGGCTATCGCCGCCGTCAGGCTATTCGATAGCAATCACCGCAATCTATCCAGGAGTTAGTGTGAGATCACGCATGCAGATGAGCGTTGTACTTAAGATCGGACTGAGAAGCCTGCTGGTGTGGCTGCTGTTGTTTACCAATGCCCAGGCCTCAAGGGTCGCAGAGCTGTACACCGCCGAACTGCTGGTGGCCGAGCAGTCGGTACGGGTCGATCCCGAACTGGTCAGCCGGGCGTTGCAGCAGGTGCTGATCAAGGTCAGCGGCCGCAGGGATAGCATCGAACAACCCTCGATCACGGCGGCCCTTGCGGACTCGAGCCGCTACATCCAGCGCTTCAGCTATCAGAACACTCGACGGCCCCTGGCCACCTCAGGTGGCAACGAGGTGCTGGCGCATCGGCTTACCATCGATTTCGAGCCCAGCCTCGTCAATCAATTACTGGCCGATGCCGGCTTGCGCCCGCTGGGCGCACTTCGACCAGGGGTCCTAGTCTGGTTACTGGAGGAGCGGGACGGACAGCGCGAGTTTTTAGGCCGCGATGAAGACCCGGTCTTTTCCGCGATGAAGCAACGTGCACGCGAGCGCGGCGTCCCCCTGTTTCGCCCGCTACTGGATATTGAAGACCAGCAAGCACTGTCGATCAGCGATGGCTGGGGGTTTTTCAACGAGGCCATCACCCAGGCATCGAATCGTTATCAGGCGGATTCAGTCCTAGTCGGGCGCCTCTATCGTGATACCCGAGGAGCCTGGCTGAGTCAGTGGCTACTCATCAAGGCGCCAGGCGATATCCAAAATTTTAAAGGCCGGGGAACAGGGCTTGACGCGCATCTCAGCAACGCGGTCGACCTGGCTGCCGACCGGCTATTCGCCAGTTTCATAGGCCCTGTCGGTGAGCAGGATCCGGGCTCGCTACTGCTGGAGATCGATGCCCTGACCTCGATCGACGACTATTTCCAGGTCACTCGATACCTACAGGAGTTGCCTGCGGTGACGGGGATAAAGTTAAAGAACCTCGATGATGACCGGCTGCTGTTACAGCTGCAGATCGAGGGGGCGGCCAGCCAGCTACGCGGCGCGATCGGGCTTAACAAACACCTCAAAGCACGCCCCCCACACTCCCTCAATAGCACCGATAACGCCCAGAGCCCGCAAGGCCAGCTCAATTATAGCTGGCAGCGGTAAACGGTCTCGGATCTAGTCCACCTTACTATTAAGCCTCTTTACTGTAGGAGTTTTGATGACCGATTCCCAACGCTGGTTTGTACTCTGCCTGACGCTGATGATCGCCGGGCTCTTCTACCTGCTGGCACCCATACTCTTTCCGTTCCTGACGGGCCTGCTATTGGCCTATATGGGCGATCCGCTGGCCGATCGGCTTGAACGTGCCGGGCTGTCGAGAGTGGTCTCGGTGGTCGTGGTCTTCGCCGGCCTGACCCTGAGCCTGGTATTGATCCTGCTATGGCTACTTCCTCAGCTGGGTCGCCAAATTGAAAATCTGATCGATCAGATACCCCTTCTTTTTGACTGGCTTAAACAGGTGTTGATTCCCTGGCTGGAGCAGGTTATCGGACTGGACCTGTCTGCGCTGGAGCTGGACAGGCTACGCCAGATCCTGATGGATAACTGGCGTACCGGAGGAGACCTGTTGACGCAACTCCTGGGGCAGGCCTCACGCTCGGGCCTGGTGGTGGTCAGCTGGGTGATCAACCTGACCCTGATCCCGGTGGTGGCGTTCTATATGCTCCGCGACTGGGATCGCATGATCGAGCAGCTCCGGGTCATGCTACCGCGCAGCCTGGAGCCTCGGGTCAGCCGCTGGGCCAGAGAGTGCGATGAGGTGCTAGGGGCGTTTATCAAGGGCCAGCTATGGGTGATGCTCTGCCTGGGGTGCTTCTATGGTATCGGACTGGGATTAATCGGGCTGGATCTGGCGCTGATCCTCGGGGTTATCGCAGGGCTTGCCAGCATCGTCCCTTACATGGGCTTTATTATAGGCATAGGCGCGTCCCTGATCGCCACCATGCTGCAGTTCAACGAGCCGTACTACCTGCTGTTGGTCGCAGTGGTATTTATAGCTGGCCAGGTGCTGGAGGGGGTACTGCTGACACCGGTACTGGTGGGCGATAAGATCGGCCTGCATCCGGTGGCGGTGATCTTTGCGATCATGGCCGGCGGTCAGCTGTTTGGCTTTGCCGGGGTGCTCCTGGCGCTGCCGGTCGCGGCGGTCGTGATGGTGCTACTGCGCCATCTTCACCAGGGTTATCGCGACAGCGCGCTATACAGTGCCGCACGGCCGGCAAGCGAAACGACCCACGTGCCACCGCCCTTCGATAACACCGCACCCCATGCATAAACCAGGCGCACTATTAATCCGGGGTTATATTTCAGGTGGATTGAATTGCCTGACATCTGCACCCCTCTCAGCAACCTCATCAGCAACCTCATCAACTAACTCATCAACTAATCCGGGATTTGAGTTGAATTGAATGCTAGTGTCTGAAAACATGAACCACTCTCAGCAACTACGATCAGTAACTACGGTCAGTAACTACGGTCAGTAATAACAGTCAGCAACCGCGTCAGCTAACCCGGGATTTTAACTTTAGTGTCTAAAAATCTGAACCACCCTCAGCAACCCCGCCAGCTAACCCTCAGTGTTGGCTTGCGTGATGATGCGACACTGGAGAACTTCTATTGTCATCATAACGATCTGGCAGTGCAGGCCGTTGAGGGTATTGCTCAGGGTGTGGGCGAACCCTTCGTCTATCTCTGGGGCGAGTCCGGTGCTGGCTGCTCGCATCTGCTGCAGGCCGCCTGTCACCGTGCCGGGCGCTATCAGCGCAGTGGGTTTTATCTACCCCTGGACCAGTTTAAGCTTCAGGGGCCGGAACTGCTTGATGGATTGGAAAGCCTGGATCTGGTCTGTATCGATCAGCTGCAGCAGGTGGCTGGCCTGCCCGAATGGGAAGAAGCCCTGTTTCATCTGTTTAACCGGATGCGTGATACCGGTAGTGATCTGCTGATCGCCGCCGACGCGCCCCCCAGACGGCTGCAGGTTGCCTTGCCGGATCTGGCCTCGCGACTGAGCTGGGGCATGGTATTACGCATCCAGGCGCTGGATGATGGCGGTAAGCTGGCCGCATTACGGGCCCGCGCCCGTGATCGCGGCATCGACCTGAGTGAGGAGGTTGCACACTTTATTTTCAACCGCAGTCCGCGTCAGACCAGTGAACTGTTCAGGCTCCTGGATCAACTGGATAAGGCCTCACTATCGGCCAAACGCAAGGTCACCATCCCCTTTGTAAAGCAATTGTTGGACTGGTAAATCGAGGTGCTCTTCTTACAGACCGGGATGCAGCCTGTCACTGCCGACATCAAGATTCAACCTACGACCACCCGCACAACCTATAACGACCCACTCACCCTTCAACTTAACCTACAACCACGGCTTTAACTATGGAACCAACAACGGAACGCACCACACGTAATTTCTTCAGCCGTTCGAAGGAAGAACAACAGGATTTTCTGACCCAGACCTGGTGCAACAAATGCCAGCAAGCCGATCTTGGCATGAGAGACCCGGCTGAGTATGCCGAGGGTAAAAGAGTGCTGATCGAAGGTAAATGCTGCGGCTGCTCAGAGCTGGTCACGACAGAACTAATAGACTAATCCTAAACAGGGGCCACTAAAAAGGGGTCATAAGACCTGATCCTCAGGCGCACTATGAAGATCTGACCCCTTTTTAATTTTTAGTCCTCGCTGCTGGCTTCGACAGGGACGGGTTCCCTGTCGGCCTTAGCGATATAGCGGGGTTTGTTGCTGAGTATATTTTTCTCGTTGGCACGTTTGGCTTTTTTAACCAGAATTTGAGTGATTTTTTTACGTTTGTTCATAGTTACAACGTCGATTCGATTGCGGGTTGAAGATCAGAGACAAGTCTATACCGATAATCCGGCGGACAGTATCACGAATTATCTTTTCTGTGGCCTTGATGCCGGCCGGCCTTTGCTGGCGGGCTTGGAACGCGCCTCAGCGCGTGGCGCCTTTCCCCTAATTGCGGGCTTGGGTTTTTGCTGCCCCGCTGGCGCCTGCCGCTTGGTCTTGTTGCTCGCAGGGGCCTTGGTAACAGCCTTACCAGCTGTTCTGCTGCGACTATCAACAGGGGCTTTGTTTGTTGGGGCTTTCTTTGTTGGGGCTTTGTTTGCAGGGCTTTTTATTGCGGCTAAGGGGGCTGCCGTTTTTTGCGATCCGGACACGGCGCTATTCAGCTGCTCCAGTTCTTTAGGGCTCAGGTCACGCCACTGGCCAGGCTTGAGTTTACCCAGAGACACCGACATGATCCGCACCCGTTTGAGCTTGGTAACGTTGTAACCTAGGAACTCACACATGCGTCTGATCTGGCGATTAAGCCCCTGAGTAAGCACTATATTAAACTCGGACCGACCCGTCATATGCGCCTTGCAGGGTTCGGTCACCGTATCCAGGATAGGGATACCGTTGCACAGCTTGTCGATAAAATGCTGGCTGACCGGCTTGTCGACACTGACGATGTACTCTTTATCGTGGGCGTTTTCGGCGCGCAGGATCTTGTTAACGATATCACCGTCGCTGGTCAGGAAAATCAGCCCCTCGGAGGGCTTATCGAGCCGGCCTATCGGAAAGATACGCTGCCGATGACCGATCGCATCGACGATATTACCCTTGACGTTAACCTCGGTGGTGCAGGTAATACCGATCGGCTTGTTATACACGATATAGATGCGGTCTGACTTATTGACGGCACTGGCCTTAATCAGCCGTCCATCCACTCGAACCTCATCCTCCGCGCTGACCCGGGTCCCCAGTTCAACCGGTTTGCCGTTGATCCTGACCTGGCGCTGCTCGATCAGTTTATCGGCCTCGCGCCGGGAGCAGAAACCCGAATCGCTGATGTATTTATTAAGGCGCATGCCACTATCGCTGTTTAACATAGTTTCCTGAAGTCGTGATGAGCTAGTGAGCCCTGGTGCGCTGAATAGACCTGGTGCGCTGAATAGACCTGGTGCACTGAATAGCCCTGGTGCACGAGTGGCTGGCAGCAGAGTCGACATGGAGGGCTTAACGGCAAGCGATCAAGCCGTATCGCTGTCGGCTTGTTGATCCCTAAGCACTCCGCTGAGGGTACTATTCCAGCGCGCATACAGCATCGAGGTGCAGAACAAGCCACTGCTCAGCAGCGCCATCAGCAAACCCAGGGTACTACCGCCCATGGCATAGACCGTGCCGAAGCAGAAATACAGCAGGATAACAAAGCAGAGCCAGATATGGGGGCGGCTCCCTCCTTTAAAAACGCTAGGCACAAAGGCCAGCAACAGCGCCGCTTGCACCAGCCAGATCACCAGCGGATTGGCGCCTTGCGGCGGATTGATCCAGAAGGTCCAGAGTGCGAACACCAGGATCAGCCCCAGCAGTTGCACGCGGGTGGCCAGCGCGCTGAGCCTGACCCGCTGGGTTAGCTGCGCACTGGAGAGGGTGTTTTTGATCATCGCCATCAGTCTGTGTCTCTGGTCAATTTAAGGGCCAGGGTCGCTATGCGCTGGCCCTGAGCGCGGCAGAGCTGCAACTCTATATCGGTCAGTGAACGCTGACCGTCGCTGCCCGCCACATGGGTCGCACCGTAAGGGGTGCCACCCGCGTCGGTATTAAAAAGCCCCGCCTCTGAGTAGGGAATCCCCGCGATCACCATGCCATGGTGCAGCAGTGGCAGCATCATGCTCAGCAGGGTGCTCTCCTGGCCGCCATGCAGGCTGGCCGTAGAGCTGAAGACGCCCGCTGGCTTGTCGATCAGCGCGCCGTTAGTCCAGAGGCTGCTGGTGCCGTCGATAAAATATTTAAGCGCAGCCGCCATATTACCGAACCGGGTCGGCGATCCCAGCAACAAGCCGGCGCAGTGGCGCAGGTCTTCAGCGCTGCAATAGACCGCGCCCTGCTCCGGAATTTCAGGCTGACTGGCCTCAGTGTCCGGCGATACCGCCGGCACGGTCCGTAACCGGGCCTCGATACCCGACACCGCTTCGATCCCGCGGGCCAGGTGCTGGGCCATCTTAGCGGTGGCACCGTGACGGCTGTAGTACAGCACCAGGACGTAGGGCTTGGCAACGGCCATCACAGCAGCTCCAGCACGTTTTCAGGAGGTCGGCCTATCACGGCCCTGTCACCACGGATGGCGATCGGGCGCTCCAGCAACCGCGGAAATTGCACCAGGGCTGCGATCAGTGCCGCATCGCTGAGTTCGCCGTTGCCCAGATCTTGGTCCTTGTACTCCTGTTCCCCGCGACGCAACAACTGGCGTGGCGTCATGCCAAGCTGACTCAGCAGCCTGCTCAGCTCCTCATGGCTGGGCGGACTATCCAGATAGAGACGAATATCGGGCTCCTGGCCCTGTTCCTGTAACAGAAGCAATGCCTGCCGCGACTTGGAGCAGCGCGGGTTATGGTACAGGGTGATAGTGCTCATACCTTGTCCTATCATGGTTAATTTAGGGTTATCGAACCGATCGGGCTATTCTAACCGTTGTCATAGCGGTAACAAGGCGCGATTTGTATGCACCTGGTAAATAGTGCTGCCTTGCCGTGGTAAAGAGCGTGGTAGATGCCGTGGTAAATAACGTGGATACTCACGCGGTAACTCATGTGGTAACTCATGTGGTAACTCATGTGGTAACTCACGCGGTAACACATGTGGTAACTCATGTGGTAACTCAATGTGGTAAAGAGCGTGGTAACTCACAGGGTAAACAAAGCGATGAGGTACACTGTCAGCCGATGAAACTCCCCTCTCCCCCTCTCTCCTATCAGACCCTGATCGGCTTCCTTCGCCACCTATGGCAGCAATTTAGTGCCAACCAGGGTGCCCTGAATGCCGCGGCGATGACCTATACCACGCTGTTTGCGGTGGTCCCGATGATGATGGTGACTTACGCCATGCTCTCCTCGATCCCCACCTTTCAGGATGTGGGGCCTCAGCTTGAGAGCCTGATCTTCGATAACTTTGTCCCCAGCACTGGGATTCAGGTTAAAGAATACCTGTCAGGCTTCGCCGGCCAGGCACTCAGCCTGACCGGTGTCGGTATCGCCTTTCTAGTGGTCACCGCCTATATGATGCTCAAGAGCGTCGAAAAAACCTTCAACCGGATCTGGCAGATACGCGAACCACGCCGTGGCCTGCCCAGCTTCTTACTGTACTGGGCGGTATTGAGCCTGGGCCCTCTGTTGTTGGGCTTGGGGTTTGTACTCACCTCTTACGTGACTTCGCTCCCCCTGCTGGATACGGTGATCGGCAGCAAGGCACGACTGCTGGCGCTGCTGCCGCTGGTGCTCAGTAGCGCCGCCTTTACGCTGCTGTACGCGGCGGTGCCCAACTGCCAGGTCCCCAGCCGCCATGCGCTCGCTGGCGGGGTTATCAGTGCGCTGCTGTTTGAGGCCGCTAAACGGGGCTTCGCGCTCTTTGTCTCGCTGTCACCCTCGTATGAGCTGATTTATGGCGCGTTTGCGGCGGTCCCCCTGTTCCTGGCCTGGATCTATATCTCCTGGCTGATCGTGTTACTGGGCGCGCAGTTTGTACGTTGCCTGAGCACCTATGATACCGACCGACGCGGTATTGATGCCCCGCCGTTTTATTGGGGCTTATGCGTGCTGGAGCACCTATGGCGCGCGCAGCAACGCGGTACCGGCCTGTACGAGGGCGAGCTGGCACAGCGATTACCGGGGTTATCGGTGCTACTGCTGAGCCGTTATCTGAGCGAACTCAAGCGCGCTGGATTTCTGAGCATCAACACCCAAGGGCAGTATCTGCTCTGTCGGGATCTGCACCATCTCAGCCTGGAGCAGTTCAACCAGCAGGTCGACTGGGGGCTTCCTGATGGCGTACTTTCTCGAGGCAAGGACGCCCAGAGTGAGGACGCCCAGACTCCGTGGGCACCGCGGCTCCAGGACTCTCTGGAGGCGGTACGTGCCTATCGCGCCGGGCAGCTGAGGCCAAGCCTGGCCGAACTGTTTGATACGGCTGCAGGCCAGCCGAAACCACCGACTCAACCTTAAATCACTTTTAATAGAGAGCGTTAACACCATGCAGCAGCTGAGATTACACCTGTGGATCACGGGGAGAGTACAGGGGGTCTGGTTTCGCCAGTCGACCAAACAGCAGGCCGATTCTCTGGGTGTTAATGGCTGGGTAAGGAACCTCGATGATGGCCGGGTAGAGGTCTTGTTGCAGGGCGAAGCCAATGCCGTGCGTCAGCTGGAGACCTGGCTCAGCATCGGCCCGGAACTGGCGAATGTGGCCGATGTCGAAGTCGAGGTCGAGGTCGAAACGGAAGCCGGAACGGAAGCCGGAACGGAAGCGCTCGAGGGCGCGACGCCTATGGAAGGCTTTGAGGTTCGCTGAGCGAGTGCTGTCGGACTACTCTCAACCCACAAAACGCCGACCTACAGGGCCGACCTACAAAACCCGACCGCAGGGGTTTCCTTGAAGTGGTCTTAGTTGTTATAGTATAACATTATTGTGGGTTCTCACTGGACCATCAGAACCCGTGCACAGCCACTCTTTAACCTCTCAGGTACGGCATGTCTGTTCGATCGTTCACCAAGGATCCTAAGACAAAACATCGACTAGCTATGCAGTTCGCGTTGCTGTTTTTGTTGCTATGGGGGCTGCAAGCCTCGGTTGTTCACAGCCATTATGATGAACCCCTGGAGGTCGATAGCGTTTGCCAGCTATGCCTCCATAGCGCAACCAGCAACTGCCCGCTACCCTCCGCCGGACTCGCCGCCCTGCCTGTACTCTCAGGCGCCATCACGCCGGCACTCCCAGAAAAATCCTTTATTGCCTCCCATACCCGCATTATCAACCCTCGCGGACCACCCGCTATCTCCTGATCGCTAGCAAGATGCAACTAACACAATCGTCTGCCAACTTTTTCGAAGGGGGCAGCGAGGCATTTTTTCGATAAGGAGAACACGGATGCGTACAACACAACTCGTTATTTCGGCGCTGCTTGCCGGTGCGGCTATATCACCTGCGATCGCGCAAGAGCGTCGACAGCAAGAAGTACATCAACACGGTGGCGGTTCATTAAACGTCGCCGCAGAGAAAAACAGCCTGCTAATCGAGCTTTCGGTACCGGCAATGAACATCGTCGGTTTTGAGCACGCCCCTGCTAATCAACAGCAACACGCTGGGATCGAACGTGCAGCGACACTGCTCAGGGATGGCCAGCAGCTTTTCACCCCCAGCCCCGAGGCCGGCTGTGTGCTGGTCCATGCAGAGCTGCAATCGGCGCTATTAGGCAATGCCGACGAGCATGAGGAGCATGAGGAGCATGAGGAGCATGAGGAGCATGAGGAGCATGCTGATGAGCCTGGGCACGATGATGAAGAACATGCTAAAGAGCATCATGCAGACTTCGATGTAGCTTATAAATTCAACTGCGCGAAGCCCAGGCAACTGTCCGAGTTGCGACTTGCGCTGTTCAAACTTTTCCCTGGTACCGAGCATTTACGTGCTCAGGCGATCACCGCGACAGGCGCTATCGGCGCTGAACTCAGCGCCGATAGCAACACCCTGAAACTAAAATAAGCCTGTTAATCCGGAGGCCTCTTGGGGCCTCCCCCTCACCAGAGTAGTCGCGATGACCGATGCCATCCATATCCAAGATCTCAGCTTCAGCTGGCGCCAAAGAGACCCGGCGCTGCTGGAGCTGCCGCTAGTACGTATAAAACGGGGCGAAAGCGTTTTTATAAAAGGCGGTAGCGGCAGCGGCAAGAGCACCCTGCTGAGTTTAATTGCTGGAGTGTTGTCCCCACAACAGGGCGAGATCACCGTCCTGGGACAGCGTCTTAATGACTTGAGCGCCGCACGGCGTGATGCTTTTCGCGCAGAGCATATTGGCTTTATTTTCCAGATATTCAACCTGATCCCCTATCTGTCGGTCATCGACAACGTGCTCTTGCCCTGCCGTTTCTCGAAGCGACGAAAAAACACTATCGAAGCGGCTGGCAACACCCTCAAGGAGGAAGCCGTACGCTTACTGGCACACCTCGGTCTTAATACCGAGATCTTGCAGCGACCGGTGACGGAGCTGAGTGTCGGCCAGCAGCAACGCGTGGCAGCAGCGAGAGCGCTACTTGGCAGTCCTGAGTTGATCATTGCCGATGAACCCACCTCCGCCCTGGATACCGATCTGCGAGCCATTTTCCTACAGCTGCTGCTGAAGGAATGCGCGGAACAGGGCACGACGCTGATCTTTGTGAGCCATGATTCAGCACTGGAATCACAGTTTGATCGTAGCCTGCAACTGGCCGATATTAACCGCGCCGGGCACCTTTAAAAATACCGGCCGGCACTAAGGAAAACCGCTATGTACATCCTCAGCCTCGCGTTTAAAAGCATGCTTAATCGCAAGTTCACCCTGGTACTTACCCTCTTTTCAATCTCTTTGAGCATCATGCTGCTGCTTGGGGTAGAGCGATTACGCACC
>JBLHND010000098.1:0-13565 GCA_047622605.1 Motiliproteus sp. | reverse complement strand
GGATGCCTTTCCGATCTCCATCTCCTGGAGCCTTGCGGATGGCTGCATTAAGACCAGCCTGATACGCCCCGAAGATGAGTGGCTGGAACAAGCCGATCATCTGGAGATAGACCCCGATCAGTTACTCCGGGATGGCCACAGCCCCAAGGCTATTCTGGAAGAATTGCAGGAGGACCGTGGCGACGAACCGCTGTATTGTGGTGATCTGGAACAGACCCAACGGGCTCTGGATCAGCTTTACGACACCCTGGACGGCTATAACGACCTGCCGTTGCAGCCGCTGATGAGTTTGCTCGATGGCATCCCCGCCGAAGAATTGGACGCCTGCCGCCAGGACTGTTTAAACCTGCTGGAATTCGACCCCTACAGCGCCGAAAGCCAGGTGCTCTTATGGCAGCAGATCTATACCCGGCTGGCAGGGGAGACAGAACAGGATCAGGAGCAGAAGCAAGAACAAGAGGAGCAGTCAGACTGAAGCCCGAACTACAGGGACGTAGCGAGTGCCGTCCATGCAGGAGCGCTTGACGGCTAACCTACAGTCTAAGCCTTGAGCAGCCCATCGACATCGATGCCGCTGTCGCGCATCTGTGCCAACTTATAACGCAGGGTGCGCGGGCTGATGCCCAGCTGCGCCGAGGCCTCTTTGCGACTGCCGCGATGAGCCCGCAGCGCATCGATAATCAGCTGATACTCATGCTGGCGCATATCATCACCCAGCTGAGGCACGGCGTTCTCGACGGGCGCCTGAACAGCCAGCGTCAGCGTAGAGGCCTGCATCGACCGCGAATTGAGGCACAGGTCCTCGGCTACAATCTGTGGTCCCTGCTGCAGGATCAATGCCCGCTGCATCACATTTTCCAGCTCGCGCACATTGCCGGGCCAGTCATGGCCCAGCAAGACCGCGTGCGCCGATGCGGCCAGAGCTACCCCGCCGCGATTCATCTTGCTGGCATGCTTAAGCAGCAGCCGCTCTGCCAGCGGAATCAGATCCTCGGGCCGCTCACGCAACGCACTCCAGTGCAGCGGGAAGATATTAAGCCGGTAGTAGAGATCCTCGCGAAACTTGCCCTCGGCCACCTCCTGAGCCAGATCGCGATTGGTGGTCGCCAGCACTCGGACATTAAGCTTAATCACCTTACGTCCGCCGATCCGCTCCACCTCCTGCTCCTGCAGCACCCGCAGCAACTTGGCCTGCAGGCCGACAGCCATCTCCGAGACTTCGTCCAGCAACAGGGTACCGCCATCGGCCTGCTCGAACTTACCCGGCATGCTGGCATAGGCACCGGTAAACGCCCCCTTCTCATGGCCGAACAGGGTCGCTTCGAGCATATTTTCCGGGATCGCCGCACAGTTTAGCGCCACGAAGGGCATCTCGGCGCGTGGCGAGTGCCGATGGATATACTGCGCCAACACCTCTTTGCCGGTGCCGCTCTCGCCCATAATCAGCACCGTCGAATCGGTCGCAGCCACCCGCCGCGCCAGCTGCAGCAACTGTTTGGCAGAGGCCGATTCCGCAATCGGCTCGCTGCCACCGCGCAGCAACAGCCGGGATGCCGCATAACGCTCGACGATCGCCAGCAGCTGGTCGGGTTCGAAGGGTTTAAGCAGATAATCCACCGCCCCCATTCTGATGGCATCGACGGCCCGGTCGACCGCACCATAGGCGGTAATCAGCAGTACCGGTAGCGCGGGCTTGAGCTGCTTGATCTTCGCCAGCAGTGCATGCCCGTCCATGCCGCCCATATTGACATCGCTGACCACCATATCCACCGTCTCGGCCTGCAGCAATAACAACGCCGCCTCAGCCGAATCGACCGCCTTAAAACGATATCCGGCCAGATCCAGGGTGTCGCACAGCGCCTCACGCAGTTCTGCATCATCTTCTACGACCAGCACACAGGCTTGGGTCATGGGAGTACTCCTGAGCTATAGCTTATTGTTATTTTGTCGGCAGCGTCCGTACCCTACGGACTTGCTGCATTTCCTTCATAGATAGACACGTCCCTGTGGGTCGGCAGCGTCCGTTCCCGACGGACTTGCTGCATTTCCTTCATAGATAGACACGTCCCTGTGGGTCGGGCTACAAGGCAGCAGGGTCTTTATAGGGCAGGATAAAGCCGGCCACGGTACCCTGGCCCGGCAACGAGTTGATAAAAAACTCGCCGTGGTGGGCTCGCGCGACGACCTGCGCCACCGCCAGTCCCAAGCCGGTACCCTGAGACTTGGTGCTGTAAAAAGGCTCCAGTGACTGCTGCAGCTGCTGCGCATTCATCCCGGGACCCGAGTCTTCTACCTGCAGGCGCACGCGGTGCTTATCGATCCGGACCGAGCGCACCACCAGCGCCTGCGCACCCGCTTGTAGCGCATTAGTGATCAGATTCATCAATGCCCCCACCAGCGCTTCCTGGTTACAGGGCAGCAGCACCCCGGGGGTGCCGTTGACACAGTCCGCATCGGCGTCCGCATGGGTCAGCGGCATATCCAGGGCATCCTCCAGGGCGCTAAACAGCTGCTCGCTGCTTACCAGGTCGGTCAGTTTGGTCTCACCGCGGGCGAACACCAGCATGTCGCGCACCTGCGCTTCCAGCGAATTCAGTCGCCCACGCACCTTATTGGCGAATTTAATCCGTTGCTCGTCGCGTAGTTCGGGCTTGCTCAGATGGGCGCTGTACAGCATCGCCGCCGTCAGCGGGGTCCGGATCTGATGCGCCAGAGAGGCCATCATCTTGCCCATAAAAGAGAGCCGTTGGAAATGTCCCAGCCGGGACTGCAGCTCACGGGTTTCGGTCTGATCCGTCAACAGGATGATCTGCCCCGGCTCACCTTCTAAAGAACGGGTCGCTAGGCTGACCCGGCGCCCGTTTTTAAGTGAGACTTCGTGGCCATCATCGCTTCGAGGGGCAAAGCCGCGGGAGATTACGACACTCCAGCGTTCGCCCTCAAGCGGTTCACCCAGCAACTCGATCGCGGCGGCGTTGCACTCCTGAATCCGTCCCTGATTGTCCAGCACGATCACCCCGCCGGGGAGTAGCTGCAACAGGCTTTCCAGACGCCGGGTGATGCGCTCCTTGTCTGCCAGCTCGTGTTCGCGCGCTTTATCCTGCTGTTCCAGCCGGACATTGAGTCGCTCGACCTGCTGCTCCAGTGCGGCATAGGAGTGAGCCAGCTCGTCGGACAGTTGATTAAACTCCGCGAACGCCTCGGCCAGCGCCTGCTCGCGCAGCTCAAGGTCGGCCGCGCTGAGGGCTGATACCTGGTGCGAGGGTAGATCGGTACTCATCGGCTGTTCAGTTTCATCATTGCCATTACCGCCATTACCGCCATTACCGCCATTACTACTATTACGGCTATTACTGCATTACTGCATTACTGCATTACTGCCGGACGATGCCGTACTTGCGCATTTTTTCGACCAACGTGGTGCGCCGGATCTGCAGCAGCTCGGCAGCACGGGCGACGATATTATCGGCCTCATTCAAGGCCTGTTCGATCAGGGAACCCTCCAGATCACCGAGGTGTTTTTTCAGGTCCATACCTTCCGGTGGCAGGTAGCCGCTGACCGAGGCAAACTCAACCACCCCCAGATCATCGATCGTCGGCGCCAGCAGCGGGCGTTTGAGGTGCGATGGCAGCTCTTCGGGCTCCAGATAACGAAATTTCTGCGGCAACTCATGCACACTGATCACCGCATTGGGATGCAGGATCGATAAGCGCTCCACCAGGTTGGCCAGTTCGCGGACATTGCCGGCCCAGTTATGCCGTGACAGCGACAGGAGCGCGCTATCGTGGAACTGAATCAGTCCCAGGCCACTGGCCTCGGCGCGGCTTACCAGCTCGGTCAATAACGACGGCAGGTCCTCCATCCGTTCACGCAATGCCGGCATTTCGATAGGGAACACATTCAGGCGGTAATAGAGATCTTCGCGAAAGACCCCTGCGGCAATCATCGACTCCAGATCTTTATGAGTCGCGGCGATAATACGGACATCGACCTCGATGGTCTTGTTGCCCCCTACCCGCTCGAAACAGCGTTCCTGCAAGACCCGCAGCAGCTTGACCTGCATCGGCAAGGGCATATCACCGATTTCATCCAGAAATAGGGTCCCGCCATTAGCCAGTTCGAAGCGGCCATGCCGGGTGGAGATCGCGCCGGTAAAGGCCCCCTTCTCGTGACCGAACAGCTCACTCTCGAGCAGCTCCGGCGGGATAGCACCGCAGTTAACCGGGACAAAAGGCCCCCCCGCGCGCGAGGAGCTGTTATGAAGATTGCGCGCCACCACCTCTTTGCCGGTACCCGACTCGCCGGTGATCATGACACTGACATCACGATCGGCCACCTGCGCCATCATCACCCGCACTCGCCGCATCGGCAGGCTGGTACCCAGCAGATGGTGATACAGCTTGCTGTGGTCTTCCCACAGCTGCAGTTGGCCATTGGCCGCCTCGCGCTGCTGGCGGTAAAACTGCGCTTGATGCAGGACATTGAGCAGCTGACGCTGATCCAGCGGTAGCCAGATCCTGGCCACCAGCATCCCCCGCAGGGGCGCACTCAGCGCCTGGGATTCAACCCAGGCCGAGATAGACAGCACCGGCACATGCGGGTCACGCGCCTGCAGCTGGCTTAACAGCTGCTCAAGATTCACCGGCTGACGGCTATCGCCCAACAACACCGCCGACACCTCGGAGGTTAACAGTCCCTGCTGCTGCGGCCAGGTGACGAAGTCCAGCGCCCGGCACTCGATCCCCGAGTATTCGAACAGCGACTGCAGCACACGAGAACGCTCGAGGTCATCGTCGATAAGAAGAATGGAAAGGGGGGAAGACATACCCGGCACCCAGGAAAATTTATTGACGCTAAGAGGGAGAGAGTATTGGTCCAAAGCCATTAATTGTCAATATGTTGACACGGAGATAACCCTTGGAACGCCCTGAGAGCCATCCTTGTGGGAGCCAACCCACAGGGACGTGGGCTTGCAGGAGCCTGCAACTGCCTGCCTGCAGGCGATCTTTTGACGACAGGGAACGGGGGGGGGGCCTGCGATCACAGGGCGGCTGACTAATACAACGCCCAGAACAGAGCCGATAACAGAGCCAAAAAAAACCGGACTCAAAGCCCGGCTTTTTTAACATGCTCAGCAGACATTTATTTTTGCAACTCAGGTGGGATCGCGCTCCAGCCGCCTTTAATCTCGGTCAGTAAGGCGCTGACTTCATTCAGGGGCTCCACATCTACTTGGCGGTTGGCGACCATCAAACGACCCAGAATATAGTCGTAGAGGGCGTCTAGATTCGCCGCCACCTCACCGCCCTGCTCCAGATCCAGGGAGCTCTTGAGACCGATCATAATCTCGCTGGCCTTCTGAATCTGCTGCCCCTTGCCAGCCATATCTTTCTGACCGATCAGGCCCTTGGCCCGGGTAATCGCGGTCAAGGCGCCGTCGAAGAGCATGATGATCAGCTTATGTGGCGAGGCCGAATCAATAGAGGTACGTATATCGATGCTGTTGTACTGTTTCAACGCCTTAAGATTATAACTCATTGTTATTCCTTACCATTAAAAGTATCAGCTAGATGCTGTAAAGGGCAGACGATCGATCAGGCCATCCAGTGAAGCGCTGATCGAATTCAGGCTGGCGACGATCCGTTCCATGGCCAGAAATTGCGCCTGTAATACGGCTAACCGGGATTCCATACGCCGATCCAGGTCGCTGCGATCATCCGTAACATCCTCGAGTCGGCTATCCAGCCGCGTCTCGCGATCAGCAATTAAACCATTTTTCTTCAGGAACTCATCGAGGACATTCGTCAGCTCATTGGAGAAGCCGCGCGACAGGGTAATAGTCGCGGTACTGGCCCCCGGTGCGATCCGTACACTCAACCCCGACAGGGCACTCCCCAATTTCGGCAGCAGTACCTGACCCACGCCGAACGCGGCCACGCCATCGATGGTACCGGACACATCGACGCCGATGGCTGTGGTCGCCGCATCACGGCCACTCACGCCCGACGCAGTCGCGATACCCAGGCCCGCCATCTCGCCGGAGACCGCAGTGATCTCTATATCCGAGCTATTGCCGGTAGACAGCGACGTAAAGCTGAACGTATTGCTCGTTGAGTCATAGGCCACCGTCACCCCGCTCATCTGGGCCGCAAGCTCCGCACGCACCTCCTCAGCATTCGTATAGGTGCCTTCAAGATCGACCGACCCTGCGGAAACACCATCAACATCATAAGCAAAGGTGTAGGTATTGGTGCCCGAGGTCGCCAGCGGCGTGACGAAGGAATCATCCACCCCTGTCGTACCCGCTTCGACGGCAATGCCCAGCCCATTGATCGCCGCATTGGCCGCAGTGACCTCAACGGTCGATGAACTGCCCAGGGTATTCGAGCTAAAGCTGTATTTATCGTTGCCGCTGTCGTAGCTGACCGTAATCGCGGCCCCCGTCAGACTGGCATTTATTTGCGATTCCATCGCCGCACCCAGATCGACCGCCGTGCTGTAACTGCCGGTCAGATTAACCAGGCCGCTGTCGACACCATCGACACTCAGCTGCAGGCTGTAACCCGTCAGATCTAGCGCACTACTAAAATCATCGCTCCCCGACTGAAACGTCGCTTCGGTGATCGCCGCCGTGATGGTCAGGTTGCCGCTGGTATCTTCAATCTCAGTCGCCCCGGCATCGGTCACAGGGCTGGCGGTCAATACGCCTGCCGTCGCCCCGCCCAGACCAAAACGTCCCATGTCGCTGCTGACGCTGGAAAAAGTGACTTTGGAGGCGGCACCATAGGTCCGCGAGTCGGCACTAAAGCTGCCCGTGTCGCTGTCATAACTGAAATCCACCCCGGCCGACACCGCGCTCAGGGCCGAGTCACCATTGATCTGCGCCTGCAGGTCGGCAATCAGCGCATCGCTATCAGCATAGTTACCGGTCAGGCTGATCAGGTCACTCTGGACACCATCGACGGTGATCTTGAACGAGTAATCCCCGGTGCTGGTATCCAGCCCACCGCCGAAGATGCCGGTTCCGGTGTCCAGGCTCAGGGCCGAGGCATCATCGACGGTAATCGCATTGCCCGCTAAAGAGCCCTTGGCCGGTTGCGTGGTTACCACCACCGCATAACTGCCCGCCGCCGTGGTCGCCTTGGTGCGAGCCACCTCGACACGGGCATCGGTACTCGAGTTGGCGCCGGTAAAGAGTGCGGTTAAGGCGCTGTAGTTAGTATCGACCGACTGGCGCAACAGGTCTTCGTTGACCTTTAGCGAGCCATCGATCTGGGTCTGGATACCCACCGTCGCCAGCGCGGTATAGTTGCCGCTCAACCCGGTCACCGTCTGCGAGATCAGCGAGCGCACCTGATTCACCATCGCCTTGGCGGACGGATCGGTCGACAGACTGCCCGGCGTCCGGTCTTCGGCATCGTCCGCCAGCTCCGTACGCGCCGTGAGGTTCTGGGTTGCGGTCAAAAATTCATTATAGATTTCGACGAAGTCACGAATAGTCTGCTCGCCGACGCTTTTATCCTCGGTGATCGTGATCGTTACCGTCTCATTGGCCACCGATGCCTGGGTGAGGGTAAAGTCCAGCCCGGCGATCACATCAACGATCTGGTTGGATTCCCGAGTGACCGTTAAGCCGTTAACTTTCAGCGAGGCATCCTTACCCTCTTGGTTTTGAGTCATACCGCCTGAGGGGGGAAAACCGGCATAGCTGAGTCCCGCTAAGCCTGCGGGCGAGCCTTCGGTGACCGAAATCTGCAGTTCATTGCTGGCACCCGAGGCGGAGGTCAGCTGCAGCGCATAGCTACCGGCATCCTCGATAATCGAGGCCTGGACCCCGAAATCTGCTTCGTTGATCGCATCGCGAATCCCGGCCAGGGTATTGTTGGAGGCATCTATCGTCAGGTTCTGGACTGACTTGGCGGCATTGCCGCTAAAACTCAGATTATCTGCCGACCAGTCACCGAAACTGAACGCCAGTGTACCGCTGCCCACCACCCCATCGGGTGCGGAAAAACCGCCGGCACTCAACGACTGGGCGCTGGCTAAGCCTAACACCTCGATACGGTACTCCCCGGCCAGCGCTTCGGACTCCACCTCATTGGGCATGATCAGGGCGGAATCGGGAAAGGCCACGTTACGGCCGTTAAAGGTATCGCTATCGGCCAGCAGCTTGACGCTGTCCTGAATCCCACTCATCGCGCTGCGCAGCGCGCCGTAGCCGGAGATCTGAGTCTCGTAGGTCTGGGTCTTGGCATCCAGCTGGGTCTCACGCGGCGCTCGCTCCGCCGCGATCAGGCTGTCGACCAACGCCAGTGTATCTATACCGGATCCGGCTCCCAGTGACGAGATAATGTTCTGAACCATACCTACCTCCGAGAATAATCTCTCAACCCGCATTCAACCTGGCAAGCCCGAATATCCGCTGGGGCAAGTCCGGGGCCGCTATTCTACCCCCAGTTGGCGGTCAGATTTAACCGCCCGTAGCGGGGGAATGCGATTTGAGGCTGACTTTTCGATCCTTCGAGGTGAATAGCGCACTATTTAACGAGGGTGATCGTAAAAGCATGACCCAATTCGGGTTTTCCGCAATAGATCAGCGTTACGTCCACCAGCCTCCTCGAGCTACACTTTCTCACTAAACAGCATGCCCAGCACCCGATCGAGATGCTCGCTGATCGCCAGCGCCTCTTCGGTCGGAATCTGGCGCACCAGTTCATGGGTCGTCCGGTTCGAGACCCGGACCACAACGCTGTCGTTCGCTTGTTCGACCGAGAACGACAACGAGCGCTGCCCATCAATCATAAACGCATTGAGCTTATCCACCGACGCCTGCAGCTTTTCTGCCGAGGCCTGTGCCTGTTCGATCGAACCACTGGCCGACTCGACCTTCGTCGCTGCCTCGACCTGTTTAACCGCAGCCTCAGGAGCTACCGACTCCACCGCAGGCTTTTCAGCCGCTGCGGGTGCCTGCGCCGTCTTTTGCTGAACAGCCGCTGGGGTTGCTGAATGACTAATACTGTCAACCATGTTGACTCCTCCTGGATAGACCGGTGATCAGCCTACGCTCTTGCTTAAATTCTAGGGTGACAATCCCCCGCGGCTTCTTATGACACGCCCTGCGACACGTCCTGTGGGAGCCTGCCTGCAGGCGATCTTTGCCGCTCTGGAGCTATAGCAGCTTGAATCTGAGTAATGTTAAGTCAGGCCTCTCATTGAAAAAGCCTAGGTTAACAACACTGATTATTTCCTGTACCAAAAAAAAGCGCTATCAAAAAGCTCAGGTCCAAAATGATACTGCCCCGCAGGACGGGGCAGTATTTTATCTTGGAACTACCCCAGCCCTTACTGCAGCAGTGACAGTACTTGCTGTGGCTGCGCATTCGCCTGGGCCAGCATCGCGGTACCCGCCTGCTGCAGGACCTGAGCACGGCTCAGAGCCGCAGATTCCTGAGCAAAATCAGCATCCTCGATCCGCGAACGGGCGGCCGAGGTGTTCTGCGAGATGCTGCTCAGGTTGTTGATGGTAAAGTCCAGACGGTTGGTCACCGCACCCAGATCACTCCGAGTATTGTTAACAGTCGTCAGGGCATTATCGATCGACTCGATCGCGCTTGTTGCTCCAGCGGCAGTAGCGATGCTGATGCTGGACAGTGACGCGCCGCTCACCGAGGCGCTCAGGTCGGTATTCATCGCCTTCAGACCGGTCGCCGTAAAACCATTAGCTGTAGCTTCGATCGAGATCGGCCTGCTGCTGTCAACCGAGCGCAGGTCAATACCGGCGTTGACTGTTTGGGTATCGAGAACACCGTTATTAGTGGTTGTATCGACAAAGTTAATACCCAACACACGACCTGATGCAGCACCGTTAGCTTGTCCAGCATCTAAAGTAATTGACTGATTACCAGAAAATTGCAGCTGGCCATTATCATCGACACTGGCCACAACACCGGTATTGGACTGCTGTGCATTGATGGTAGTCACTGCTGCTTCGATGTCAGTTAGTGAGATGCTACCCACCTCAAAACCATTGATAGCAAGAGAACCCACCGTCGCGGCAGTATTCAACGTACCTGCATTAAGGTTTGCACCCGTATCCAAGGTAGTTACAAAGCCTGAGTTTCCGGTGTCTTCTGCAAGGATAATGTTATTTTCTGAAGAAAAATGCAGCTTGTCAGCATCATCGACATAAGCGGTAACACCCACACCCGCAGCATTCACTTTAGAAGCGATATCTGTTGCTGATACCGAACCATCAGCCTGCATCTCTGTCGTAAAGTCTATATCAACGCCGTTGAGACTAAAGCCTGCACCAGAACCATCGTAAGTTGCGGCTCCACCGGCTACTTGCGCTATATCAAAACCAAATAAAGCGTTTGCTGCAGCATCATCAGCATTAGAAGCAGCATTGACAGCCATGGTGTTTATCGCAAGAGCACCACCAGTAACGGTATCTCTAAATGCCAGGTTGCCGTTATTATCAAGATACGCCGCTGAAGTAGCACCTGCAGACAGATCTCCGTTGATTGCGGCAACAAGCGCATCGCCATCGGCATATGTTGCCGCTTCAAGGCTGATACTGTTGGTTCCATTAGAATCAATCAGATTAAAGGTTACTGTACCGGTTAGCGTTTGACCTACAGGGGCGTTGGCGCCAACAAAGTGGATCTCTTCAAATGAAGTGGTACCGGCTACAAAAGCATTAGCCCCAGTTACTTCAACGCCCGCAGCTGCCGCATTAAATGCATAAGACTGCTCAGCCTGTGCACTGGCAACCACGCCGGTAGCACCGCTGACGGCGTTGATGTTGTCCACCTTACCTTGCAGACCCGCAGTAGTGGCAGATGCCGCGATACCTACACCGTTGATCGACAGATCACCGGTCGCCAGCGCCGTACCTTGGGCACCTGTGCTCAACGCACCACCCTGTACGTTACCGGCGGTTACTTCGGAAAACCCCAGACTGTTCAGATCGGCGGTAGTACCGCTAGCGCCGGTGGTCACCGAGATATCGCCGCCATCATCAGACGTGAGCGCAAGACTACCTTGATAAACAGCCGCTCCAATACCTGAACTTGCTGAAGTTGCAGAGCCAGTATAAGCAACCTCAATTGTCGCACCAGTGGAATTAGACAGCGCTAGCTTGCCATCCTCACCAACGGAGGCATCAAGAGCCCCACCTGCCTTCGCATTAATAGCTGCAGCCAGTTCTTCGACACTGTTAGTTGCCGTACTAATAGTAAAATCTGTATCAGATCCACCATCGACAGCATGCAAGGTTACTATCATTGAGTCACCAGCACCTATAACTCCGGTACCGATTGTGGTTCCTTCTACTACGTTAAGGCCAGATGCACTAACGCCTTGAACATTATCATTGATATTTGCAATCAACGTATCTAAGTTTTCGTTATCAGCCGTACCGGTAAAGGCTTCAAGTGCCTGGCCGTTAATTTGGATATCTCCATCTCCAAACGTCAACGCTGAAGTTAACCGGTCACCGGCCAGGTCAGAGGAAGTTGAACCCAGACCCAGTGTTGCGGTATTGGTCGCTGCGATGCTGAAGCTGATCGTCTGCCCGGCTTCGGCACCGACCTGCAGGCTAATCCCGCTCGACAGGCTGCCGTCAAGAATGTTCTTGCCGTTAAAGCTGGTGGTCTCGGAGATTCGATCCAATTCCGCGACCAGCTGCTGCACCTCAGCATCCAGGGTGCCACGGTCATTATCGGTAAAGATACCGTTAGAAGACTGGATTGCCAGCTCCCGCATCCGTTGCAGGATATTGGTAGACTCTTCCAGCGCGCCTTCGGCGGTCTGCATCAGCGAGATACCGTCGTTGGCGTTTCGTACTGCCTGATCCAGACCCTTGATCTGCGAGGTCATACGGCTGGAGATCGCCAGACCCGCGGCATCATCTGCTGCGCTGTTGATCCGCTTACCAGAGGTCAGTCGCTCCATCGCCTGGTTCTGATCGGCTTGTGAAATGCTCAGATTACGCTGCGCATTCAACGACTGGATATTGGAATTAATTACCATTGCCATGATGACTTCTCCTGAAGCAGACTGTCTGCTCAATAATTCGTTTGTTTGTAAACTTAGAGCGAAAGATTTCGGCCCGCCTAACATTGTCTCTGTGTCAGTTATCGACGCGCTTGCCGATCCCTTTAATCTTTTTTTCCGCCCTGGCTAACATCCTTGCTAAGCGTGGCGGTCAAACCTTGGGGTAAACCAGCCGAGTTCCCTTCCTGATAGTTAACGTATCGGCCCAAGGCACCCAGTCTTGAGCGGCAATTTTCTAAAGATTGCTTCCAGAAAAGCGAATAGAGTGTTTCTGGACTGCTGACAGGAACAATGACCCCGATGCGTGCAGGCGGCTCTGGTGCTTACGGGTGGGCAATGGTAAATTCTTAAGGAGAGCAACACCCCTTATCCCGCGAGAGCCTCCTTGTGAAACAGCTCGATAGCAAACAGGCCCAAACCTGTATCCACTTCAGCCAACTGCTGCTTGATCTAGCTCAGCAGCAGGAGTGGCAGCGCTTTGAAGCACTGCTGTCAAAACGTGACGCCCTGATTCAGCAACTGGTCGCCAAGGATTATGATGTCAGCGAAGCCGATGCCGTCCGCCAACTGATTAGCCGTATCAAGGCACTCGATGCGCTGACACACACGCGGGTCGTTGCGACCCAGGGCGATACTCTCCAGGCTATCCGCAGCGATGCTGCGACGAAGAAGGCGGTCAACGCCTATCAGAAGACCCAGCACCGCTATTAGGCAACAGGATAAGAGGTCCGTATCCTTCAACTACCTAGCTACAGACCTGTAGCGCGCGCTTCAGCCTGACGATCGCTGCATTTTGCTAGCCTTTTCGAAATAAATTCCGACCCACATTAATCGGTGTTTCTTTTGTGGGTTGGACGTTAGTCCGACGATGGCCACTCCATGCTAGCCTTGTCGGACTGCTTTCGACCTACAAGGATGTAGGAAGTGCGCCAAGCCCCTGGGGAACGGGCAGCGCCTATCCACAAAAAGCCAACCCACAAGGGACCGGCCCTAATAAACCCCCCAGCACAGAGTGCTGGGGGGTTTTTCGGCATGGTTTTGGTAATAAGCTGCGCTTGGCGATGGACGTCCTCAAATCACAGATTTGAGTCGCGCTTCGGGAAAACGCTGCGCGTTTTCTATCTCCTCAGCCTCCCCATGTGAGAGTCTGGGTCATTGCATCAAGCGCCCCAATACGAAAAAACCCCCAACACAAAGTGCTGGGGGTTTTCCGGCATGGTTTTGGTAATAAGCTGCGCTTGGCGATGGACGTCCTCAAATCACAGATTTGAGTCGCCCCGGCGGGCCAAAACTTCGTTTTGTCTCTTTCCGCCGTGGCCCTACTTCACAGGGGTTTGCGGCCGCAAGCGGCACTCTCTGTTTCTTCCATGTGAGAGTGGTCATAAAGCCAGCGCCAATACGAAAAAACCCCCAGCACAAAGTGCTGGGGGTTTTCCGTATTAGGCGCTTGGCGATGACCTACTCTCACATGGGGAGACCCCACACTACCATCGGCGCTAAATCGTTT
>JBLHND010000097.1:0-14314 GCA_047622605.1 Motiliproteus sp. | reverse complement strand
TTCCGGACCCTAGGCTGGGATGCAATCCCAGCAATCCCCGTCATCCAGCCATCGCTACATCCGACAAGTCGCCAGAGAGAGCCAGGAGGAAGGCCCCCGACTCAGACCGGACTGTAGGCTGGGATGCAATCCCAGCAATCAGGCTATCCCTTCGGCCTCAATCACAAAGGTATGCGCCAGCATCGTCACGCGCAATGTGTCGTAAGACATCAAGGTGTTGGGTAAGCAGGCCATACCCTGGCGTTCCTCATTATTCGCCGTGAACAAGTAAGTGGCTCAATATAATTTGCCTTGTGCTGCAATCTAAGAGTAATTCCTATTTATGTTAATATTTAATTGATGGAAAATAAATTTTATTTTAAGTACTCACTGGAATAGCTGCCAAATAAAGTAGTTGGTTACTTAAAAAGTATTAAAAAATATTTGGTAGATATTTTTTAATAGCACCAATGGGGTCCACCAATGGGGTCAGAGACGTTGAACAACCATTCGGGTCAGAGACGTTGAACTAGACATTAAGGAAGCTACCATACATGTCTTTGAATACAGAATACAGAATACAGAATACAGAACGCAGAACTGAGTGCGAACTGACCCGTCCACTCCCTACAGAGAAAATTTATAGACACGCCGTGAACCCGTCCCTGGGGGCTCGGATGCCGCGTCCCTGCTGGCATACGGTCTCGAAAATCTTCTCTGCAGGCCGCGGCCTCTTAAGTAAGTGCCATTCGTCTCTGACCCCTTTGGTTGGGCCAGTAAACTGGCCTGGAACTCCAAACTGCTGCGCGGGTTGCTGCCCTTTATCTCGGCGTAAAGACCTATCATATTGAGGATATATAATGAGCGGTGAAAGTTTTAATTTGAATGATGATGATGAAATTCTAAATATAAAATCCCCAAAGGCTAGTCTAGGGGGGCCTTATACGGTTGTGTACAAAAACTTAGATGAAAGGTGGGCAGTCGTCGCTATTAACTGGAACGGTGAGCCACGTTTAGGAATGCGTTGGTTTTGGGCTAATGGCGGAAATCCATTCTCATCAGGTCATCCGACTTGGTTAGTTATTCCACCATCTTTGAGCAAGGGGATACTCTCCAGCCTTCCAATTGAGCATGCTTTTTCCACAAGAATTGATGATTTTTTATCTGGAAAAATATCAAGTGAAAAATTTAAGTAGTACTGAATCGGCTTTTAACAAGGCAATTAAACGGAACTAAAAAGTTGGTTAGGTTTCGCTTCGCTACACATTATAACCAATTTTTAGTCCGCTCAATAAGGCGTTAGGGACCACATGGATAAGTCACTGACAATTTCAACAAGCCAAGTGCCATTTATCATGTATTTAGTAGTTGCGGGGATGGTTGGGGCGTTGGTCGTCAATACTCAGTACCTCTATGTCTTGATTCTGCTATCGCTTTTTGGTTTTTTGGTGGGTTGGAAGCGCTCGATATAGTTTTTAGGCGGTGCTGATGTCGCATTCTTCAGGATAATATTATTCGGGGTGGTCGTTCGCAAAGATCGAGTTTCGCTACCAGAATTCAAGATGATTCGAAATCGAATTCAGTTTAACGGTAGTAGAATTTCTGGGAATACATGCGTTACGGAGCTTGTTGGTGAGATGGGTGGAGTATTTATAGTTAGAGAAGAAAGTATTGGTTTTTTCAATAACGAATCTACAGAGGCGCGGGGGTACGTAGAGCGCATCTCTGAACTAACATTAATACCAAAAGGTGAGCTCCTGATTGAAAATCCCTAAAAAATTCAAGTCGTCCGCAAGCGAGTTAGGACCTTCACTGCTATGCCGTTACGGCCCTTTAATTAAACGTTAGCAGCCAAATTATGCCCAACTTTTCGCCTTGCCAAATGAGTAGAAAAGGAATAATTTATACTCATGAGCGACTTCGAGTTCGACGGAGGCAAAAGTCTGGCCAATCTGGAAAAGCATGGAATTGACTTCCATGCGGCTCAGGAACTCTGGAATGACCCTGATCTTCTGGAATTCCCTGCCAAATCCGACAACGAGCCTCGATTTCTTGTCATTGGCCGTATAGCGACAAAACATTGGTCTGCCGCCGTCACGTACAGAAACGAGAGAATTCGTATGATCTCTGTCAGACGATCTCGCAAGAAAGAGGTAGAGCTATATGAAAGCTAAGGATTTCGATAAAAAATTTGATAAAGGTAAAGAAGACATCATTGACGACCTTGATCTTTCGAGTGGTCGTCGCCTCAATCAGGTGCATAAACGTATTAATGTCGATTTCCCGTCCTGGGTGGTCGAATCTCTGGATCTTGAAGCTGCTCGCATAGGTGTTACTCGGCAATCAATCATCAAAGTCTGGTTGGTTGAACGCCTTCAGGCTGAAGCTGCAAACAAGCCGCTGAATGGTGACACCGCAGGCGGCGCTCATTAGCGGAGCGTTAGGAAGCAATATGAAACTAAGAGATGAACCGCTCAATATACCGCTGGCAACGCGTAACTATAATGGTTTTCTATTTGTTATTGCCTGCATTGGCTTGGGTATCTTGAATATTAAGCCAAGTACTTCAGAGGCTTGGGTCATCGCAATAGCTGTCATGGCTCCGACATTTTGGCTTATCTGTATCGGTCCAAAGTTTCTTGATGCTTGGCAACGCCGCAGTCGTTATGCGCTTGTCGGCTGGCTAATCCTGATTGTCAAGATCAGTTTGTTTATGTTCGTTGTAAAAGTGGTCGTACCCTATATGGATCAATTCGTTATGGAGTGGCTGCATGCCTAGCAAGCGGTTCGCTTCGCTCACTCGGGACGGACTAAAGCCACCCTTAACCTTAATCTCAGCGTCAGCTGCTGGTGACGACGTTAGGCCCACGTCGTGCGAATCTTCCGATATGAAACAAGTTAACTGGAATGCAGAAAAATCAGGCCCTGATGAATGAGCGAGGTATCTCCTTTGAGGATATACTTTTTTCAATTCAGCAGGGTGATGTGCTGGATGACCTGGTTAACCCAAACAGTGAAAAACATCCTAATCAGAAGTGTTCGTCATAAACGTTGAAGGGTACGCATATTTGGTTCCTTACGTTGAAAGCAATATGGAGATTTTTATCAAAACCATTATTTGAAATCGTAAAGCGACAAAGAAATATTTACGAGTTGAGGTATGATTAAAATCAAACTAGAACAAGAAGAATAGGTGATGGTGGATGCTTTTGAAACAAATTAATTTGTTTCTGTTCTAACAGAAGAACGTAAATCTTATTTGGCTTAGGCAACAGAACAAAAGTTCAAGAAAGATAAACGTATAAATATAATAATTTCTAGCAGAGACCTCTCCGCATTACAGAGGAGGGCGTTAGAGGAAGGTTTGCCATATCAAACATTGGTAGCGAGCATGTTGCACAAATATGTATCTGGGGGCCTGCAAGATATCGCAGCTAACAAGGCATTGCATCGAGGGGAACCGAGTCAGGTTTAACATCCAAGCATTCGAATAATGCACTTAGCCTGGATGTTATATTGAAAGACCTGACCCCATTGTTTTCTTCTCTTAACCCCTGCTTCTAGCCCCTAAAGTACCGCTGAGGTACAAAGGGGGCCTTGGCGACATTCATTGGCAGTTGCTTGCCACGTACCAGTGCGAAGACTTCGGTCTCCAGGACGGCATACTCGGTGGCGACATAACCCATGGCGACAGGGGTGCCGATGGTGGGGCCGAAGCTGCCGCTGGTGACGACGCCGATCTTGTCGCCTGCAGCATTGACGAGTTCGGCGCCTTCACGGATAGGGGCCTTGCCCTGGCCGATCAGGCCGACGCGCTTGCGACTCACGGCCTTGGTCTTGATCTGCTCGAGGATGATGTCGCTGCCCGGGAAACCACCGGCGCGCTCGCCATCGGTGCGACGATTCTTGCTGATCGCCCAGAGCAGGCTGGCTTCCACCGGGGTAGTGGTGGGGTCGATATCGTGACCGTAGAGGCACAGGCCCGATTCCAAACGCAGTGAATCACGGGCGCCCAGGCCGATGGCCTCGATCTCGGGTTGTGCCAGCAGTAAACGAGCGATCTGTTCGGCCTTGTCGGCTGGGATCGAGATCTCGAAGCCGTCTTCGCCGGTATAACCGGCCCGGCCGATCAGGCAGTCGACGCCGTCGATGACGACCTCGCGTGAATCCATAAAGACCATGCCGGCCACATCGGGTTGGATGCGGGCCAGTGCCTCGGCAGCCTTCGGGCCTTGCAGGGCAAGCAGGGCGCGATCTTCCAAGACTTCGATCTCAACGCCCTCGCCCAGGTTGGCGCGCATATGGGCGATGTCCTGCGCCTTGCAGGCGGCATTGACGACTACAAACAGCCGGTCACCGAGGTTGCTGACCATCAGGTCATCCTGGATGCCGCCCTGGTCGTTGGTGAAGAGCGCATAACGCTGCTTGCCGACCGGCAGGTCGATGATGTCGACTGGCACCAGCGTCTCTAGTGCGGCGGGGGCGTTGGCGCCCCTGAGCAGGACTTGCCCCATATGAGAGACGTCGAACAGACCCGCGCTGTCGCGGGTCTGGAGATGTTCTTTCTTAACCCCCAGCGGGTATTGAACTGGCATCTCGTAGCCCGCGAAGGGGACCATTTTGCCACCCAGTTCCAGGTGCAGGTTATAGAGAGGGGTTCTGGCCAGGGTTTGGTTAGATTCAGTCATGGCGCGCTCCGGATATACATTCTGGGTTAGTGTGTGGGTGTTAGGGAAGGATTTGTGCATAGACCACGGCTGTTCGCCGTGGTCTATGCACAAATCCCGGGGTTGAGGGCACAGGCCCTCAACACTGGGATCACGTTGCTAGTGCTTCACGGCGGCCTGGGCCTGACGCTCGAAGTACTCGCGAGTCAGCTTAAACACGACTGGGCTCAGCAGCGCCAGGGCGATCAGGTTGGGAATCGCCATCATGGCATTGAGGGTGTCGGCCAGCAGCCAGACGAAGTCCAGGCTGATGACGGTGCCCACAGGAACGGCCAGGATCCACAGGATCCGGAACGGTACCACGATCTTGACGCCGAACAGGAACTCGGCACAACGCTCACCGTACAGGCTCCAGCCCAGGATCGTGGTGAAGGCGAAGACCGCCAGCGAGATCGCCACCAGATAGTTACCGACGCCTGGAAGCGCATCGGCAAAGGCCGCGGAAGTCAGATCTGCACCCGACTCACCACCGGTCCAGAGGCCGGAGGTGATGATCACCAGACCCGTGATGGAGCAGATGATCAGCGTATCGATAAAGGTTCCTAGCATCGCGATCAGACCCTGACGTACCGGATCCTTGGTTTGGGCGGCGGCGTGTGCGATAGGCGCACTACCCAGACCGGCTTCGTTGGAGAAGACGCCACGGGCGACACCGAAACGGATCGCCATCCAGACTGCCGCACCGGCAAAACCACCCTCAGCCGCAGTTCCCGTAAAGGCATGGGTGAAGATCAGGTCCAGCGCATGGGGAATGGCATCGGCGTTAATGGCCAATACGATCAGACCTGCCAGCAGGTAAGCGATCGCCATAAAGGGCACCAGCATCCCGGCGACATGACCGATCCGCTTAATGCCGCCGATCAGTACCGCACCGGTCAGTACCATCAGCACGAGACCGGTGATCCACATAGGGACGCCGAAGCTGGATTCGATGACGTTGGCCACCGAGTTGGACTGCACGGTGTTGCCGATGCCGAAGCCGGCGATGGTGCCGAAGATGGCAAACAGCGTGCCCAGCCAGGCCCACTTCTTACCCAGGCCGTTCTTGATGTAGTACATAGGGCCGCCTACATGGTTGCCCTTCTCGTCGACTTCACGGTATTTTACCGCCAGCACCGCTTCGGAGTATTTGGTGGCCATCCCGACCAGGGCGGTACACCACATCCAGAACAGCGCGCCGGGGCCGCCGAGGAAGATCGCGGTGGCAACACCAGCGATGTTACCGGTACCGACGGTCGCGGACAGGGAGGTCATCAGCGCATTGAAGGCGGAGATCTCACCCTCTTGCTTCTCGCTGGCATCCGTCGTCCGGCCTTGCCACAACAGTTTGAAGCCAGTGCCCACTTTAAGCAGCGGCATCAGTTTGAGACCCAGTTGTAGGAACAGGCCTACCCCCAGGATGAGTACCAGCATCATCGGTCCCCAGACGATGCCGTTTACGGTCTTGAGCAGCTCGGTGAGCATTTCCATGTGTTTTCCCTTGTTGTCGCTTCTTATAGTTATTCCGGCTGATGCCGGTCTGGCGTCTGTTCTGTCCGAGGCGTCAGTGCGCCACTGCTGTGCAGCAAATACGCAGCAAATACGCAGCCAATCACGCAGTGATGTCTCAGATTAATTCGACGGTACAATTTAACCGTTTATTGGCTTTTAAATAACGGATAAAGTAAGTTCTTTAGCGATATGGCAGGCTAAAATACTTATTTTATCTGTTTATCCAGTTTTTCGGACTAAGCAATAGTTTTGTTCGATCAAAGCCCGGATCTGAGCAACTTATTCAGTCGCTCAGACCGGTACTAATGAGTCCGCTCCTGATCAGTCCCTGTAGGAATCAATCGACGGACAGCTGCAGATGAAATTACGATCACCGTAGACGTTATCGATGCGGTTGCTGGTGGGCCAGAACTTATTACCTTTTAGACTTGCGACCGGGAATATCGCCTGCTCTCGCGAATAGGCTCTGTTCCAGTCGGCACTCACTAGGTCGGCCTGGGTGTGGGGCGCATGCACCAGTGGGTTATCTTCCAGGCTGAAGGTGCCGTCTTCGACCTGGGCAATCTCTGCCCGAATCGCCACCATGGCGGTGATAAAGCGGTCCAGCTCGACCTTGGATTCAGACTCGGTCGGTTCGATCATCAGCGTGCCCGGTACCGGGAAGGACATGGTCGGGGCGTGGAAGCCGTAGTCCATCAAGCGCTTGGAGATATCCTCTTCGCTGATTCCCGAACTCTCTTTGAGTTCGCGTATATCGATGATGCACTCGTGTGCGACCCGCTGGTGTCGACCCCGGAACAGGATCGGGTAGTGCGGTGCCAGCTTTTCGGTCAGGTAGTTGGCACTGAGAATGGCGATCTCGGTCGACCGTTGCAGGCCTTCCTTGCCCAGCAGGGCGCAGTAAGCCCAGGAGATGGTCAGGATAGACGCGCTGCCGAACGGAGTCGCCGAGACTGCGCCCATCGCCGCATCTTTGCCAGCAAAAGCACCGTCGATCGGGCTGATCGCATGGTTGGGTAGGAAGGGTGCTAGATGGCTCTTGACGCCGATCGGACCCATGCCCGGACCACCGCCGCCATGGGGGATGGCGAAGGTCTTGTGCAGGTTAAGGTGCGACACATCGGAGCCGATCAGGCCGGGCTTGCAGAGGCCGACCTGGGCGTTCATGTTGGCACCATCCATATAGACTTGGCCGCCATTGGCATGCACGATCTCGCAGATCTCCATGATGCCTTCCTCGAACACGCCGTGGGTCGAGGGATAGGTGATCATCAGGCAGGAGAGGTCATCGCGATGCTGTTCGGCCTTGGTGCGCAGGTCGTCGATATCGACGTTACCGCTGGCATCGCACTCGACCAGGATCACCTTCATGGCGGCCATAATCGCCGAGGCTGGATTGGTGCCGTGGGCGGAGGTGGGGATCAGGCAGATATCCCGGTGGCCTTCACCGATGCTGTCCTGGTACTTGCTGATGGCCAGCAGGCCTGCGTATTCGCCCTGGGCGCCAGAGTTGGGCTGCATCGAGATCTTGTCGTAGCCGGTGATCTCGACCAACATGGTCTCGAACTCTGCGATCAGTTGCATATAGCCCTGGACCTGGTCGCGTGGCGCGAAGGGGTGGATGCTGGCAAATTCGGGCCAGCTCAGCGGAATCATCTGCGCCGACGCATTCAGCTTCATGGTGCACGAACCCAGCGGGATCATCCCCTGGGCCAGGCTGAAATCCTTGTTCTCGAGCCGCTTGAGGTAGCGCAGCATCTCGGTTTCGGAGTGGTAGCTATTGAACACCGGATGGGTCAGGAAGGCACCGGTGCGCCTAAGCTCGGCGGGGATACCGTCGGCCGCACCGGCACTGAGCGCGCCGTCGAGCGCGTCCAGGTCCAGGCCATGATCGGATCCGAGGATGACCTGCCACAGCTGTTCGATATCGGCGCCGGTGCTGGTCTCGTCGAGGCTGATACCCAGTTTGTCGCTGCCCACGGGGCGCAGGTTGATGCCCACCAGGTAGCCACGGTCGAGGATCGCCTGTTGCTGTTCGCCGACCACCAGGGTCAGGGTGTCGAACCAGCTGTCGTGTTGCAGGCTGATGCCTTGCTCTTTACCCGAGGAACGTAGTCCCTCAGCCAGGATGCTGGTCAGGCGCAGCACGCGTTCTGCGATACGTTTGAGGCCATCAGGGCCATGGTAGACGGCATAGAAGCCGGCCATGTTGGCCAGCAGTGCCTGGGCGGTACAGATGTTGGAGGTCGCCTTCTCGCGGCGGATATGCTGCTCGCGGGTCTGCATCGCCATCCGCAGCGCCGGTACGCCCTTAGAGTCGACGGACACGCCGATGATGCGGCCGGGGGTGGAGCGCTTGAAGCGGTCATGGGTGGCAAAGAACGCCGCATGTGGGCCGCCGAAGCCCATAGGCACGCCGAAGCGTTGTGCCGAGCCAAACACCACATCGGCACCGAGCTCTCCGGGCGACTTCAATAGGACCAGGCTGAGCAGGTCGGTGGCGACCGAGACCAGGGCTTTCTGGGCATGCGCCTGCTCGATTATGGTTTCGATAGCCGTGACCTTGCCGCCGCTGGCGGGATATTGCGCCAGGACGCCGAAGGCATCGTGCTCGGCCAGCAGCTCGGTTAAATCACCGACCAGCAGGTCGAAACCGAAGTACGCGGCGCGGGTCCTGACGACATCCAGGGTCTGCGGATGGAGATCATCAGAGATCAGGAACAGGTTGCTCTTCTTACGGTTGGCACGTTTGCACAGTGCCATCGCTTCGGCGGCGGCGGTGGCTTCGTCCAGCAGGGAGGCGTTGGCCAGGTCCATGCCGGTCAGGTCCATAACCATCTGCTGGAAGTTAAGCAGCCCTTCCAGGCGGCCCTGAGCGATCTCGGGCTGATAGGGGGTGTAGGCGGTATACCAGCCGGGATTTTCCAGGACGTTACGCAGGATCACGTTAGGGACCAGACAGTCGTAATAGCCCGTGCCGATGTAGGATTTGTTGACCTGGTTCTTGACCGCGATCTTCTTCAACCGCGCCAATACATCACGCTCGCTCTGGCCGCTGTCCATAGCCAGAGGTTGGGGCAGACGTATCGATCCGGGAACGGTCTGGTCGATCAGCGTGCTGACCGAATCGAGGCCGAGATCGGCCAGCATCTGCTGGATCTGCTGCTCATCAGGACCTAGGTGACGGTCGCTGAATTCCAGCGGGTGGGTGAGCGCAGCTAGGCGCGGAAGCGTAGAGGCATTCATAAAGCATTCCTGTCACTGGGCGGCCCTGAGGCCTGCAAAAAGGGGTGTGGATCACCGCGCTAAACATCGATCGGTTCGCGTCAGTGCTGGCATCCACAAGGAGGCCCTGAGGCCTACCTAAAGGAGAAGTGGCTAGCGAGTACCTAGTCGCCGATCAGTTCGGCATAGGCGTTGGCATCCAGCAGCGCTTCGATAGCGGCGCTGTCGCTGGGACGAATCTTGGCGATCCAGGCGGCACCGAAAGGATCTTCGTTAATGAGTTCGGGGGTATCTTCCAGCGCCTCATTGACGGCGATGATTTCGCCAGAGATAGGGCTGTAGACATCGGAGGCTGCCTTAACAGATTCTACCAGCGAGAATTCCACGCCCGCCGTGACTTCAGCACCGACTTCGGGGATCTCGACGAAGACCACGTCTCCCAGCAGTTCCTGGGCATGGTCGGAGATACCCACAGTCACCGTACCGTCACCGTTATCGAGCAACCATTCGTGACTCTTGGCAAAACGCAGCTTGGAAGGGATGTTGTTCATAATCGTATTCCTAAATGTCTGATGGCTTTCTAGTGTTGAATAGCTGTCTTTCAACGTCGGAGGTAGGGTGATAGCCACGATGAAACATTGCTATCGCCCTGCAGACCTCTCTTTAGCGCGCTTTCAACGTGCTATTAACGTGCTATTAACGCGCTTTAACGCGGCGGCCTTTAATACTTTCGTTTTCAATGATAACGGCTTTAACGATACAGAGGGAAGCGCTGGCACAGGTTTTCAACTTCGTTGCGTACCTGGTCTTCGATCTTGCTGTTGTCGTTAGAGTCGTTACGCTGCGCGTCTGCCAAACCATCGAGCACATCGCTGATCAGGTGGCCAATGCGTTTGAACTCTTCGGCGCCGAAGCCGCGGCTGGTGCCGGCCGGAGTGCCGATCCGGATTCCGGAGGTGACCATCGGCTTCTCGGGATCGAAGGGGATGCCGTTCTTGTTGCAGGTGATCCCGGCACGTTCCAGGCTCTCTTCGACCGCGTTGCCCTTAAGACCTTTGGGACGCAGGTCGACCAGCATCAGGTGGGTATCGGTGCCGCCGGTGACGATATCGCAACCGCGCTCAACCATGACTGCGGCCAGTGCCTTGGCGTTGTCCAGGACCTGCTGGATGTAGGTGCTGAAATCTGGCTGCAGTGCCTCACCGAAGGCCACGGCCTTGGCCGCGATCACATGCATCAGCGGGCCGCCTTGCAGGCCAGGGAACACCGCCGAGTTGATCTTCTTGCCCAGTTCCAGGTTGTTGGACAGGATCATGCCGCCACGAGGGCCACGCAGAGTCTTGTGAGTGGTAGTGGTGACCACGTCGGCATGGGGCAGGGGGCTGGGGTGCATGCCGGTGGCGATCAGGCCGGCGATGTGCGCCATATCGACCATCAACAGCGCACCGACCCGGTCGGCAATTTGGCGGAAGCGGGCAAAGTCCAGCTCACGCGGAATGGCCGAACCGCCGGCGATAATCAGCTTGGGCTGGTGCTCGACCGCCAACGCTTCGACGGCATCGTAGTCGATCCGGCAATCGGTTTCGCTGACACCGTACTGCACGGCATTGAACCATTTTCCCGAGAGTGCCGGGCGGGCGCCGTGGGTCAGGTGACCGCCGGCATCGAGTGACATGCCCAGGATGGTATCGCCCGGCTGCAGCAGTGCCAGCATGACCGCGCCGTTGGCCTGAGCGCCTGAGTGAGGCTGGACGTTGACGTAGGCGCAGTCAAACAGCTGCTTGGCACGATCGATCGCCAGCAGCTCGACCTCGTCGACGTATTCACAGCCACCATAGTAGCGGCGACCGGCATAACCTTCGGCGTACTTGTTGGTCAGTACGGTGCCCTGAGCTTCCATAACAGCCTTGGAGGTGATGTTTTCGGAGGCGATCAGCTCGATCTGACGCTCCTGGCGGTCGAACTCACGATCGACTGAGGCCTTGATGGCGGGGTCAATATCGGCGAGTCCGGCGGTGAAAAAAGATTCACGGCGGGCATCGTTGGCGTACAGCTGGCTATCGGTCATCTCTAATCCCTAGGGTCATTGCTGTTGTTATTAATAGGTATTATAAACAGGTTCTGTTAGCAGGCGACCACGTTGACGGCTAAGCCGCCGAGCGAGGTCTCCTTGTATTTGTCCTGCATATCGGCACCGGTCTGCAGCATCGTCTCGATCACGCTGTCGAGTGAGACCTGATGGGTGCCGTCGCCACGCAGCGCCAGGCGGGCGGCATTGATCGCCTTCACGGCGCCCATGGTGTTGCGTTCGATGCAGGGCACCTGAACCAGGCCGCCGATCGGATCGCAGGTCAGCCCCAGGTTATGCTCCATGCCGATCTCGGCGGCGTTTTCGATCTGCGCATTAGTGCCCCCCATCACGGCGGCGAGGCCCGCTGCTGCCATCGAGCAGGCTACACCGACTTCGCCCTGACAGCCGACTTCGGCCGCCGAGATAGAGGCGTTCTTCTTGTACAGCATGCCGATCGCCGCCGAGGTGGCGAGGAAGTCGAAGATGCCGGCCTCGTTGGCACCGGGAATAAAGCGGTGGTAATAGGCCAGCACCGCAGGAATGACCCCGGCCGCACCGTTGGTGGGGGCGGTGACGACCCGGCCACCGGCGGCGTTCTCTTCGTTGACTGCCATGGCGTACAGGTTGACCCAGTCCATCACATTGAGCGGATCACGCATCGCGGCTTCCGGATGGTCGGTCAGTTCCTTGCGCATCAGGTAGGCGCGGCGCTTGATACCCAGGCCTCCGGGAAGTACGCCGGGCTCGCGACAGCCACGCTCGATACTGTCTTCCATCGCTTGCCACAGCGTGCGTAGCTCGGTGTTGATCTGCTCCGGGCTGCGCATCGCCCGTTCGTTGGTCAGCAGCAGTTCGGCAATGCTCAGGCCGCTTTCCTGACAGCGCGCTAATAGCTCCACGCCAGTCTCGAAGGGGTAGGGGATCGGCAGGTTGGCCGAGCTGTTGGCAGATTCTGCGATCTGTTCATCGCAGAGTACGAAGCCGCCACCGATAGAGAAGTAAAGCTTGCTGAGCAGCTGGATCCCCGCCTGGTCGAACAGTTCGAAGCGGATACCGTTAGGATGTTGGGGCAGCGATTCACCAAACAGGAAGCAAAGGTCGCGGTCTTCGTCGAAGGGAATCTCAACTTTACCGGCCAGCAGCAGCCTTTGGGTGCTGCGGATGGCGGCGATCTTACCCGTAATACTGTCCGGATCGATCTGATCAGGGAGTTCACCCAACAGCCCAAGCATGGCGGCGGTATCGGTGGCGTGACCCTTGCCGGTCATCGCCAGAGAACCGTACAGCGACACTCGTACCCGGCCTGCCTGAGGTAGCAGATCACGGGCTTCGAGCAGGGTCAAGAATCGAGAGGCTGCCCACATAGGTCCCACGGTATGGGAGCTGGAGGGGCCGATCCCGACTTTGAATAGATCGAAAAGGCTCAGTGACATCAATGGACTCCTGGGTGAGGCGTTGGTCTGTAGTGCTTATTATTAGCGTGCTTAGCAGCCTACCGGTTGTTGGAAACAAGGTCAAATATATTTCCTATACGAAACTTTGTTGAACTATAGGGCGGTTTTGCCGCTAAAAGAGAGAGGACTGGTGCCTTTTAGAGATTGCTGTATTATCGAATCGGTTCGTAGTTGTGCACCGCGGGTGCTGGAATGAGCTTTATTTTCAGAGCGTTCACTTTAGGAAACAAACGGAGTAAACGGCATGTCAGATAGTCAGACCCCATCATCGATGCTGGATAAAGAGCGGGAAAAAGGGCGCGCCTCTGAGTTAAAGAGTCTTCGTGATGAGATGAGCAAGGGGGTCGATGCGCAGGTGACTGAACTGAACCTGGGTAAGCGGGTAAAGGAGATCCGTCTGAGTCAGAATCTGACGCTGGAGGAAGCCAGTCAGCGCACGGGCCTGGCGCGTTCGACCCTGTCCAAGATAGAAAATGAACAGCTCTCGCCCACCTTTCAGGCGGTGCAAAAACTGGCGCGCGGTCTTAATATCGATATTCCGCAGCTGTTTGCCCATGCCAAAGAATCACGCAGCGCCGGGCGCCGGGATATTACTCGTGCAGGCCAGGGACGGGTGCATCCAACCCCCACCTATGAACATGAGATGCTCGCCAGTCAGTTGACCAACAAGCGTATGCTGCCCTATAAATCGACGGTCCGCGCGCGCTCGTTCGATGAGTATCCCGGCTGGATTCGCCACGACGGGGAAGAGTTTCTACTGGTGCTGAGCGGGAGGGTCCGTTTTTACAGCGAGTACTACGAACCGGCAGACCTGGAGACCGGTGACAGCAGCTATTACGACAGCAGCATGGGCCATGCGCTGATCTCGATCAGCGAGGAGGATGCCCAGGTGCTCTGGGTGACCTCGAGCTGAGATCTGTTTCCCGCTTAGCATTTAAGGTAACAGCGTTCTAGGTAACATCATTCCCGTTAAAGCACTAAGGTGATCCAGGTGTCAGCAACCGCGATAGAACAGCTTCACAAGCAGGTGCCCGATCTCCGCTCTCAGGCCTTTGAGCAGGATTTTGCGGTTTGGACCCAGCAGGTGGCGGGCCGCACTCTGGGGGGCTATTGCAGTACCCCTGCCGTTAACTCTCCCGTTGCGGATGCTGACCAGCCCCAGGTCTGTTGGCTGCACGGTAACGGCTTTAATAGCCGGGCTTACGCCCCCATCCTGCAGGACTTGATTCGGCCTGCTGAGTGCAGCCCCGGCGTCTCGGGCTTTTCAGTTTTTACGACCGATATTCCCGGACATGGCCTGTCACAGCCCCCCCTGCGCCGCTGGCCGCACTGGCGCTCTCTGGCCAAGACGGTCGATCAGGCGATGG
>JBLHND010000096.1:0-14356 GCA_047622605.1 Motiliproteus sp. | reverse complement strand
GATAAATTGTCATTTATGTCTGTTTTTGTGACAAAAAATGCAGCTACAGGCCAGAGACCCTCTCTCCCTGAAGACCCATTGCCACAGTGACGGCATCCGCCTAGGCGTTAGTTGTTGACAGGCTATTGTGGAAACCGCCGGCAGGCAATTCCTTGAAAAAAGGGTCTGATCAGCGTGCGGCGCCTGGATTCAGGCTAGCGCGAGCGATTGCTTATGCTGCTTGCGGTCATTCCTCGGTGAAGTATCGAGGCCCGCCCCTGAGCCAGACCGGGCTCGTAGACCACTAGGTTAGCGGTCAAGGGGGCGGTAAAGGGGGTGAAGTGCCCTTAAACACTTGTCCTGCGGGTCTGATCCGAGTGCATCAATCCATTTCGTGAGTATGTTTCTGCATATTAGCGTTATACATCTGTACGTTATTACCGCCACTATTCTTTGCTGCATACATGGCAGCATCAGAATTTTTTATAAGAAGGTCTCTCTTATCACCATGCTCCGGGTAGAGAGCGACACCTATGCTAGATGAGATGTGCAGGCAATGTCCGGACAACTCGAAAGATCTATTGAGCACTTTACGAATTTTTTCCGCGACTGCAAATGCATCTTTCTCTACCCCGACCACGGGTAACACGACAACAAATTCATCGCCACCCACACGCGCCACCGTATCAGACTCTCGCAGACAATTATTAATGCGTTGAGCAACCTCTATTATCACCAGATCACCTACATCGTGACCCAGGGTATCGTTAATCGGCTTGAACTCGTCTAAGTCGATGAAGAGTACTGCGAGATTATTCTTGTCTCTTAATGCCATCATGAGCGCCTGCTGTAAGCGATCTGATAGCAGCATCCGGTTTGGTAGGCCCGTCAGCGCATCATGTTGCGACTTATGCAATAGTTTTATCTCGGCCTGCTTCTGGTTGCTGATCTCCTGATGGGCTCCGAACATCAACAAGGGTTTACCCTCGGCTGTCCTTGAAGCCAGCTTTGCCCGATTAAATACCCACACCCATTCTCCATTTTTATGTCGCATACGCACTTCGCATTCGTGATAAGGAAGCACGCCGGAAAAATGCTGCTCCAACAATTCATTTGACCGTTTTAAATCACCCGGATGTGCATATTTAATCCAGGTATCGACTGAGGTCGGCTGAAGTTCACTAAGGCTGTAACCAATAATTTGTGCCCAGCGCTCGTTGATAACAGTTTCTCCACTCTGGACGTTCCATTCCCAGGTTCCAACATTGGTCCCCTCAATAATGTTACTCAGACGCATTTTTTCGTTAATCAGCTCTATATTCATTTTTTTTGCAGCGGCTATAGCGAGCGCTCGACCGGTCATAAGCAGGTAAACAATAAAGGTGAGCGTAAGACTAAGAACAACACCAATCACGGCAACCAGGCGTGGTTTATCCGCATTGGTACGCAGTTTAATCAAGGACAAGGGACGAATACGAACGGTCCAGGAATGATCTCCTAAATCTATAGATTCAACCCTGGTACTTTGAGAAGGCAACCACTGTTCCGACAGTACCGATCCATCAGAATCAAACATTAGCGTTTCTTTTGAGATAACCTCACCATCGAATATTTCGACATCCAGGTCGTCAGAAAGCTCGCCATGTATGCCGTTCATAAAATCATTCATGCGAAAGACTGAATACGCCCAGCCGATTAAATTCTCTCGCCGCTCAGAAAGCAAAGAAGTCGGTTGGTCGTATTGATAAATCGGGTAGTACATCAAAAAGCCAGCCTGCTCATTCTTACCCGATTCCTGCACCAGCCTTACTTTTCCTGATACCGAGATCTGATTAGTATCAACAGCCTTTTGCATGGCGGCATGACGGGCGGGTTCAGAAAACATATCATATCCGAACGCGCGTAAATTGCGTTCCGAGAAGGGTTCAAGATAAATGATAGAGGAGTATGCCTCACGCTCACCTTCAGGATAAATGGAATAAGCAGGAAAACCTTCGCTGCGTATCATTTCTATATGGTTATCTTTTTCTTTCGATGGAATGTAAATAGAAAAACCCACCCCCTGAATGCCGGGATAGTTATCGGCAAGATGAAGCGACGCTATGTAGCGTTTGAATTGACCTCGACTGACACCTTCTGATGCCTTGAACAGGCCTCCAGCGCCATGTAGCACCCCTTCATAAGCACTTATTCGAGATTGAAGGAGTTGAACGGCCTCTCTCACTCTAAAGTCTAAATAAGACTCGATATTTTTATCCGTCGCCACCTGCGTTGAATTAAAAGACGCATAGGTAAAGAGCAAACTGGTGCCCAGCACCAGCAGCGGTACTAGTACAAATTTTGCCTGTATTAACCATCTACTCGTCATCATTAAGTTCCGCCACGAGGCTCTCGTCCTATAAAGCATCCGTTGCAGGTTTCAAAGTCCATATCTAGCGTCTTAGACTAGCGGATTGAAGAGCAAGGTTATAGTCAACTTCCGTCTCCATGATGCAGGCCGCACCACAACAGCAATTCAGCGCGTAAAGCGGGCATCATTGCTTCTCTTGCCGGAGAAAACCCGATCAGCCTACAGGATAACAATGGATAACAATGGGGACAGATTTATTTTTCTGTAGGTCGGCGCTGCCCGTTCCCTACGGGCTTAGCGCACTTCCTACGTCCCTGTAGGTCGGCTTTTGTGGGTAGAGAGTAGTCCGACGATGTGGCTAATCAGATAGCTTTTTAGGTTACTTTTTAAGTTAGCTTCAATAAGCTGGCACCAGACAGACGCCAGACCCCACTTATTCAGATTCCCAGGCCCCTATGATTCTCTATATCGCCGAAAAACCCAGCCAGGGGCGCGCCATCGCCGCCGCGCTGCCCAAGCCGCACAGCTCAGGCGACGGTTTTATCAAGGTCGGCAATGGTGATCATGTCAGCTGGTGTATCGGCCATCTGCTGGAACAAGCCGAGCCCGATGCCTACGATCCGGCCTTCAAGCAGTGGCAGTTGGAACACCTGCCCATCATACCGGTGCAATGGCAGCTGCAGCCCAAGCCCAAGACCCGCAAACAGCTTAGCGTGCTGCGCAAGCTAGTTAAGGAGGCGGATCAGCTGGTGCATGCCGGCGATCCCGACCGTGAGGGCCAGCTGCTGGTCGATGAGGTACTCGGCTACCTCAAGATACCGGCCTACAAGCAGCAGCTGATCCAACGCCTGCTGGTCAACGACCTGAACCCCAGCGCCATCCAGCGCGCCCTGCAGCAGTTGCGCCCTAACCGTGAATTTATCCCCCTGTCGGTCTCGGCACTGGCGCGTTCGCGCGCCGACTGGCTCTATGGCATCAATCTCACCCGCGCCTATACCCTGCAGGGGCGCAAGGTCGGCTATCAGGGGGTGCTGTCGGTGGGGCGGGTGCAAACGCCCCTGCTCGGACTCGTGGTGCGCCGGGACCAGGCCATCGAAATCTTCGTCTCCAAGCCCTTCTATGAACTCTGGGCGGAACTTGAAACCACCCAGGGTGAGCGTTTCCACGTCAAATGGCTGCCCAGCGAGGCGTGCAGTCGCTATCAGGATGAGGAGGGGCGGCTGCTCTCCCGGCCCCTGGCTGAGAATGTACGCCAGCGGATCCGCGATAAGCCCGCCCGGGTCACCCGCCTGGACAAGACCCTCAAACGCCAGGCCGCTCCCCTGCCCTACAACCTGTCGGCGCTGCAGATCGACGCCGGCAAGCGCTATGGGCTCAGCGCCCAGCAGGTCCTCGATAGCTGCCAGGCGCTGTACGAGCGCCACAAGCTGATCACCTATCCGCGCTCGGATTGCCGCTACCTGCCGCTCGAGCACCACGCGCAGGCGGCGGCCGTGGTCAAGGCGCTGGCCGCCAACGCACCCGACCTTAGCAGCGCGGCCGATAATGCCGACCTGACACTCAAGAGCAAAGCCTGGAACGATGCGAAGGTGAACGCTCACCATGCGCTTATCCCGACCCAAAAACGTACCGACCTCTCCACCCTGAGCCGCCAGGAGCAGCAGCTCTACAGCCTGATCGCCCGCCAGTATCTGTGCCAGTTTTATCCTCCCCACCAGTATTATGAGACCCAGCTGGAGGTGGACATAGAGGGTGGCCGCTTCGGTACCAAGGCGCGTCAGGTCGAGCAACAGGGCTGGAAGGCGCTGTTTACCGTCGCCAGCAAGGAAAAGGAGAAGGAGAAGGAGAAGGAGAAGGAGAAGGATCCCGAGAGCGCCCTGTTGCCCCCGTTACAACTGGGCCAGCAACTGCATTGCCTCCAGGGCGAACTCCGTGAGAAGCAGACCCAGCCACCGGCCTATTTTACCGATGCCAGTCTGCTCGCGGCGATGACCGGTATCGCCCGTTTTGTCGAAGATCCTGAGATCCGCAAGGTCCTCAAAGAGACCGATGGCCTGGGCACCGAGGCGACTCGGGCGGGCATTATAGAGCTGCTGTTCAGGCGTAAATTTCTGGTCCGCCAGGGCAAACAGATTCGCAGCACCGAGGCCGGCCGGGGGCTCATTAACAGCCTGCCGGCGCAATCGACCACCCCCGATATGACCGCCCAATGGGAGGCGACGCTGGAGGCGATCTGCCAGCGACAGATGAATTACGAGGGCTTTATGCAGCCGCTACTCAGCACCCTGCAGCAGCTGATAGAACAGGCGAAACAATCGCTACCCACCGGCCTTGCGGGGATAAAATCAGCCCCCGGAGTTAAACGGCGGCGCCCGGCCACTCGAGGCAAAGCCGCTAAGCGCCCCAAAAAAACCTGAGGGCGGCTTTCTAAGACCACAACCGCCGCACCCCTCAGCAGGGTTTTATTGCGCCACGCCATGCTAAGCTCGGACTCGTATCTATGCCCTCAGCAAGAAACCAATAAAGCTATGACTTTCAGATGTATACCCCACTGTTTAAACGCTCGGCGTAAACCCGCACCACGCCCTGGCGTCAGGCGGACCCTGCTGCTGATCCTGGCCGTACTGCTACCCTGGCAACAGGCAGCTGCCGGGCAGCTGCTGGTAGCGGTCGCGGCAAACTTTATCGGTGCCTCGACGGAGATCGTACGGCACTTTGAAGCCGCCACCGGGCATCGCGTCAAGCTCAGCTATGGCTCCTCCGGTAAGCTGTATTCTCAGCTAGAGCACGGCGCGCCGTTCGAGGTATTCCTGGCCGCCGACCGCCGGTTACCGCAACAGGCGATCGCCGAGGGGCTGGCCGTCACCGGCAGTGACTTCGGCTATGCCCGGGGCACGCTGGTACTCTGGAGCCGCCAGCCCGGACTCTTGCAGGACCCTGCCGCCTATCTGCGCGCGGCCAACATCCCGCGGATCGCGATCGCCAACCCTCGCATCGCGCCCTATGGTTTAGCCGCACAGCAGGTGCTGAGCCATCTGGGCATCTGGGATCAGCGTCAGGCGTTGCTCGTCAGAGGGGATTCGGTCGCGCAAGCATTCCAATTTACCGCCACCGGCAATGCACAGGTGGGTTTTGTGGCCCTGTCACAGGTCCAGGCCTGGGGCGGAAAACCGGGCAGCCTGTGGATCATCCCTGAGTCCTACTACCGCCCCATCGATCAGCATGCGGTGCTGCTCAACAAAGGTCAGTACAATCCTGTCGCCCGCCAATTTTTGCGATTTTTGAAAGGCCCCGAGGCACAGCGTATTATCCGTGCCTACGGCTACTCGCTGCCGATTTAGGAAACGCCTTATGAGCTTCGATTGGGAACCTGTGGTACTGACGCTTAAGCTAGCCAGCCTGAGCACGCTGATCCTGCTGCTAATAGGCACCCCGATCGCCTGGTGGCTGGCCCGCACTCAGCATTGGCTCAAACAACCGGTAGCGGCGGTGGTGGCACTCCCCCTGATCCTGCCGCCCACGGTGCTGGGCTTTTATCTGCTGATCCTGCTGGGTCCCGACGGCCCAGGGGGCCGCTTGACCGACACTCTCGGACTCGGCACCCTGCCCTTCACCTTTGCGGGGCTGGTGGTCGGCTCGGTGATCTACTCGTTGCCCTTCGTGGTGCAACCCCTGCATAACGCCTTCGAAGCCGTCGGCGAGCGCATGCTGGAGGTCGCAGCCACCCTGCGCGCCTCACCCCTGGACCGTTTTTTTAGCGTCGCCGTCCCCTTAGCCAGGCCGGGCTTTTTGACGGCCGCGGTACTGGGTTTTGCCCATACCGTCGGCGAATTTGGGATGATTCTGATGATCGGTGGCAATATTCCCGGTGAGACCAAGGTGCTGTCGGTGGCGATCTACGAGCATGTCGAAACGCTGGAATACGCTCAGGCCCATCTGCTGTCCGGCGGCCTACTGGTCTTCGCCTTTGTAGTGCTGCTGTCGCTGTACCTGATTAACGGCCGACTCCAGCGCCGGGGGCACCCATGAGCACCAGCACGCCAGCCTCCGCTCCCATCGGTTCAGGCATCGACTCATCCATTGACATGCGCTTCGAGGCCGATGTGGGTGGTTTCTCTCTGGCGGTTGCGCTGCAGCTGCCCGGCCAGGGAGTCACGGCGCTGTTTGGCCATTCGGGATCGGGCAAGACCCTGCTGCTGCGCTGCATCGCCGGGCTGCAGCGAACCCGGGGCGAGCTGCGCATCAATGGCGAGACCTGGCAGGATGCGAGCCGTTTTCTGGCCGTACACCAGCGTCCGCTGGCCTATGTGTTCCAGGAAGCCAGCCTGTTTCCGCACCTGTCGGTACGGCGCAACCTCGAATATGGTTACCGGCGCGTCGCGGCCCGGGACCGCCGCATCAGTTTTGAGCAAGGGGTTGAATGGCTGGGGCTGGAGCCGCTGCTAACACGCATGCCGGACCGGCTCTCCGGCGGTGAGCGGCAACGGGTGGCAATCGCAAGGGCGCTACTGACCAGCCCCCAGCTGCTGCTGATGGACGAACCCCTGTCGGCGCTGGATATGCGCTCTAAGCGCGAGATCCTGCCCTACCTGGAGCAGCTCAATAACAGCCTGTCGATTCCGGTGCTCTACGTCACCCATGCGGCCGATGAGGTAGCGCGCCTGGCGGATCATCTGGTGGTGCTGGAACAAGGCCGGGCATTGGCCTGCGGCCCGCTGACCGAGACCCTGGCGCGGCTGGACCTGCCAATCCGCCAGGACGAAGACGCCGGCGTCGTTATCAGAGCGACTATCGCCGAGCGCGATAGTCGCTGGCATCTGGCACGCGCCGCCTTTGACGGCGGCAGCCTCTGGGTCAAAGACAGCGGCCTGCCGCTAGGACAACAGGTGCGCCTGCGGGTACTGGCGCGGGATATCAGCCTGGCCAAGACCCGCCATGACGATCAGAGCACCCTCAACCTGCTCCCCGCCCGAATCACCGCGATCGCCGCCAATGATCACCCGGCCGTCGTACTGGTGCAGGTTCGTATCGGCAGCACGCCCCTGTTGGCACGCCTCACCGCGCGCTCCGTCGCGGCCCTGGGGCTACACCCTGGCGACCCGGTCTGGGTGCAGATAAAATCGGTCGCTGTACTGGAATAAATCCCGGGTGCGCGATGCGTGCTCGATTTGCCCTCGACCCCCACTCTCTAGCCTTAGGTACAGCCCGCATGAACAGCTTCTTAGACACCCTGGCCTTCTCCTTCTCGATCACCGGACCTATCTTCGTGGTGCTGGCGCTGGGAGTATGGCTAAGTCGCCGCGGCATAATCAACGATAATTTTGTCGATATAGGGTCGCGGCTGGTCTTCAATATCACCCTGCCCTCGCTACTTTTTATTAGCATCAGCCAGACCAGCATTGAACAGACCGCCAACGTCAAGCTGATCGGCGTTGGCCTGGTCGGCACCCTGATCGCGTATCTGTTACTCGAGCTGCTCGCCGCGCGGATGGTGGAGCCTCGCGAAGAGCGCGGCGTGGTGGTTCAGGGCGGGTTCCGCTCCAATATGGGCATTATAGGGCTGGCCTACTGCGTCAACGCCTACGGCGATCAGGGCCTGATCACCGCCTCGTTGTATCTGGCGCTGGTGACGATCCTGTTCAACGTGCTCTCGGTGATCACCTTGAGTCGCTCTCTTAACCGGGGTGCCGGGGTGCGCGCGACCCTGGTCGGGATCGCTAAAAACCCGCTAATTCTGGGAATCCTGCTGGCCCTGCCGGTAGCCTGGCTAGAAATACAGCTTCCCCAGCTGGTGATACGCACCGGTGAATATTTTGCCCAGATGACCCTGCCGCTGGCCCTGCTGTGCACCGGTGCCAGCCTCAACTTCGGCGCCCTGCGCCATAACCTCAGCAATGCACTGCTGGCCGCGACCTTCAAGCTGATCTGCGTCCCGCTGTTGATCACTCTTGGGGGGTACCTGCTGGGGTTCCGGGGGCTGGAGCTGGGCATCCTGTTTCTGATGGCCTCGGCACCGACGGCCGCCGCCAGTTATGTGATGGTGCGCTCGATGGGCGGCAACGCCTCGCTGGCCGCGAACATCGTCGTGATGACCACCCTGGGATCTCTGCTGACGACCAGCATCGGCGTCACGCTGCTTAAAGGGCTGGGGCTGATTTAAGATAATGTGGGTTGGCGTTCTTTGGGTCGGCTTTTTGTGGGTTGGCGTTCTTTAGGTAGAAAGTAGTCCGACAAGGCTAGCAAAGCGCATTCACACCCCAGGCAGCATCAGGGTAAAGCGGGCGCCACCTAGAGAGCTGACGTCCAGCTCTAGGTGACCACCGTAGCTGTGCAGGATATCACGCACCACCGATAGACCGATGCCCTGGCCCGGAGCCTGACTATCGGCGCGGGTGCCGCGTTCGAGAATGCGCTGTCGTAGTTCGGGCGCGACGCCGGAACCATCATCCTCGACGCTGATCAACAGCTGGGCATCTGCTTGGCAGGTCTCGACGTTAACCCGACCGTTACCATACTTATAGCCGTTGTCGATCAGGTTACCCAGCATCTCCATCAGATCACGCTCATCCCCGGTAAAGTTCAGTAACGGCCCCGCCAGACCGAAGTGGCGATACTGCTGCGGGTAGACCTTGGCCATCACCTGGCCGATCCGCGCAGCCACCTGATGAATCGACACCCGCTGCAACAGGGAGTGCGCCGATACTGACCCAGCTCGGCCGAGCTGGTGGCTGATGATTTCGTCCATCCGCGCCACCTGCTGCCGGACCTGCTGCTGCAGTTGCTGCTGCGCCTGCTGTTGCTGTTGCGACTGCGCCTCAGGGCGCTGCTCTTGCGTGGTGCCGGTGCCGGCCTCGGCCTGATTACGGAGCACGGCCAACGGCGTCTTCAGGCTATGCGCCAGATCAGCCAGGGTGTTGCGATAACGCAGCCTTCGAGCACGTTCGGTATCCAACAGCAGATTAAGATTGCGGGTCAGCGGCAAGACTTCACGGGGAAAGTGGCCCTCGAGATGCGGCTGGCGACCGGTCTCGATCGCCTTGATATCCCCTGCCAGGCGCTGCAAGGGTCTGAGTCCCCAGCGCATCACCAGCGCCTGGGCCGCCAGCAATAACACCCCCAGCAGCGCCAACCCGCCCCAGAGTGGGGTGCGATAGCTGCTCAGGCCGGCATCGAAGCGCTCCCTGCGCTCCAGGGTGGTGAACAAAAACTCGGTGACCTGGCCACTCTCGATTTCCCACAGCACTCGGTAACTGTAGAAAAACAGCCCCTGATCGGTCATCCCGAAGCGCGAGGTGCCCAGCTCAGGCCGCTCGGCTGGCAACGCTAATGTCGCCCCCAGGCTGGATTCAGAGCGCCATAGCGTCTTGCCCTGGGCATCACTGACCAGGCCAAAGAGCCCCGATCCGAGCTGGCTAAACCGCGGTTCTTGCAGACTCGGCGGCATCCAGAGCACGCCACCGCCCGCTTCGGCAGCGGCCAGCAGGACATAGGTCTGCAACTCGAGGCGCTCGCGCTCGGCCTGCTCCAGGCTGATCCGGTACGCCTGATCCAAGATCACCGCGGTGATGCCGAGGATCAGGGGCAGCAGCAGGCAGGACGCCAGACCCAGACGGGCATTGAGTGAATGGGGGATCCGCCAGGCCAAACGCCACCAGGGCTTAGGCCGCTCCCGGCTGCTCAGATCAGAATTCAGGGCTCAGGCCTCAGAGGTCAGCACGAAGCGATAGCCACGTCCGCGCTCGGTCGCTATAGGCTTGAGGCTGCCATCGGGATCAAGCTTCTTGCGTAAGCGGGTGATAAAGACCTCGATCACATTGCTGTCGCGATCAAAGTCCTGATCGTACAGGTGCTCGGTCAACTCGGTCTTGGAGACCACCTTGCCGGCTTGATGGATCAGATATTCGAGGGTCGCATATTCGTAGCCGGTCAACTCGACCCTTTGCCCGCCAAGCAGTACCTGCTTGGCGGCGGTATCGATCTGCAGGGGGCCAAACACAAATTGCGGACGGGCCTGACCCACCGAGCGCCGCAACAGGGCATTGACGCGTGCCAGCAGCTCTTCGATATGGAAGGGTTTAGTCAGATAATCGTCGGCACCGGCTTCGAGCCCCTCGACCTTGTCCTGCCAGTCACTGCGGGCCGTCAGGATCAGCACCGGCAGGCGCTGGCCCCGTTCGCGCAACGCTCGAATCAGCGCCAGACCACCGATGCCCGGCAACCCCAGATCGATAATAGCCAGGTCATACTGCCACTCCTGAGCCAGATACAGCCCCTCCTCGCCATCGGGCGCGAGATCGGCCACATAGAGGCTCGCCTTGAGTGCATCGCCGAGCTGCTGACGCAGAGCCTGCTCATCTTCGATCACCAGAATACGCATAGGCTCACTCCGGTGAGTCGGGGTTATCAAACGGCAGCGGCTTGCCATCGACGGCATCGATCAGCAGCAATTTAACCCGGCCTGAGGGTTGTAACAGTTTGACCCTAAAGGCGGGGCCGTTACCGGTGGGGACGGATTGCAGATCCAGGATCCTGGCGCCGTATTCCTGCTTAATCAGTTGCGCCACCTGATCCCGATCCAGCACCTGAGGAGGTGCCGCACCGAGTGTGCCGCAAAGCAGGAGAGCACAGACGACACCGAGCCGAGAGAACCCACTACAGGGCCGCAGACTCGATCTCGGCCTGAGCCGTTGCGCTACCGTGGAGGATGGCGCTGATGTTAATAAAGACCTCACTCTATTCCGCCTCCCGCCGAGATTAGGACACCGGCCGTACCTGTACGTTAACACGAATTTTAGCACCCGGATCATAGTCCATTCGAGTGTTGTATGTCTCTCCCTGGTAGCGGTAGGTTACGTTGTAGCCGGTAATGGTCTGCTGCCACCGAGTCTCGTATTCGGTACTGCAGCGCTCTTCGTTGCGGTAGCGCGCCGGCAGCTGCGGGGAACGACGGTTGGCGCTGATCTCCCCGCCAATGGCTGCGCCCAACAGGCCGCCGGCAAGCGTCTTGATATTCCTGTTGTCGCGATGGTGGTTACGGCCGATATTATTGCCGATCGCCGCCCCCAGAATCCCACCAAAGATAGCCGCCGTGTTCGATCTATAGCCCTCGTTTGAACCCTCATAACGGACCCGCTCGGTCCAACACTGCTGATGAGGAATCCGTTGGGCGACCGCCTGGGTAATAGGGTCTACGGCGACGACCCTGGCAAACGTCTGCCCGGAGTGCTTGCGGTGCGGTTTGCGGTGCTCTTTACTATCATAGGAGTGGCGATCATAAGAGTGACGATCATTTCTGGATGAATCGGCCCATGCCGAGCTTATGCCAAGGCCGGCGACGCTGAGCCCTGTCACTAAGAGTCCGGTCACCAGCTGCCGCGTAATCAGCTGTCGAGTCCTTGAGTATCGAGTCCTTGAGTATCGAGTCCTTGAGTATCGAGAGATGCAGGTTGCGTTCATATCACTATCCCCTTTGCTGTGATCTTGCTTTTAGGATAGTTAGGTAGAGCTGAATGCTAACTGAACTGAATGTCAGTCCTAGAGAGAAAAAGAGCAAGAGCGAAAGAGAGGACCGAAAAGGGGCTGGCCGTCAGCATACGCCCGCCAATATTGAGAATATTTTTACAGCGTGTTCGCCTAAACACCTGCTTTTGCCTAGACCTTGGTCTAATTTTTACACAAATCAGCTCGCTGTTGCTCAATCCTAACTAGCTTAGTAAGGAGACCTACAACAAGGAACGGTGGAGGCAACAACCATGCAACACAACAAGCTCAGAATAGCGATTCGAACAACGGCAGCAGTGGCCATCCTGGGAGCGGCAGGACAGGTGGGCGCGGTGACCTTCAACGCCAACGGTTATGAAACGAGCATCTACGGCTATGCCCGCTTCAATGCCAGCTACGATATCGATGAAAATATCAGTAACTCTACCCAGTCCGGTTCGTTTGAAACCCTTGATACCACAGGAACCGATCAAGCAACCGGACATTTCGGCGCAGACGCCGTCCAGACACGCTTGGGCGTAAAGACAGTCACTCCGGAAGGCGTGACTGTCGTGATCGAGGGTGACTTCCGTGGTAATACGCTTCGCCTGCGCCATGGTTACGGCGAGTATCACGGTATTCTATTGGGCCAAACTTGGTCCAACTTCAATAGCTTTGTAGGCAACACCTCAACCTTGGATTTTGACTCGCTTGCCGGCCTCGCTGGCCTGCAAGGTCGCAAGGCTCAGGCTCGCTATACCACTGGCCCTCTGTCGTTCTCATTAGAGGACCCGTCCACCAGCATCTTGGACAGTGACGATGTGCGAAGCAGTTCACCAGCAGCCACCGTACGCCTGGAAGACTCGGCGGGCGGGCTGTCCTACTCCGTCGCGGGTTTGGTTCACGAGGTGACCCTTGATACCGGCGCCCTTGTTGGCGGCAACACGAATGAGAGCACCGTTGGTTTCGCCACCTTCGTGGCGGCCAGCATGGCCCTCACCGATATGCTCAGCATCCAGGGTACGCTGAGCTACTCCGACGGCGCCAACGCCTACCTTTACCGGTCCGGCGACAACTTCGGCGCAGAGGATGCGTACCTTCACAACGGCAGCCTCGAATCCATTGCCGGCTATGGCGGCAGCATCGGTGCGGGTCTTGACCTTGGCGGCGGCCGCAGCATTAACGCCGGCTACGGTATGGTTACCGTCGACTGGGATGATGCCGAACGGGATCTTACCCTGACAGGTCCAGAAGAGGTTGGAAACAAGAGCAAGACCAATCAGAACCTGATGGTCAACTACCAGTGGACGCCCGTTAAACATGTAACGATGGGCGTTGAATACGCTTACTTCAAGCGTAAAAATCAGGACGGTGAGGACGGCAGTGCCAGCCGAATCCTGTTCGGCAGTCAGTACAACTTCTAAGCGACCGTAACCCGGTATCAAGCCTCGGCGTAAGCCGGGGCTTTTTTTTGGCTATGTCCCAATCTGTTGTTGCAGAAGTTAATTCTGCATTATTGTCTTTTTAATCAAGTGAGGTTCCGCCTCCCGCAGACGGCTTTATTTGTGTACTGACGACAAAGAAAGCGAAGCAATATGTGGGTCGGACTAAAGTCCAACCCACAAAAAGCCGACCCACAGGGCTGTGGCGCTATGCAATCCCAGCCTAGGGTCCTGACTGCCTCTGGCGGCGCTTACGAACCAGCAGCATCACGTAACGAATGTTATAGGCAAAGCCGATCAATAACGCCAGGGGAGCGGTGATAAAGAACAGCAGACCGATGCCTGGAGAGCCAAAATAACTGCTCGCCCAGAGGCTCAGGACGCTGAGCAGGGCTAAAGGAATACCGATCCGCATCATCAGTTTGAGAGAGGGATCGGCGTTAATTTCAGGCACAGCCTGTGCATTGGCCGTCAGGTCGGCATCGTTTTTATCAGGGGTCATCGAGAGTTCTCAATAGCGATAGATTATGAATCTCAGCAGCCATCCTAGGTTACCCACCAGCGGACGGCAAGACGGCTGCGCCTTCGGACGGGAATAGTTTGTAAACGCCTTAACAGCTACCACCCCCCTTGCTAGAATAGCCAGCCAACTTTCAGCCGCTATCCAGGAAGCAGCCATGCCTGTCTACCGTTCCAAGACCTCTACCCACGGCCGCAACATGGCCGGTGCTCGGGCGCTCTGGCGTGCCACCGGAATGAAGGACGATGATTTCAGCAAGCCGATCATCGCCATTGCCAACTCCTTTACCCAGTTCGTGCCCGGTCATGTCCACCTTAAAGATATGGGTCAGCTGGTGGCACGGGAGATCGAAAAAGCGGGCGGTGTCGCCAAAGAGTTCAACACCATCGCGATCGACGACGGCATCGCCATGGGCCATGACGGCATGCTCTACTCGCTGCCCTCCCGCGACCTGATCGCCGATTCGGTCGAATACATGGTCAATGCCCACTGCGCCGATGCCCTGGTCTGCATCTCCAACTGCGACAAGATCACCCCCGGCATGCTGATGGCGGCGATGCGCCTGAATATCCCGGTGGTGTTTGT
>JBLHND010000095.1:0-14700 GCA_047622605.1 Motiliproteus sp. | reverse complement strand
ATGGGGGTTTTGATGGCGGTAAAGAAGGGCCTGAACATCGGCACAAACCAGTCGATAAACTGCTCGACACTCTCTTGAATCGGGATCCAGGGCGTATTAAACGGATCGGCCAGCGAGTTGACCGACTGCACGCCGGTATCCGCTTGCAGCCAGCTCTCGGCGGACTCGACCGGTGCCGTGCTGCCCCAGGGATTGGCTTCTACACTGGTGCTTTCTGCGGCGGCTGGCGCCGACCAGGGATTAGTTTCACTCATGATGGGGTCTCCTCGCGATCCAGGGTTTCCAGCAGAACCGCCTTGCTGATCACGCCGAGATAGATCTGATTATCGTCGATGACCGGCACACTACAGGGTGCCTGGGCCACGGCCCCGATCAGCTCGCTGATGGGGGTGTCGCAATGCAGCGGCTGGGGCGAGTCCAGCAGAGCGTCGTCGAGACCGCGCTTCTCACTGAGGACCTGTTTGAGCGAATCCGCCGAGACGGTGCCGATAAAATGGTTGCCTTTATCGACCACATAGCCGTAATCGCGATCACTGTCCTGCAACAGTTTAAGACCGGTGCGCAGGCCATCCTGAGAATCCTTTTTGATCAGCGTGGCTTGCTTCTTCTGCGCCACTTCGCGGGCCGAGAACACATTGGCGACGTCGACCCCCTTGAAGAACGACCGCACATAGTCGTTGGCAGGGTTCTTGAGAATTTCGTCCGGTGCACCCACCTGTACCACGCTGCCGTTCTGCATGATGGCGATGCGGTCGCCTATGCGCATTGCCTCGTCGAGGTCGTGGGAGATAAACACCACCGTGCGCTGGTGTTCGGTCTGCAGGCGCAGCAGTTCGTCCTGCATTTCGTGACGAATCAGCGGGTCGAGGGCCGAGAAGGCCTCGTCCATCAACAGGATATCGGGGTCGTTGGTGAGCGCGCGGGCCAGGCCCACCCGCTGCTGCATGCCGCCGGACAGCTCGTCGGGGTAAGAGTCGGCCATATTCTCCAGGCCCACCTGGCGCAGAGCGTCCATGCCGCGGTCGTAACGATCGCTCTTGCTGGCCCCGCACAGTTCCAGGCCGAAGGCGGTATTATCGATGATATTCATGTGGGGCATCAGGGCGAAGGACTGGAATACCATGCTGATCTTGCTGCGCCGGACCTCGCGCAGTGCCGACGCGCTCATGGCGGCGACATTGTCGCCATCGATCCAGACCTCGCCACGGGTGGGCTCGATCAGGCGATTGAGCAGCCGTACCAGGGTCGACTTGCCGGAGCCGGAGAGTCCCATAACGACGAAGACCTCACCCTCGAAGATATCGAAGCTGACATCCTTAACGCCGATGGTGAGGCCTGTCTTGGCAAAGATCTGGTCTTTATCCAGCCCTTTATCCAAGAGTGCAAACGCGGGTTCGGGTTTATCCCCGAACACCTTGAAGAGGTTCTTAACTGATAATTTAGTACGCATAGAGGGCGTGTCTCAGCTGCCTGCAGGTACTCGATACCTGCGGTTTCCTGTGGACTTAGGTCAATCAAGTGCCCATAAGCTTACAGCTCTAAGCATATTTATGCAATTTAGAGGGCTTTGGCTGGCATCTTAGTCATTAATAATAATCAATTTTTGGCTATTTTATGATCAGCTGGCAGGCATGTTTTGCAATGCAACATGTGGTAATAGAATTAAAGCGAGGTAGGCTGGGATACAATCCCAGCTATTGGAATTAGTGAGGGCAGACCCAAAAAAGGCGCTGTTATATTAGGTTTTTCGGATCCAACAACTGCCGCAGATCGACCTCACTGAGATCGGTCATCGCCAGGGCGACATCCAGGATGGGACGTTGCTCCCTGTAGGCGCACTTGGCAATTTCGGCCGCCTTGTTGTAGCCGATCTCGTGATTAAGCGCCGTGATCAAGATGGGATTACGTGCCAAATTTTGCTCTATAACCGCCCTATTCACCACAAAATCCTGAATTGTCGTCTGCGCTAGCGCTTTGCAGCTATGGGCTAACAGGTCGATACTCTGCAACAGATTATAAGCGATCACCGGTAGCATCACGTTGAGCTGAAAGTTACCTGACTGGCCCGCTATCCCGATGGTGACATCATTGCCAATTACCTGAGCGGCGGCCTGAGCCACGGCCTCGGGCACGACCGGATTGACCTTGCCCGGCATAATACTGCTGCCGGGTTGCAGGGCTTTAAGGCTTATTTCACCTAAGCCGGCCAGGGGTCCGCTATTCATCCAGCGCAGGTCGTTGGCGATTTTCATCAGCGCCACTGCCAGGACCCTGAGCTGTCCCGACAGCTCGACGGCGGTGTCCTGACTACTGATCGCCGCAAACAGATTATCGGCAGGCACGAACCTCAACCCGCTGAGCACCGAGAGATGGCTGACAAAAGACGCGGAGAACTCGGGACTGGCATTAATACCCGTGCCGATAGCGGTGCCGCCCTGCGCCAGCTGACACAGCCTCTTGCGGGTATCATTGATACGCTGTTCGGCCAGCGTCAGCTGTGCCCGCCATCCGGATAACTCCTGGGCAAAACTCAGCGGCATCGCATCCATCAGATGGGTGCGCCCGGTCTTGATACAATCGGCCAACTCCTGTTCACGCTCTGCAATGGCCTGCTTTAACTGCTGCAGCGCGGGCAGCAGTTCATGGGTGAGCGCTAGGCTGGCACTGATATGGATAGCACTGGGAATGACATCATTGCTGCTCTGGCTGTAGTTAACATCATCATTGGCATGCACCGGGCGACTGAGTTGCCGACTCGCCAGGGTTGCTATGACTTCATTGGCATTCATATTACTGCTGGTACCCGAGCCGGTCTGGAACACCGCGACCGGAAATTGCTCGGGGTACTCACCCTGAGCAATACGCAGTGCGGCCGAGCAGATGGCAGCGGCCAGCTCGGGATCCAGTTCACCGAGTTCGCCATTGGCCTTGGCCGCAGCAGCCTTGATCAGCCCCAGGGTGCGAATAAACGCCCCGGGCATCACGATACCGCCGATAGCGACATGGTTCAGGGCGCGCTGGGTCTGGGCGCCATAGAGTGCATTCACCGGCACACTCACCTCCCCCATACTGTCTTTCTCTATCCGGTAGCCCGTCTCCATATCATCTCCTTAACGCCATAGCCTTAACGTCATAGCCTTCAACTTATAGCCTTCATCATTTAACCTCCAAGAAAGGGCCTTTATGACGGTTCTTTAGCGTCCGCGACGATACGATTAAGGACATAGGTGAGCACCCCACCCGCGTGATAGTATTCGACCTCTACGGCCGTATCGAGCCGCGATTGCAGCTCTATCTCACGCGTCGCCCCATCGGGATAGCGGATCCGTGCCGGCAAGCGCTGACCGGGGCGCAGATCGCCATCCAGCCCCAGGATGTCGAAAGTTTCATCACCGGTCAGGTCAAAGGTCTTGCGGCTTTCACCCGGCAAGAATTGCAGTGGCATCACCCCCATGCCCACCAGATTGGAGCGATGGATACGTTCGAAACTTTCGACAATCACCGCCTTGACGCCGAGCAACAACGTGCCCTTGGCCGCCCAGTCTCTGCTGGAGCCCGTACCATATTCCTTACCCCCGACGACCACCGAGCTGATGCCTCTGGACTGGTAATCCATCGCCACATCATAAATAAACCTCGGCGTAGTCTCTCCGCGCAGATGCGAGTAACCGCCTTCCAGCTCCGGCGTCATCTCATTGCGGATGCGGATATTGCCGAAGGTACCGCGCATCATCACCTGATGATTACCACGCCTTGAGCCATAGGAATTAAAATTGGCTTCGTCCACCCCGTGCTGATTCAGATACTGTGCCGCCGGGCTGACTGCCGGAATAGCCCCTGCAGGAGAGATATGGTCGGTGGTGATCGAATCCCCCAGCATCACGAGCATGGGCGCGTCGATAATATTGTCGCTGCTACCGCGGTACTGGTCATCAAAAAAGGGCGGCAACTGGATATAGGTGGAATCATCGTCGAACGCATAGGTCGCACCACTACCGCTATCGATGGACCGCCACGTCTCATCACCGCTAAAGACCGCGCTGTACTCTTTCTTAAACATCGTGCTGTTGATCGTCAGCACCAACTCCGCAATCTCAGCATTGGTCGGCCAGATATCCCGGAGATAGACCGCCTCGCCATCGGTCCCCTGGCCTATAGGGTCCGTGCTCAGATCGATCCTCGTTGTCCCTGCTAACGCATAGGCCACTACAAGGGGTGGCGATGCCAGCCAGTTACCCTTAACCAGCGGATGGATGCGGCCTTCGAAATTACGGTTCCCCGACAATACCGAGCACACCACCAGATCATTCGCCTCGATGCAGTCTTCTACGGCCTGCGGTAAGGGGCCGGAGTTACCGATGCAGGTCGTGCAGCCATAACCGACCAGATTAAAACCCAACTCATCCAACGCGCTTTGTAACCCGGCCTTTTCCAGGTATTCGGTCACGACTTTTGAACCAGGCGCCAATGAGGACTTGACCCAGGGTTTAAGACTCAGCCCCCTGGCCAGGGCTTTTTTTGCCACCAGACCTGCACCCAGCATGACTGCGGGGTTGGAGGTATTGGTACAGGAGGTAATGGCGGCGATCACCAGATCGCCGTGGTGCATGGGTTGATCACTGCCTTCTACTGCAAAGCCTGAATCTAGCTGACCGGCCTTACCCTCAAGCGCGATAAAACCTTCGACGGCGCTGAGGAGCTTGGTGACCGGCACGCGATCCTGGGGACGTTTGGGACCCGCCAAGTTAGGTTCTACCGTCGTCATATCCAACTGTAAGGTCGCTGAAAAATCGGGGATTTGATAATGTTCATCACGCCACATGCCTTGCGCCTTGCAATAGGCCTCGACCAGCGCGATGCTCTCTTCATCACGACCACTTAAACGCAGGTAATGCAGCGTTTGCGCATCGACCGGGAAGAAACCACAGGTAGCGCCATATTCCGGTGCCATATTGGCGATAGTCGCACGATCAGCCAGTGGCAACTGATTCAGGCCGGCACCGTAAAACTCCACGAATTTTCCAACCACGCCCTGGTTGCGCAGCATCTCTACCACCCTCAGTACCAGGTCGGTGGCGGTGATACCTTCTTGCAGCTGGCCAGTCAGTTCAAAGCCGACGACATCGGGAATCAACATCGAAATAGGCTGCCCCAGCATGGCGGCTTCCGCTTCTATACCACCGACCCCCCAGCCCAGCACACCCAAGCCATTAATCATGGTCGTATGGCTGTCGGTACCCACCAGCGTATCGGGATACGCCAGCGCCTCACCGTCTATCGTCTCGCTCCACACGGCCCTGGCCAGGTATTCCAGATTCACCTGATGACAGATACCCGTACCCGGCGGCACGACACTAAAATTATCAAAAGCGCCCTGCCCCCACTTTAAGAACTGGTAGCGTTCATGATTACGCTGCATCTCTATGGCAACGTTTTCACTAAAGGCCGTCGGCGTCGCAAATTTATCGATGCTAACCGAGTGGTCGATAACCAGATCCACCTTCGACAGCGGGTTTATTTTTTGCGGGTCGATACCCTGTTTAACCAGTGCATCACGCATGGCGGCCAGGTCCACGACCGCAGGCACACCGGTAAAGTCCTGCATCAGGACGCGCGCCGGATGATAGGCAATCTCCTGCTCGCTGCCGCGTCCTGCACTGGCGGCCAGTGCTTTTATATCGTCGCGACTGCAGCTGAGACCATCTTCGTGGCGCAATAAATTTTCTAACAGGATCTTTATAGAAACAGGTAGTTTAGCAACAGCAGGCTCTGAGGACAGATCACCACCATTGACTGCGTAATAATGGAACGATTTACCATTAACATTCAGTTTACTAAGGGTATTAAACGAGTTATTGGATACGGACATAGTCACTTCCTGGTTGGCGGCAAACATAATCAGGCTGCATAGCACCCTGTTAACAGAGTATCACCTGTGCTTAGGAGATGTGACCCTGTAAACAACAGGAGGCTTTCGGACTCTGGATAAATCAAGCATAGATGGATAAAGATCTACGCTGTTATAATCTTGGCGTTTGCCTGGCACCATTGACAATGCCCCTGACTAAAAACAGCTCTTAAGAGTCGTTCAAAAATCTTTGCAGGAGAACTAACCGTGGAACTTTTAACGCTGGACTGTTTGGGGCAGCCGTTGCACCTGGAGGCCTCCACTGCCGGCTGGCAGGCACTGTTCTGGAACAATCAGCAGGTCTCCAGAATCAAGATCGCCGAGTCGAACCAAGCGCATGAATTTCAGCTGCAGGCAGAGCAGCGCCTTATCCACTGCCGCCTCGAGGTCGAGTTGCAATGGCAGCCTTTTGTGCTCAACTATCGGCTCTATGCCGATAATGAGTTGCTAGAGCAAGGCGCACGCACGCCCAAGGATATCGAGCGCCAACTCCCGACGTCAAAGCCTGTGGCCAAGACTAAGCCCAACTGGTTCGGATTGGCCGCATTGGGCTTTAAGTTGCTTAAGAGTGCCAAGATAATCAAGGTCGTTCTTGCCGGTGCCAGTCTGGCAGCCTACTCCTGGCTGTTCTCGGTGCAGTTCGCCCTGGCATTGATCGCCTGCCTGGTGGTCCACGAATATGGCCATATCCGCGCCATGCACTACTTTGGCATGCGCACCAAGGGCATCTATCTGATCCCCTTTGTCGGCGGCCTGGCGCTTAGCAAGGAGCCGGTCAATAGCCGTTGGCAGATGGTGGTGATCGCGATGATGGGCCCCTGTTTTGGCCTGCTGATGTCGCTGGGTTGCCTGCTGGCCTACTGGATCACGGACGCTGAGTTCTTCGGTGGGTTAGCCGCGTTCAGCGCTCTGCTGAACCTGTTCAACCTGCTACCCATCTTGCCTCTGGATGGCGGCCATGTGCTCAAAAGCATCAGCTTTTCGATGAACAGCACCCTGGGGATCGCCAGCTGCGCCATCGCAGCCGCCCTGGGTGTCTACCTCAGCTATAGCCTTGGCCTGGCGCTGCTGGGGTTCTTGCTGCTGATCGGCTCTGTGGAGATTCTGTTTGAGTGGCGTAGCCGCCATCTGCAACCCCTGCTGCCGCTGGATCGCTATGGGCAACTGTTCTCGATCCTCTGGTACCTGCTGACCCTGCTCGGCCTGGTGGGAATCATCTGGTACTTCGCCGGCACCGGCGATGCCATCCTCGGGTTACCGCTCAGCGTCCTGCAGAGCTAGGCGCTTAAGAGCCTGGAGACGCTTGTCGGGTGAAAGGGGCTCGCTGACGGGCACCACACCCAAAAAAACGGAGGTAGTCTCCTACCTCCGTCAGCTTAGCTAATTACATTCATTAACTAGGCTTTTTTGGCACGGTTACGCATCGCGCCCAGACCTACCAGACCAAGCCCAAGCAATGCCAGAGATCCTGGCTCGGGAATAGTAGCGATCAAGTCTACGTCGGTATTTTGATCGATAGTGAAGGAGTAGATATTAGCGGCCGAGAGTATGCCGGTCTCTGCCCGGAAGAAATCAGTCGCGCAGGTGCCAGGAATTAATGCGCCACTGGAACAGGTGTATCTATTAACTCCAGCTAGCCCAGTACTATCCGAAAGGCTAAGAGAAGAGGGATTACTGTATGCAGTACCGCCGACTAAGGCAACACCTGGTGTCCACGAGAAAACGGTGGCTCCCGCCCCAACACCGGTTTCCTGCCTGATGCTGACCGACCAGCTCGCATCTGCTACGGCACCACTAATGGGTATAGACGCGGCATCGAGTGCGATATGAATCTCGGCCAGGGCGTCAAAATCTAAGACCATCGAGGTGTCGCCAACGAGACTGAAGGAGAACGACGACGCGGTGGTCACCTCACTTCCCGCGTTGCCAGCAGCCGTTGAACTGAATTGCGCCTCGGCAACGCTTTCAGCAGTCGCATTGTCCTTACTGGCACCCGGTACATTCGCCACAATGGCGCCCAGCAAGCCTGCATCGCCCCTTGCCCAGTTGTCCGGAAATGCAGGACTAGACTGTTGCGAATAATCGTTCTCAGCAATACCCGCACAATCCCCTACGCACTGTAGAGCCAGTGACTGATCGCCAGCGCCAGGACCTGAAGCCCCGGCTATAGCACCAATACCAGAAATCGAGGCGTTGGCCGTAGCGTTGTTGACGATCGTCAACAGATCGAAGTCAGTAGCAAAATCAAACTGCGTACCTACCGCAGCGGTACTCGCATCGGCAGTCGATCCATTCCAGATAATGAAGTTATCAACAAGTATATGCGAATACGCCTTGGCACCGGCGTTTGCGGTTTGTGCCATACCCACACCCATCACTGCAGTGGCGATGGCGGCTACCAGGATCTTTTTGGCTGAAATTTTCATGGTTACTCTCCGTTGATCTTTAATTAGCTGCTGATCATCGAAATTCTAAATCGTACCTCTACTGCTCGAACCGCTCATGTCTGAGCTTAAAAGCTCGAACACCTGCGCCTCGTACGTCTAATTTAGAGCTCTCTTGTTGATGTCATCTACACATTTGCATTGAATATGCCAGTAATAAAAAATCATTGATTTTTAATGCTATTGCTGGAAAAACATGCTGATCTAAGCGGTGAACTGTAAAGATTTTTGACGCTAAGGCTTCGAACTGATCGACCCGCCGATCTTCATCTAAGCACCCTTAGGGAGCCCCCCCTGTAGGGAGGCATAGATAAGGGTGTAGAGTTCTTTGAGCTCAGGCGGAAAGTGGCGGCTGAGGTTATCTCGATGCAGATAGAAAAGCCCCCGAATACCGTGGTAGTCAATGGGCTCGCCGCCTGCGCCGAAGTGGATGCCGAGAAGCCTCAGGTGTCGCATTAAGCGCGGCTCCATCATCACGAAGACATACTCATGGTCAAGCAGCTCCACCAGGGCGAGGGACGCGAGATACATGCCGATGGCGATATGGGGAAACTGGCGCCGCTCCAGCGGGCTGAAGTCTGATTCGGAACGCTGCTCGCCCAACACATAGGGCTTGCCCTGCTCTCTCAGACGCTTGCGGAAAGCGGCGGGCACCGCCAGGCGGGAGATCTCCCCGAAACGGTCTCGGACTAGGCTGGCGGGATCGAGGATGGTCGGATCGATCGCGTCCCGACAGAAACGCTCAAAAGGCAAAAGGTCTTGCTCGGAGGCCAGTATCAGACGAATACAGCCAGCAAAGTCGCCCGTTCTTCGATGTTCCAGCAGACAATGCAGGGAATGGCGGTCAAACTCATCTCGCTCTAATCCGGCGGAATTTTCCGGTTCCCAATGCAACTCCTCGCAATAGACCTGATAACGGACTCGATACACGGCCTCTTTCAGGGTATCGGAGCCTGCAAACCGGACCCGAAAGTATTCGCCAAACAGGCTGGCAATAGATCTGGATTCTTCATTCTCGACCATTTAACCACCCCCCACTTTTAATTAGACTTTAGTCTAGGATGGTACCGAATGCCAACGGGTGGTGAATCAAGTCCGCCTCCTGGTTATCCGGTGACAGCGATCCTGACAAAGAGGGCGACCTGTCCGGCCGGATTAATAGAGGCTAAACTGAGGCCATCGGCTTCGATCTAAGGAGAAAATATTTGATGAACAGCCACTTTATCCGGAACAGCCTTATGACGATCGCCCTGTCACTGCTGCTCCAGCCGGCGCAGGCGGGATGGGGAGACCTGCTCAAGCAGATCGAAGAGCGCGCCCCCGAGCTGCTAAAAGGTTCCGCCGACAGCTCCACTGAAATCGATACCGACACCCTGGTACAGGGCCTGAAACAGGCGTTGGAGCTGAGTACCCGGCGGGCGGTCGAGGGCGTCTCCCAGACCGATGGCTACTTTGCCAATCCCGCGATCAGAATCCCGCTCCCTGCAGCGATCAACAGAGGTGCTGCCCTGTTACGCCAACTAGGGATGGCCGCTCAGGTCGAGGCGTTCGAAGTGAGCATGAACCGGGCCGCGGAACAGGCCGCCCCGCTGGCTACCAAGTTTTTTATGGCTGAACTCGAACAGCTGAGTATCGAGGATGCCCGTACGATCTATAAGGGCGCCGATGATGCCGCCACTCGCTACTTCCAGGAGCGTACGGCGACCCAGCTCGAAGCTGCATTTAAACCCGTTATCACCGCAACGATGCAACAGGCCGGCGTGACACGCTATTACCAGGCGCTGGTCCAGCAAGCCAGCCAGTACCCCGTTATCGGCGGTCTGGGGATTAATTTGGAGGCTTATGTGACCCGTCAGGCGTTGGCAGGCTTGTTTGTAATGCTGGCCGAGGAGGAGAAGAGGATCCGCGCCGATCCGCTGGCACGATCCACCGATCTGCTTAAGCAGTTGTTCGCTCAGTAGCCGCTACTCAAAGGCATTCGCCGGGGCGATATCCAACAGAGGGGCCGCATCCAGAGATTCGGCATCCATCATTGTCGCCACCTGCTGCAGCGATGAGAGTATCTGAGTCTTCTTCCAGTCGTCCAGGGCTTCGAAGCGCTCGATAAACTGCTCGTGCAGCAAGGGCGGAGCGGTCTCGAGCGTCTCACGTCCAACCGGCGTGACGCGCGCATTGACCACCCGTTTATCGACCCGCCCCCTCACCCGCTCGACCAATGTTCGATCCTCTAATCGATTCAGGATAGTGGTGACCGTTGCCGGACTTAAGGAGACCGCATCTGAGATACGCTTGACGGTGACATCCCCCAGGGTCTCGATCGCGCGCAGCACCATCACCTGCGGAATAGTTAGACCACAAACCTTTAACATCCGCTTAGATTGTAGATCCGTCGCACGGATAATCCGCCTTAAGGAGACCAGTACATCCTGCCAGTAGCGGTTATCTTTCATAATCATCAGGTACCTATGTTTTAGAGCGCAGGGTTAGAGTCCGACTATACCTCTGCCGGAGGGCTATTCCAAAGTCCGCGTAAATTAATTTGAGTTATAAAAATTAGAGGTGTAATAATACAAGGCTTGGTCCAGCTGTCTGCTGTCTAAAATACTCAAGGTGTCCTATGAAAGTATTGATCGCCGCACTGCCTCTACTGTTTGCCGCCAGTACCTTGCAAGCCGCACCGGCCTGCGGGAAAGTCACCATTGCCGATATGAACTGGAGCTCCGCCTCCCTGATCGCCAATGTCGACCGCTTTGTACTCGAGCATGGCTATGGCTGTGATGCCCAGCTAGTTCCGGGGGATACCATGCCCACGGGCACCTCGATGATGGAGAAGGGCGAGCCAGATATCGCTCCGGAGCTCTGGAGCAACGCAATGAAGGACGCTCTGGATAAAGGGGTCGCTGAGAAGCGCCTGCGGATCGCCGGCAAGTCGCTCTCCGATGGCGGCGAAGAGGGGCTATGGGTACCTCAGTATATGGTCGACCAGGATCCCAGCATAGCAACCATTGCCGGCGTTATCGCCAACGCTAAAGCGTTCGAGCATCCCGAAGACCCGGAACGGTCGGCACTCTATGGCTGCCCCGCAGGCTGGAACTGCCAGATCTCGGTCGGCAACCTGTTTAAAGCACTGCAACTGGACGATGCCGGCTTTGATCTGATTGATCCCGGTTCAGGCGCAGGCTTGTCAGGCGCTCTCGCTAAGGCCTACGAGCGCAAAGAAGCCTGGTTCGGGTACTACTGGGCACCGACCGCGATCATGGGTAAGTATAAGATGGTCAAGGTCGACTTCGGTACCGGCGTAGATTTAGTCCACTACCAGGACTGCATCAGCCAGGATGACTGCGAAAACCCGCAGGTGACCATGATCCCGCCTTCTCCTGTACAGACGGTCACCACCGAAACCTTCGCTTCACGCGTGCCCCTGGCCTATGACTATTTAACCCGACGCTCCTTCACCAACGCCCAGATGAACGAACTGCTGAAGTGGATGGAAGATAATCAAGCCGACGGTAATATCGCGATGGAGTACTTCCTGACCCAGTATCCAAGCATCTGGACTCCCTGGGTCTCCGAGACGGTCGCCACCAAGGTCAATCAGGCACTCGCCGACCTTTAACAGACTACAGCCTGACGGCTCCTGCTGCATCGCACCAGGAGCCTTTTACTGTCTGACTGTTAACCAAAATTAGCCGATGCATACCCGTTTTGGAGACCCACATGGCCGATAGTTCCTGGCTCAACACCTTTCCGCAGATGGAACGCAACGATCTGACGGCGATCAAGAAAACGATGGACGCCGCCTTTCGTGAATTCTCGCGCAGCTATGGCGAGCTGATCGAAGCATTTTTCGATCCGCTGCTGGGCTTTTTGATCTGGTTTGAGAAACTGCTGCTGCACTCCCCTTGGTGGGCAGTGCTCTTCGGCATCACGGCCCTGGTCTATGCGGCCACCCGCTCCTGGAAACTATCGCTCAGCGTGATCCTCGCCTTCTTGGCCATCGGCTATTTCGGCATGTGGGAGGATACGATGCGCACCCTGAGCATCATCACGGTCTGCACCCTGCTCGCTATTTGCCTGGGTGTCCCGACCGGGGTGATGATGGCGCGCTCTGACCGGGTCCGGGCGGCTATTACACCCCTGCTCGATATCATGCAAACGATGCCCGCATTCGTCTACCTGATACCGGTGGTGATGCTGCTGGGGATCGGTAAGATTCCCGGGGTGATCGCGGTGGTGATCTATGCTATTCCGCCGGTGATCCGGCTCACCAACTTGGGTATCCGGCTGGTGGACAGCGAGGTCCTAGAAGCGGCCACAGCCTATGGCGCCAGTCCGATGCAGCGCCTGTTCGGGGTCCAGTTACCGCTGGCCTCACCTACCATCATGGCAGGCATTAACCAGACCATTATGATGGCCCTGGCGATGGTGGTGATCGCCTCGATGATCGGCGTCAAAGGGCTGGGGCAACCGGTCTTAAAGTCGATCACCAACCAGTACTTTACCCTCGGACTGCTCAACGGCCTAGCGATCGTCGCCCTGGCGATCATCTTTGACCGCGTCTCCCAAGCCTACGCCGAACGTACTCAGAAACATATGCAAGGTGCAGACGATGCCTGATTCCAAGAGCCAAGAAGCAACCTCTCGACCCGATGCTGCAGCGCAGCCACTGATACAGATCGAAGGGCTATATAAGATTTTTGGAGAAAAACCTGAGACGATTATGCCGAGGGTACTCGCCGGGGATTCCAAAGACGACATTCTGGCTGAAACCGGACATACCGTCGGCCTCAAGAATATCAACATGAGTATCAACAGAGGGGAGGTCTACGTCATCATGGGGCTCTCCGGTTCGGGGAAATCGACCCTGATCCGCCACTTCAACCGGCTTATCGATCCCACCGAGGGACGCATAAGGGTTGAGGGCGTCGATGTGATGAAGCTCAAGCCCAGAGAGCTGGAGCAGTTTCGCCGCCATAAGATGTCGATGGTGTTTCAGCGCTTCGGGCTGATGCCTCACCGCACGGTGATCGAGAACGTCAGTTACGGTTTGACCGTGCAAGGCGTAGACAAGACCATCCGCCTGCAGAAAGCCCAGCAGTGGCTCGATACGGTGGGTCTGGGTGGCTATGAACAGCAGTTCCCGTCACAGCTATCGGGGGGCCAACAGCAACGCGTCGGCCTGGCCCGGGCCCTGTGCACCGATGCCGAGATTCTATTGATGGACGAGGCGTTTTCCGCCCTAGACCCGCTGATCCGCAGCGAGATGCAGGATCAGCTGATCGAGCTGCAGCAGACCCTGCATAAGACCATCATCTTTATCACCCATGATCTGGACGAGGCGCTGCGTCTGGGCGACCGCATCGCGATTCTCAAAGACGGCCTGCTGGTGCAGGAGGGCACCCCGGTCGATATCCTGCTCAATCCGGCCGATGCCTATGTCGAAGCCTTTGTCAAAGATGTCAATCGCGCCCGCGCACTCACCGTGGCGAACGTGATGAAGCCCGCCATGTGCCGCATCACCGCCGCGACCCTCGGTGAAGCCCTGGCGCAGATGAAGGCCGCACCGGGGAATCATGGCTACTACGTCACCCCCGACGGCTATCAGGGCGTCGTCAACCAGACAGCACTGCAGGCGGCAGCCGAGCAGGACGCCAACCAAGCCATGAGCGCAGCGGTGCTGGAGAACGGCGATTCTATCCTGCCCGATGCGCTGCTTGAATCGGTGATCCCTGATATCCTGGAGAGCGATTATCCGCGGCCAGTGGTCGATGCCGCCGGAGACCTGCAGGGCGAGCTATCCCGAGCCAGCCTGGCACAGATCCTCGGCAACTCAACGAGCAGCGACAAGCCTAAGGTTTCAGTTCTCTAAGTCATAGGGGCTGGAGGCTGGCCGCCCCTTTATCTTAAGAACAGACTGACCGCAGAAAAAGGACCTCATCCCTTCCTTCTCGAAGGGGTGAGGTCAAATCCACCTACACCCGCCAGCAACCCCTGTGTATAATCGACCGATTCGCCTGCAAGCAGCCATTTTATCGACATTCGACGCCTGCTTGGCTAATCCCATTCTGATAGTTGCTAACGAGTTCACAGACCCCCGCTATGGATAAGACTTACCAACCCCACGCGATCGAGCGCTCCTGGTACCAAACCTGGGAGAAAAAAGGCTATTTCAAACCCTCCGGCGAGGGTGATCCCTACTGCATCATGATCCCGCCGCCCAATGTGACCGGCAGCCTGCATATGGGACACGGTTTCAACAACGCCATCATGGACAGTCTGATCCGTTACCAGCGGATGAAGGGCCATAACACCCTCTGGCAGCCGGGCTGTGACCATGCCGGTATCGCT
>JBLHND010000094.1:0-14748 GCA_047622605.1 Motiliproteus sp. | reverse complement strand
TAGATCTGACCGTTCTTCCACTGTGCAGCACCTGATTTAATAGGAACCCAGCCCAGTGAACGGTGAACGCCTTGTGATTTACGCCATGACAAGCGGCTCTTTCTGAACTGTCTGCGGCGAGTGGCGTATTCTTTGCTAACTTCTTGGACACTTTGGCTGTGCAACCCAAGCTCTTTGTTCGCCCCTTGCGTGTATTTCTGAATGTCATAGTCAGACAGAAATACACCTCGCTCTTTGATTGAACGGTGACTTAGTTCGTTGATGTAGTTCCAGCAGAAATTCACGCTTCGTGCCATCCGGTTAAGCTGAGCGCAGTGATTGTCTCGTACTCGAACCTGCAACGTTTTGGTGCATTTCATGCGTTAAAGTATAGCAGCAGAGCTGGACAGATTAAGGGAGGCTACGCCTCCCTCGCTATCCATTCCCGCACTAGAAGTACGGGGCTTTCCGCGCATTCTGGTAATTTAACGCCTGCTTCTTCACAGCGGCCACTGCCTCGGGAAGCCGTCAGCGGCAAAAGTCGGCCCAAAGGGGTCTCTTGGGAGCTGTGGCTACGACAACCGCCCTTGCTAGCCAGGAACATGGAAGCGGACGCTGATATTACTGTCCTGAGCGCCTGTTAATGGCAATAGCTGCGACAAAGCAGACATCAAACTGCTGATCTTGACTGCCTGATTTTGTGGTTGTTTATACAGTATATTGAGGTTGTTGGGGTAAAGTGGCTCGTTATGTCGGGCCGGTAGGCTTGTTTAGCACTGGCAACAAATCTGATATTGCTGCATTATCATACCCTTAATGAAAAACGGCACCGAGATACCGTGCCAACCCCACCAGATATATGCGCTGGCTCGTTTTCATCGGAGGAGAATGGCAGGTGATGTCAAATTACTTCTCATATCCAATCGCTTACGCTGATGTCATTCATGATGTGAATACGGCAAAACGAGCCGGCTTAGTATTAAAATGTTATATGAATATTCCAACTGGGTAGATGCTAAATGGTTGATGTGAATAAAGTAAAAGAGTTCTACCTAGAAGATTATCAAGAAATGCTGTTTCCTATGGAAACATGCAGATTTATTATCGAAAAATCACCAGATTTGCTATCCGACTTTATAAAAGAGATTGATGACGATTCTAAGCCAGAGTACTGTTTTTTACCGCAAGAAAGTGTTTGTGCTTCGAAAGCAAAGCAACATATTCGACGTACAAAAAAACTTGACCCTATTGCAGAATATTATATGTATGAAATGGCATATAAAAATAGAAATGTTTTTAGAAAATCATCTAACTCTATAAGGGAAAATTTTGGTTATCGATTTGCTAATGGCTCTCATATAAAAATTCATGATAGCTACAGTGAGTTCATTGATAAAAAAGCAGAGCTACATAGTAAATATGCTCACTTTATCAGCTTTGATGTATCTTCATACTTCAATTCAATTTATCACCACGATCTAACTAATTGGTTTTCAGGATTAAATATTGATGAATCAGAAAAACAACTATTTGGTCGATTTATGCGCGAAATTAATGCCGGATTTTCGATAGATTTTATGCCACATGGCATATATCCAGCAAAAATGATTGGCAGTCACTTTTTATCTTACATAGATCATTCTAGCTTTATTGGCTCAGAGCATATGATCAGGTTTATGGATGATTTTGTTATTTTTTCAAACTCTAAAGACACTTTGAGAAAAGATTTCGAAAATATTCAAAAACTTTTAGGGCAAAAATCATTATACATAAACTCCAATAAAACCGTTTTATTTTCTGAGAAGAAAATAGAAATAGAAAGTGAAGTAGAGAAAATTAAGAGCGGTATTATGGGGCAAGTTGCCGTGAGTTTAGGATCAGGTATGGGCTATGATGTCTACGATGAAATAGTAAGACAATTTTCTGCAGAAGAGATAAATCAATTAGTCAGTTTAGCCGATAATGATGAAGTAACAGATAGCGAAGCAAGTCTAATATTAGATTGTATCAGTCAACATAATCCCAGCTTTTACCTTTATATCCCTAAGTTCATTTACAGATTTCCTCACTTAGTAAAAAAAATATTTCATAAATGTAATGAGGTTGCCCAACTTGATGAGCTATCTGTTCAATTAGAAAAACTTTTAGTTTCTGAATATTTCCTTAATGAATATCAACTGTTTTGGATTGCAGCTATTACCGAAGAATATCTTCTTAATAGTAAAGGTGCAGGTTCAATGTTGGCAAAACTTTATGAGCATAAAAACTCTACTACGATATCAAAGGCTAGAATATTAGAAATACCAGAACAACGTTTTGGTATGCCTCAATTAAGAGAAACTCATCTTCGTAACGGTTCTAGTAGCTGGCTATCCTGGGCATCTGCGGTTGGGATGCGAAAAGACTCTAAGCAAAACCGTACATACTTATTGAACTATTTCTCTAAGGCAAGTCCCATAAATAAGCTAATAGCTGATTGTATTACGGCGATTTAATTCATATAACAAGTTGCTTAAACGGACAAAAACAGTTGGCTTTTGTTCGTTACTCACGATTTTAGCCAACAATTTTATTGCCGCTTAGCAAGGCGTTAGCAATTATCACAAGGAACGACCGTACGATGTATAGGGAACTAATAATCAATGCTTGAACCAGTCATTAAGAATTCAATTGGTAAGAAGATATGTCGAAAAATTATTGATCTATGCGAATCGTGGTTTGTTAAGCATATATTAAGACCGATATTATTTCTTTTGCCACCAACTCTTCTAACTATGCTTGCAGTGCGCAATGGGCTTAAACCAGAGGTTGTTGAAATTGCAGGTCAAACTGTCGGAGATTTTCTAAATAATTCAGCACTACTAATTATTATTGGTGCATATTTCTATGTGGTTGTGATGAAAGCGATCTACGCTGCTATTAGTAACTTCGCAAAGCCGGCTAAAGAATTGGTAGTTGGTGATCTTCTTGCCATAATGAAAGCGATTGATATTGTTGTTGGCGATAAAACTAAAAGAATGAGTCATGAAGCAAAGTCGGTACTGAAGTTTAGCAATGTGTGTGGTCGTCAAACATTTATGAAAATTACTAGGCCAGACCAGCAAATTCCGTTATTGATAAGTGGTATTCGTAGTGTGTTTGAATATATGGATGATGCTAAAACACTATTCCGCGTCGGCCTGCTAAAGATTGAAAACAATAAGCCTGTGGATTGGTATTCTTTCGATCCCGTATCACATCCACCTAGAACTCAGGCCGCAGCTCTTAAGGCACCAACAAGCACTGTATCACAATGTATAAAGGCTAGATCAATAGTGGTTATTAATGATGTGCAAAAAGAACTGGTAAAAAAGACAAAAAAAGAACGGCGGTTTATGAAAGGAAATTTACAAGAGTCAGAAGAAGGCTCACAGCTTTGCTATCCATTAATTCATCCGGCCACTGGTAAAGTTGAGTATGTTATTACAATTGCAGGTAATCGAGCAGAGTGTTTGACAGAAAAACATTCCGAACTTTATGCTTGGATAATTAATCATTTTGCAGTACGTGTTTCATTGGAGCACAGCCTCCTAATCATGAAGGAGAAGGCGAATGAGCCAGAATAAGACGCAGCCTAACCCTCAGAAGGTTAGAGTAAAATTCAATGTTGACGACTCATCTAAAGATGCCGTTGATAAGTTCAAAACAGATAACTTTATTGAATCTGTCAAAAAAGATTCGGATAAAATATCCAAAAACAGTCGTCCAGGAAAGTAATTGCTAACAAGGCGTTCAACTTTGGCCAGCAAGCTGGCCTGGAACTCCAAACTGCTGCGCAGTTTTCCGTCCTGCTAACGCGGAGTTATACGAAAATCAAGGAGTATTTATGGGGGTTGTCGTAAGAGTCCTTGAAGCAAATCATGGAGACTGTATTTTAGTCAGTCATGAGGGGGGCTTCGGGCACCGTCAATATTTTAATTGATGGAGGGACATAAAAACACCAAAGGGGTCAAGTCTTGCCTTTTTCCCCCTCTGCTCGAAGGGATTATGACCGAAAAGTAGTACTCCTGCCCTGACTTCTTGCTACGCGATGTGTCCGCTATAGGGAACGCCGCAACCTCATCAACAGACCGTTCAGGCCAAACATGAGCGGCTGCATTGTGTCGACTGTTGCCGCTGTCGGACGCTTCTTACTGATTTTGGAGTGTCCGCTTTTGCGAGCAGGCCTATTTGCTGAGGTATCTCTTTAACCTTTCGGGCTACTCGATCAGGGCCGCGTTTGGCGCTGAGCTGACGTCACTCTGCATGACCGCATTGGCAGCAGTACCTGACGTTTCTGTACATTTGCAACAAGTAACGGGGCTATGCAAACTTCTTCGCAATCTATGCAGACTTATGGTTCAAACGACAGCTGAAGCCTAACCTACAAAAAAACCGTCAGAATTCAGCCTCCTAGGCCCCATAGCGCCCACGCATCAACACCTTCCCTGGGTCTATCACCTTGTGGATGCGACCGACGGTTTTCCAGAAAACCGTATCCGCATCCAGTAACGTGCCCTGCTGCTCTATGTTCAGCCGGTAAGGCACTAAGCCTATCTTTAAACCCTCGGATAACAATTCATTCAGGCAGTTTCTCGCATCCCGTACCGCATCTGGCTGCCGCATATTAAAAACAATAGGGATAGTGCTATCCGAACAATCATGACGAAAGTTGGTCAAGGTGACCATCGGCTCTATGTTGTGTTTCGTACAGAGGGTTCTAACCAACTCCACCAGCTCGCGTATCTTGGCTTTCTTCATCGGTACCAGAGGCGCATACCAGAACAAACCACAGCTATCACGCGCCGGATCCAGGCTAGCCATTCCTTCTGGACGCTCAGTTCGCCAATAACACAGCGGCATCGCGACCTCATTGGGAATACCCTGCATCACCTCGATGCCCTTATCCAGAGCCTTGATCAGACCCCGCTCTTTTTTCAGCAAAGAGCTGGGTGCCCACGCGACCGCCATGCGTCCGGCGTTGATCAGCAGGCCACTGGAAAAAATGGCCTGGCACTTAATCCCGCGTAAGCGGCGCTTAATATCTTTACGCGCAGCAGCAACCACGCCCTGGGTGCCATAAATGGAGCCCGCAGCAGTCCAGGCGGGGATGTCGTGTTTTTTTGCCAATTGAGCGACCTGCGATTCGGTCATGACGCGATGCGTCTGAGGCCCGTTCGGGTTTGGCGCTATCATCGAGATCACTCGGCGACGATCCATCAGGTTAATCGATCCGACGATGCCTTCCTGCTCTTTTAAAATGGCGGCGACCAGATCCACGGCCACTTCAAGATCACTGTCCTCGGCAAAACGTAGATAGAAAGAATCGAAGCCTGACGGCTTTTCTCGCAACCGTATGCTCATCTCGGTCACCACACCGAAACCTGATTGAGTAAAGAGCCCGTCGAGGTAGGGTCCCAATCCCCACTTGTAGCACTTGTCGGCCATTTCGCTGCCACTCAGATCCAGCTCACACAGGGCTGACTGGTACTTCTCACCGGTCGGAAGATAGGCTTTAAGTGAAGTAACCGCTGCAAAATGATCGGTATGCGGCGTTATGCCGTACCCACGCTCCAATGCATTCCCCAGGATACTGCAACCAGGGCCTGCGCCTGTTACCGGCACCATCAGTGTTGCCGCCCCCTGCTGATCTAGAAAGTGGCGCAGATCCGCCTGAGTCACGCCGGGCTCGACGGTGACGAGCCCGGCTTCCTTATCAAAAAAAGGAATAGCTTTGAGTTGTGACAAATCAACAATCACCGCAGGCAATGCATCCGATGCCGGCAGCGCCGAACCATAACCCCAGTTATGACCCGATGAAACCGGGTAGATCACGAAGGCATTCTCAGTATCGGCAAGCTCATTAGCCCTTAGCAGTAATGAACCTATATCCTGTTGTTGTTTGACAATCACCGCCGCCGATATTTTACGTACTATCCCCTCGGTGCCTTTACCATATTTTTGCTGGGCCTGCTCAGCATCGAGAACCTTGGCGTCAGCCGCTACACAAGACTCCAGCAGCAATTGAAAATCTATCATTTATTTACTTACTCTCTTGAGTCTAGGTGTAAAAAACATGGTCTACACTTTGGGCTATGCAGCTGCCCACTAAAAAATTCGCCATAACTTTTGATATAGAAGACTATTTCCAAGTGTCGGCATTCGAAAAGCAGAGCCCTTTCGATCGCTGGCCAAGCTACCCATGCCGCGTAGAGGCGAATACCGAACAGTTGTTAGCCATACTCGACCAAAACAGCACTCAAGCAACCTTTTTCATTCTGGGTTGGGTCGCAGAGCGTTATCCAGAGCTTATCAAAAGAATTGCACTGGCCGGTCACGAAATCGCCAGCCATGGGTACAATCATCAACGGATCAATCTGCTCTCAAGGAAACAGTTCCAAGAGGACAGCCGTTCTGCCAAGCAGCTGCTGGAGGATCTTACCGGAAACGCAGTCCAAGGCTACCGAGCCCCCAGCTTCTCTTTTTCCGAACAGACCCCCTGGACCTTCGATGTGTTGCTTGAAGCCGGTTATCGCTACAGCTCCAGCATCAACCCCGTGCCTCATGACCTCTATGGCTACCCTAATGCCGCCAGAACCGTTTTTTATTGGGATAACGGTCTCTTAGAGATCCCAGTGACGACCTGCGAGTTACTCGGCCGGCGCATCCCCTGTGCCGGCGGTGGCTATTTTCGACTCTACCCCTACCCACTGTTTAAATGGCTGATGCGGCGCGCCTGCCAACAGCTGGACGGCCCCGGTATCTTTTACCTGCATCCCTGGGAGCTGGATCCTGAGCAGCCCCGTATCGAGGGCGCGTCACTCAAGTCTCGTTTTAGGCACTACATCAACCTGCACAAGACCGAACCGCGTTTGCAGCAGCTGTTACAGGACTTCGATTGGGGGCGAATGATCGATCTCGAGATTGTACAACAGGCTTGCAACAGCCGTAAGCCGTAAGCCGCTAAGACAGATCGACGCCAGGCCCCATGACAGAGTACATGTTCAGCTTAAACGGCACCACGCTGAGGGTCGTGTCGTAGCCGGCTTTAAAGAGTTGCTGCTTTTGCTCTTTGGTCAATCGGAAGTCTATCGGTGAGATGGCACCGGTATGCACGATGACGGTGGAGTGCCAGAACGCGTCGCTGATGTATTCACGCGACATGGTGGTCATAAAGGTGCGGATTAGCATGCCAAGGTATAGTTTCAAAGGGATCAGTGGCTGTTTCCTGGTGGTGACCACGGCCTGAGTGCTGCGTAATCTGAAACAGACCACCGGATCGCTCTGGCCACTCCAGTCTTGTTGGAGCGCCTCTTCGGAGAGGATGCTGCCATCGACCAGCAGGTGTTGTTTGAACGGTTTAAAACTGAAGAGTATCGGGATCGACATCGAAAAACGCACCGCCGCCGAGACTTTCAGATCGGGGGTTCGGCTCTTATCGAAGATCACCGGCTCGCCGGTGCGGACATCGGTCGCGACCACATGAAAATCGTAGGCAAGCTCTTGAAAGGTTACCCCGTTAAGCTTGGCATCCATCCATTCTTCAAACCGATCACCGGACGACAAGCCACCACTGCGTAATAATTTAAACAGCGATTGATTTAAAAAATGACCAAAATCGGTCTCCATCGCCACCTGGTTAATCGCGTCTACCGAATGTCCTGCCGCATAGAGCGCTCCGACGATACTGCCGCCAGAGACCCCTACCAGATGCTCGAAGGTAATACCCAGCTCTTGCAAGGCGGTCAGGATGCCTATGTGCGCAGATAGCCGCGTGCCTCCTCCTGCCAGAATGGGAACCACCCTCAGCGCGGCAACAGCCCCCTGCTGTTGCTTAACTATCGACATCAAAACAGCTTCCTTCTATCACATCGACCCCTGTCACATCGACCCCGGTCACATCGACCCCGGTCTTAGCCTTTATACTCAGATGACGCATATATTCCTACAGCCTATAAAAAGCACGCTATTCTTAGGAGCCTGTGAACCAGTATAGTTTGTTCTCTGGGGGCTAGAGTACGCTCAGGTCCACGAAGAGCAGCACCCTGAAACCTTCGGACCTTTGCAGTCTGTCTGACACAGCCGATGGCCGCTTCGAGGGCTACCTCAGGGGCTTTCAGAGCGAGGGGGCGTAATCTCTCTGGCGATCACCAGGCAAGCAAGCCTGTTTGCTGAGCAGAGTCTTTACTCTATCGAACACGACATTAGCCAAGAGATGAATGGATGCGCCCTTCGGTACTGTTCTTAACCCATCGCATACCCTACCCCCCTAATAAAGGCGACAAGATACGCTCTTATCATCTGTTGCTTGAACTCAGTTCGCATTACGATGTGCACTTGGGGTGCTTTGTTGACGATCCTGAAGACTGGCAATATATCGAAAAAATACGTCCTCTGTGCGCGTCTCTACTCTGTCTTCCCGTTACCCGATCACGGCGCTATATAAAGGCGGCGCTGGCGTTTTTTAGAGCAAGACCCATCACCCTCTGCCTATACGGCTCGCACCGGCTGCAACGCTGGGTTGAGAAAACGGTTAGGCAACAGTCGATAAAAAAGATCTTGGTCTTTTCCGGCGCGATGGCTCAGTTTGTCGACGCTCCCCACTATCAAACCAGTGTTCGAGTCATAGATTTCGTCGATGTCGATTCAGATAAGTGGGTGCAATATGCCCAGAAAAAAACCGGCATCGCCCGCTGGGTTTACCAGCGAGAACACCGGTTGCTGCAACGCTATGAACAAGCGATCACCGAGCGTTTTGATAAAGTTCTGTTTGTATCTGCAACCGAAGCCGAACTGTTCAGATCGCTGATTCCGCGCTCGCTGGCCTCCAGAGTCGACTATCTTAATAACGGCGTCGACAGCAGCTATTTTGATCCCCAGCTCGTTAACGGCAGCCTTCAGGCTCACTCCACGCCCTTTATCGTCTTTACCGGAGCGATGGATTACTGGGCCAATGAAGATGCCGTGACCTGGTTCTGCGGCCATGTCTGGCCGAACTTATCCAAACAACACCCTGAACTCAGTTTCCTTATTGTCGGCTCTAATCCGACCTCTGCGGTTAAGAAGCTGGGAGAGATTGAGGGGGTCCTGGTGACAGGTCGAGTCGAGGATGTTCGCCCCTATATAAAACAGGCACTGCATGTCGTGGCCCCGTTACAGATTGCGCGAGGGATACAGAATAAAGTTTTGGAAGCGATGGCGATGGCCAAAACGGTCGTAGCCACCCGTATGGCGATGGAAGGGATCCCGCTGCATGCGGGGCTGGCTGTCAAGATTGCCGATAGCCCCGAGGCCTTCATCCAAGCCTGCGACGAGGCCCTCAACAACCCTCAGCAGAGGGATACCCAAGCAAACCGACGCTGGATTCAACAGCAGTTCAACTGGAAAAATACCCTGGAAACCTTGCATCGTTTGCTAGAAAAACCAACACCTGAGGAGCCCGGTTGAATGCCGAAACCGATCCATATTGCTCATATGATTCATAGGTTCGATATTGGTGGTTTAGAAAACGGTATCGTTAACCTGATCAACACGCTTCCAGAGGGGGACTACCAGCACTCTATTGTGTGTTTATCGGGATTCAATCCCGATTTCGCGACGCGAATAACAACCAAAAACTATCAACTCTTTGATCTTAAAAAACGTCCCGGTAACGATTTTTGGCTCCATATACGCCTATGGAAACTGTTACGAAAGCTCAGGCCCGATACGTTCCATTCACGCGGTATAGCCGCGCTCGAATGTCAACTGGCCGCCCTGCTTGCGGGCGTGAGACGCCGAATTCACGGAGAGCACGGCTGGGACAGCGCTAATTTCACTGCCAATAAAAAGCACCTGTGGCTGCGTCGAATCACCCGTCCTCTGATTCATGAATACATCGCCCTGTCCAAAGAAGGCAGTGGCTTCTTAACGACCCTGATAGGCGTCAATCCGGCGCGGGTCAACCTGATCTGCAATGGTGTCAATACCCAGCTATTCCAGCCGGCCGCAGCCCGAAAAAAGCTCCCTGTTGAACACTGGAACGCCGGACCTCAACTCATTTTCGGCTGCGTCGGCCGAATGGCCGATGTCAAAAATCACAGCCTGCTCGCCGAGGCGTTTATTGAACTTTGTCGAATCCGGCCCGAACAAGCGCCCCGATTACGGCTGGTGATTATCGGCGATGGCATCCATCACAAATCGGTAACGGCTCGCCTGGCGGAGGCCGGACTCTCTAAGCAAGCCTGGCTGCCAGGTGCCCTGGACGATCTGCATGATCTGATCCCGGCCTTCGATCTCTTTGTGCTACCTTCATTAGCAGAAGGGATTTCCAATACCCTGCTCGAGGCGATGGCGTGCGGATTACCGCTGATCGCCACCGATGTCGGCGGCAACAGCGAGCTAGTTGAGCCGGGTGTGACCGGCACCCTGGTACCGAGTAATGTGCCTCTGGCGATGGCTCAGGCGATGGCCACCTATGTCGACAGCCCCGAACTGATCGCGACCGAGAGTGCCCATAGTTTAAACAGGGCCCGGCAGCAGTTCAGCATCCATGGCATGACAGACAAATATGCCGCGCTGTATCGGCACCCTAACGCATCGAAAGGAATCGATTAAGACGGCAGGTGTGGCATGACAGACAACTAAGCCGCGCTGTATCGGCACCCTAACGTATCGAAAGGAATCGGTAACCCTAATGTGTGGCATCGCAGGCATCTTTCATCTCCGTTCAGCCGCTGACATTGACCGTCAGCGCCTCGAGACTATGAACAACATTCAGTGGCACCGCGGGCCGGATGATGGCGGCTATCATTACGAGCCGGGGATAGGTCTGGCTCACCGGCGGCTCTCCATTATCGATCTGGCCGGCGGCCATCAACCCATGTTCAATGAAGACGGCAACGTTTGCGTGGTCTTTAATGGTGAGATATACAATTACCGCCAACTGGCTGAAGAGTTAACAGCCTGTGGCCATCGGTTTAAAACCCATAGCGATACCGAAACCATCGTCCATGCCTGGGAAGAGTGGGGCACAGAATGCGTAACGCGATTTCGAGGGATGTTCGCCTTCGCCATCTGGGATCGGCGTCAGCAATCGCTGTTCCTCGCACGCGACCGCTTAGGCATCAAGCCGCTCTATTACGCGCTACTACCGGATCAGACGCTGATCTTTGGGTCCGAGCTGAAAGTGCTCAAACAACACCCCGACCTGCCCCGGTCCCTAGATCCGCACGCGGTAGAAGACTATTTTTCCTTCGGATATATCCCCGAACCTAAGACCATCTACCAGGGGGTGCATAAGCTCGAACCCGGGCATGTCCTGCTCTTTAAGCGGGGTGATCGAAGGCCCGCCCAACAGGTCCAGTATTGGGATATCGATTTTTCCCGTCCCCTGCTGCCGCCCGAGCAGCTGCATGAGGAGCTGATCCGGCGCCTGAAGGACGCCGTCGCTATCCGTCTGGTGTCTGAAGTCCCCCTAGGAGCCTTTTTGTCAGGCGGGGTCGACTCCAGCGCGATAGTGGCGATGATGAGCCAGCTGCAACCCGAGCCGGTCAACAGCTGCTCCATCGGCTTTGATGTCCAAGAATTCAATGAGTCTGAATTCGCCCAGCAGGTTGCCGACCGCTACCGCACCCACCATCACCTGGAAAAGGTGCAACCGGATGACTTCTCGCTTATCGACAAGCTGGCGGACCTCTATGACGAACCCTTTGCGGACAGCTCGGCGATGCCCACCTACCGCGTCTGTGAACTGGCTCGAAAACATGTGACCGTGGCGCTATCGGGAGACGGTGGCGACGAACTCTTCGCCGGATACAGCCGCTATCAATGGCATCTGCAGGAAAACAGACTCCGAGATCTGTTCCCTGAAAAACTGCGTAAACCGCTGTTTGGACTCCTGGGAAGCCTCTATCCAAAGATGGGCTGGGCGCCCCGACTATTCAGAGCCAAGTCCACCTTTCAGCTGCTCGGCGTGGATAATGTCCAGGCTTACCACAACGAAATCTCCATTTTCCGCCAGGATAGCCGCAACGCCCTGTTTAGTAAGTCCTTCAAACAACAGCTCCAGGGTTATTCATCGCTCGAGGTCTTCCGCCACCATCAGGCCAAGGCTGACACCTCAGACCCGTTACAGCTCATCCAGTATCTGGACATGAAGACCTATCTGCCCGGCGACATCCTGACCAAGGTCGACCGTGCCAGCATGGCTCACTCACTGGAGGTGCGGGTCCCGCTGCTCGACCATAAGCTGATCGAATGGGCGATGCGTATCGATCCCAGCACCAAGATCAAGGGAAAGGAGGGCAAGTACCCCTTCAAAAAAGCACTGGAACCGCACCTTCCCAAGGATGTTCTTTATCGCAAGAAGATGGGGTTTGCGGTCCCACTGGCGCACTGGTTCCGAGGTCCATTAAGCCACAAGCTGGAGGCACTGCGCGTATCCGAGCCGCTGCTGGACAGTGGCATATTCGAGCGCAGGACCCTGGAGCTGTTGATACAGCAGCACCTCAGAGGTCAGCGAGACAACAGCGCCTCACTCTGGGCCTTGCTGATGTTCAACTCTTTTTTACAGAAAAACTCGGTCTAAGGTGACGCCTCAGATGAAGATCGTACATGTCCTGGACCATTCAATCCCGCTGCATAGCGGCTACAGCTTTCGCACGCGGGCGATACTCAACAATCAGCGCCTGCAAGGGATCCAAACCTGCCATGTCACCAGCCCCAAGCAGGGACCCTGTGACGCGCTCGAGGAGGTCCATGATCAGCTCAAATTCTACCGCTCTCCCAGCATGCCTCGCTGGTTGGCCCGCATCCCGCTGCTCAACCAGCTGGCCGTTATTCCCCTGCTCAAACGCCGTCTGCTGGAGGTCATTGCTAAAGAGCAGCCCGACATCATTCATGCGCACTCCCCGGCTCTCAATGGCATGGCGGCGCTTTGGGCCGCCAGAAAAACCGGGTTGCCACTGGTCTATGAGGTCCGGGCATTCTGGGAGGACGCTGCGGTGAATCTGGGCAGTTGCAGGGCCAACAGCCTGCGCTACCAACTCAGCCGCGCGCTGGAAACCTATATTCTCAGGCGCGCCGACGCCATCACCTGTATTTGCGAGGGGCTCAAAACAGACATCGTGGCCCGCGGGGTCAATGAAGCGAAGATCACCACGATTCCCAACGCCGTCGATCTCGAGCAGTTCTCGCTCCTCACCGAAAAATCACCTCAGTTGCTACAAGACCTGGCACTGGAGGGCAAGCAGGTGATCGGTTTTATCGGCTCCTTTTATGATTATGAAGGGCTGGATCTGCTGGTACGTTCACTCAGTCTGCTAGCCAACAGGCTGCCGAATCTGCGCCTGCTGCTGGTCGGGGGCGGGCCTCAGGATGCACAACTCAAGGCCCTAGTCCGGGAACTTGACCTCCGAACCAGGGTTATCTTTACCGGCAGAGTGCCCCATCAGGCCATCAACGACTACTACAGCCTGATCGATCTGCTGGTCTACCCGCGCAAATCGATGCGTCTGACCGAACTGGTCACTCCACTCAAACCGATGGAAGCGATGGCTCAGGGCAAGCCGGTACTGGCATCGAATGTCGGTGGTCACCGGGAGCTGATCGAAGACCAGGATAACGGCTTCCTGTTTCGCGCCGATGATCCCAACCACCTGGCAGAGTGCATCGCACAGCTGATGGCAGCCAATACCCGCCGGACCGCCATCATTGCCAAGGGGCTCGATTTTGTTAAACAGGAGCGGAACTGGAGTTGCAGCGTTCGCCGCTACCACCCCATCTACCAGGCGCTGGTGCATTGATGCTCTCGGCCCCCACTATCGAGCACTTGCGCATCTGCGTGGTCGGCCCGGTAGCACCACCGGCCGGTGGCATGGCCAACCTGACAGCAGAGATCGTCGAGCGCCTGCAGGCAGAGGGCGCTCAGGTCGAGCGGGTCGCGGTCAACCCCGCCTATCGGCCACAGTGGGCCCGGCATCTTAAAGGGATCAGGGCGCTGTTCCGTCTGCTGCCCTACCTTTGGCAGCTCGGTCGAGCGATCCGTAACGCCGATGTCGTCCACCTGATGGCCAACTCGGGCTGGTCCTGGCACCTTCATGCGACGCCGGCAATCTGGCTGGCCTATCTGCTGCGAACCCCGTTGATCCTGAACTACCATGGCGGGCAGGCCGACATTTTTTTTAAGCAGTCATGGCGCTGGATTCAACCCAGCATGCGCCGGGTCAGCGCAATCATCGTTCCCTCAGCGTTTCTGGAGCGGGTGTTTAGCCGTTACGGCATCGCCACCACCGTCATCCCTAACTGCATCGATACCGAGCTCTTCAGCCCCAACGCTAGCGCTGGCGACTTCGGCGCTGCACCGAGGCTGCTGATCACCCGTAACCTTGAAAAGATCTACGGCATTGATCTGGCCATAGCCGCACTGCCCCAGATCCTCAGCACCTTCGCCAACGCCCGGCTGTACATTGCCGGCTCCGGCCCTGAATACCCCTACCTGCAACAACAGGTTAAACAGCTGGGCCTGGAATCCCAGGTGACGTTCACGGGTCGGCTTAACCGCGTTGAGATGGCGGCCCTTTACCGCAGCAGCAACCTGCTGCTCAACCCCAGCCGCGTGGATAATGCTCCCCTGTCTATCATCGAAGCCCTCGCGTGCGGCCTACCCGTGGTCTCGAGCCGCGCGGGAGGGATCCCGCTACTGGTGAAGGATACTGAGCAAGCCGTGCTGGTCGATGTCGGATCCTCACAGGCACTGGCCGAGGGCGCGCT
>JBLHND010000093.1:0-14759 GCA_047622605.1 Motiliproteus sp. | reverse complement strand
AAGGATCATCAGGCTAAAGCCCGCGCTACAGGGATGTAGCTAGGCAGCTGAAGGCTCCTGCAACAACTGCACTTCCCACGTCCCTGTGGGGCGTGCCGTCCATGCAGGAGCGCTTAACGGCTAACCTACAAAAGAAAACACCTCTCCATTGTGGGTCGGCGTTTTGTTGGTTAAATGTAGTTCGACAAACCTAGCATTGAGCGCTCATCGTTAGGCTGAATGTAGTGGTCAATTAAATCTAGCCAGGGTTACCTGCTCACTCTCATCCCCCGGCGGAAGAAACCCAACCCGGCAGCCAAAGGGTCGGGCTATTTTTAACAGCGTATCCAGGCGGGGATTGGCCTTGCCCTGCTCTATTTCCATAAGGGCCCGCGGGCTAATGCCCACTATATTTACTGCATAATCCGTTTGACTCATGCCTACTATTTTACGCATTCGGCGAGTCGCTTCGCCGATCGTGAGTTTACCGGCGGCCAGGTCTTCGTTGAGCTGGCGCTTGGCGGCGGTGATGTCTGCCGGTCGTTTCAAGGGTTCACCTCTGCGGTCTGTTCCGGGTTGTTGCCGACCAGTGCGCGTATTCTGTGGCCGTATGGGGCCAGCTCTGTAAATTTTGATAGCTGCCGTTGGCTTGTCCATAGTAGCCATCCTTAAAAATATGATCTTATAATGGCATAAAAAAAGCTGATACCTGTAAAACTATGCTGTTATATCAACATAAAAAACAGCATCCGCGCGCGGTGCCCTTTTCGTGGTCATCGTCAGGCTGAAGCCCGCGCTACAGGGATGTAGCTAGGCAGCTGAAGGCTCCTGCAACAACTGCACTTCCCACGTCACTGTAGGGCGTGCCGTCCATGCAGGAGCACTTAACGGCTAACCCACAAAAGAAACAGAGCCAGTAAGGAGTGGTCGGATTCACCGGGCGACTGCTCTGCTGGGGAGTGGTCAATGTCAGGCTGAAGCCCGCGCTACAGGGATGTAGCTAGGCAGCTGAAGGCTCCTGCAACAACTGCACTTCCCACGTCCCTGTGGGGCGTGCCGTCCATGCAGGAGCGCTTAACGGCTAACCCACAAAAAAAGCCTAACCCACACAAGAAACACCGATCACCTGTGGGCTGGGCTGGGATTGCATCCCAGCCTACTTCGCTCAGAGGTTCAATAACTGCGCATCGGTAAGCCGATACTCGACGGCGCCCTCCTCCCAGGGAAAGGCTAGGAAAAAGGACTGTAGCTGCAGGTCGCAACCATCTTCGACGCCGGTGGCGTAGAAACGATCCCCCAGCACTGGATGACCCAGTCCTAGCAGATGTACGCGGATCTGGTGTTTACGTCCGGTCTCTAATTTCACCTCGATCAGGCTGCAGTTACGCGCGGTATCGACCGCCAGGGTGGTGATGCGGCTGCGTGCCGCCTTGCCATCGACCGGGGTATCGATCAGGGCATCCTCGAGCTGCAGACAGCCTTTGACGACCGCGCGGTAATGCTTGTCGACCTGGCGTGTTTCAAACAGGGCAGAGAGGCGTTGGGCGCTGCGTTTGTTGTGCGCCAGCAGGATCAGGCCGCGGGTGGCCCGGTCCAGACGATGGACGATAAAGGCGGGGCGCTCGGGTTGCAGCCGAGTTTCGGCCCAGCGATACAGGGTGGTCTGATCGCCATATTTGGAGCCCTGGCAGAGCATGCCGGTGGGTTTGTTCCAGACTGAATAATCGCCCTCATCCGCGATCAATTGCGGTTCTAGCAACGGCTGATTCAGGACCTGGGGATCGTAATACAGGTGCAGTTCGTCGCCGCTGTTGAGCAGCCTGGAGGCACGTCTGAGTCGCTGGGTTGAGCCTTGCCGAGTGAGCCAGACGGCGCCTTTTTGCATCACCGCCTTGAGTTCGGCGCGCGACAGTTCGGGCGCTACCTCGGCACAGCTGAGTGCCAGCCACTCGATCGCCTTGCGGCCGGAGGCATCGATGGGGATATGCTGTTCAAATTTTGGGGTCATAAAGGATCATCGCTGTTGGCAGGAAGACTAATCCACAGGGTGTATAGATATAAAAAAACGGGCCGAAGCCCGTTTTTAGTGTACCTGACGCTTTTAGTTTACATCAGGCTTTTAGCTTAACCGAGCAAGAGGAACTTACTCACCCACGCCTTCGTCGGCGCGCAGGTCTTTCATGCTGAGCTTGATGCGACCACGGGGATCAACTTCCAGGACCTTAACCTTGACCATCTGACCTTCTTTTAAGAAGTCAGTCACCTTCTCGACCCGCTCTGCAGCGATCTGAGAGATGTGAACCAGGCCATCTTTACCGGGCAGGATGTTGATAAAGGCGCCGAAGTCGACGATCCGCTCAACCTTACCTTCGTAGATACGACCCACTTCCGCTTCGGCGGTGATAGCCAGTACGGTATCGATCGCAGCTTGTGCTGCGGCCTTGTCGGCAGCAAAGATCTTGATCGTGCCGTCATCTTCGATATCGATAGAGGCGCCCGTCGCTTCGGTGATGCCACGGATAGTCGCGCCACCCTTGCCGATCACGTCGCGGATCTTGTCGGGGTTGATCTTCAACTGGGTCATGGCTGGCGCGTTGTCGTTCAGCTCAGGACGGGCGTAACCGATGACCTTGGCCATCTCGCGCAGGATGTGCTGACGTGCTTGCAGCGCCTGCTCCAGTGCCTTGTCCATGATCTCTTCGGTGATGCCCTGGATCTTGATATCCATCTGCAGTGCAGTGATACCGTTCTCGGAACCTGCAACCTTAAAGTCCATGTCGCCAAGATGATCTTCATCACCCAGGATGTCGGTCAGGATCGCGAACTTGTCGCCTTCCTTAACCAGACCCATGGCGATACCCGCCACCGGACGCTTAACCGGAACACCGGCATCCATCAGTGCCAGAGAGGCACCACAAACCGATGCCATAGAGCTGGAACCGTTAGATTCGGTGATCTCGGCAACGACACGGATGGTGTAGGGGAACTCTTCCTGCGAGGGCATCATCGCCTGGATACCACGACGCGCTAGGCGTCCGTGACCGATCTCACGACGACCGGTACCCATCATGCGGGTGCACTCACCCACCGAGTAGCCGGGGAAGTTGTAGTGGAACAGGAAGGGATCTTTACGCTCGCCTTCCAGGGCATCGATGATCTGCTGATCACGGCTGGTACCCAGAGTCGCAACAACCAACGCCTGAGTCTCACCACGGGTGAAGAGTGCAGAACCGTGGGACTTGCCCAGCACGCCGACTTCGACTTCGATCGGACGCACGGTCTTGGTATCACGGCCATCGATACGCGGCTCGCCATTAACAACACGGCTACGGACGATATGTTTCTCGACGGCAGCAAACAGCTGTCCGACTTCACCGGCATCAACGCCTGAGGCGTCAGTCGCCAGAGTCGCTATCGCGCTGGCTTTGATCTCGCCCAGACGGCCATAACGGGCCATCTTGTCACTGATCTGGTAAGCCTCGGTGATGGCGCCACCAAACTCGGTGCTGATCTGCTCTTTAAGCACGCTGTTAACGGCTTCAGGCTGCCAGTCCCAGGAAGGCTTGGCGTTTTCAGCCGCAAATTCGGCGATCGCAGAGACCACAACCTGCATCTCGTCATGGGCATAGAGTACCGCACCCAGCATCTCGTCTTCGGACAGCTCTTGCGCTTCGGATTCAACCATCAGCACGGCGTCTTTAGTACCGGCAACGACCATGTCCAGCAATGAGGTGCTCATCGTTTCAAAGGAGGGGTTGAGGATGTAACCGTTGTCAGCGTCGAAACCAACGCGTGCACAACCGATAGGACCGCTGAACGGCAGGCCAGAGATCGCCAGGGCCGCAGAGGTACCGATCATGGCGGCGACATCTGGGCAGTTTTTCTTGTCAGCAGAGACGACGGTACAGACAACCTGTACTTCGTTCATAAATCCCTTAGGGAACAGCGGACGTATAGGACGGTCGATCAGACGCGAGGTCAGGGTCTCAAACTCGCTGGGGCGTGCTTCACGCTTGAAGAAGCCACCGGGGATCTTGCCGACTGAGTAAGTTTTCTGCTGGTAATGAACCGACAGCGGGAAGAAGGCCTGATCAGGACGGGCTTTCTTGTTGCCCACGACTGTACAGAGGACCTGGTTCTCACCCATGGTAATTAATACGGCGCCTGATGCCTGACGGGCTACGCGGCCGGTTTCCAGAGTGACCTGCTGGTCGCCATACTGGAAAGTCTTAGTCTTCGGATTCAACACGATGAATTCCTCATTTAATGAACATGCTTACAGTACTCACGACCCCATGGTCGACAACCTATCCCGGGCTTACGCCGCGTGCAAACCGTACTCGAATAACCGCTGTCAGCCGCACGCTGCGGCCGCAAGATTGACAGGAATTATTAGAGTACGGGCTGATAGACAGACTGCTGAGTACATCAATAACTGCTTGTATTTACAGTATTCCAACGTCGACAACGATGATATCGCGTCTCTTAAACCAATAAAGGCCCTGACCAGGGGTCAGGGCCTGGAAGGCTGCACCCTATCTCTTAAGATAAGGGGTCAGCCTCCTCGTGCGGAACTGCGCTTAGCGGCGCAGACCCAGACGACCGATCAGGGTCGTGTAACGCTCAACATTCTTAGACTTCAGGTAGTCCAGCAACTTACGACGCTGGTTTACCATCCGGATCAGACCACGACGTGAATGGTGATCCTTCTTGTTGGCCTTGAAGTGTGACTGCAGACCCAGGATGTTTGCGGTCAGAAGGGCAACCTGAACTTCAGGAGAACCGGTATCGCCTTCTTTCTGTTGGTAATCAGCCAGGATTGCAGCTTTTTCTTCAGTTAATAGCATGTTGATGCTCCATTTCTACTATGCACACGCGTGATTTGAGACGCGCGGTATTAAACAAACGTACGTACCGTGCAGAGTTACAGTACGACGCGACTTAGACGACCCAGGCTAATCCTGAGCCGTCTGTATCAGACGCTGAGGTTTTAAGATCCCCAGTTCTGAAACCTGTCCCAGACCGAGAAACCGTTGTTGGTCTCCGCCCTGGGTAAAGATAAGGACCTGGTCCATCGCCGGCTGATCACAGGGGATCGACTGGCCATGGCCAATCTTGCGCTGCTGTTCGGCATCGATCTCGATGCGTGGCAGATGCTCTACTGCAGTCCAGGTCGGCAATAATAACGCATCAAGCGCTTTCAGGTCGCACTGTTTTGCAGCCTCGGTCACCTTTTCATCGGCGCCGACACCGGCAACCGCCTCGATCTCCGCCAGGGTGCGCATCATCGGGGCTTTATAAGGCCCCGAATCGAGCCGGCGCAGCACCTTCACATGCGCGCCACAGCCGAGCATCAGCCCGAGATCTTCGACGATAGAGCGGATATAGGTGCCCTTGGAACAGTGCACCTCCAGATCGATCTCATCACCGCGAAACGCCAGCAAGCTGATGGCATAGATGGTGACCCGACGACTCTTGACCTCGACCTTGATGCCCTGACGCGCCAGCTTATACAGCGGCTGGCCATTGTGCTTGAGCGCCGAGAACATCGACGGCACCTGCTCGATTTCGCCACTGAAATGCTCGATCAGTAGTGCCTCGATCTGGGCACTGCTGTACTCACCGACTGGCAACGTCTCGATCACCTGACCGTCGGCATCACTGGAATCGGTACGGACTCCGAGCTTTGCCGTGGTCAGATAGCGTTTGTCCGCTTCGAGCAGAAATTGAGAAAACTTGGTGGCCTCACCCAGGCAGATCGGCAGCATACCGGTCGCTAAGGGGTCTAGCGATCCGGTATGGCCAGCCTTGGCGGCACCATAGATAAACTTGAGTCGTTGCAGCACGTAGTTGGAGGTGACGCCTGCCGGTTTATCCAGCAGCACCAGTCCATCTATGGCACGCCCTTTACGCTGTCGAGCCAAGCCTGTCAGGCCTCGCCATCGCGAGGCTTAGTGTCATCGACAGTCGTGTCATCGACAGCCGCATCGACATCGACATCGACATCGACATCGACATCGACAGTATCATCGACAGCAGTATCGAGTTCACCGCGCTCACCCTGACGCAGAGTATCTTGCGTCACGGCCTGCTCGATCAACGACGCCATGTAGTTGCCGCGAACCACCGAACTGTCGTAATGAAAGCGCAGCTGAGGGACTGCACGAAAATTGATCAGCTGAGCAACACGTCCACGTAAAAAACCTGCGGCACGGTTAAGAATCTTAACCGATACCTCGGCCTGCGCCTGAACCTCTTCGTAGCTCCCCATCACCGTAATGTAGATATCGGCATAGGAGAGATCCCTTGAGATCTTGGCATCATTAACGGTCACCAGCCCTACACGCGGGTCTTTGACCTCCTTCTGGATCAGCTGCGCCAGCTCACGCTGGAGCTGCTCGGCAATCCGTTGGGCTCGACTAAATTCTCTGGGCATCTAGGTCTCCGCTACAGCGTTAAGGAATAACAAGCGCGCATCTTACAGATGGCGCGCTATTTCGGTGACTTCGAATACTTCGATCTGGTCTCCGACCTTAACGTCGTAGTTCTTCACCCCGATACCGCACTCGACGCCGTTACGCACCTCAGGAACGTTATCCTTGAAGCGGCGCAGCGAGTCCAGGTCACCTTCGTGAACAACGATGTTGTTACGCAGTACGCGGATCTTCTTGCTACGGTAAACCGTGCCTTCAACCACCATACAGCCGGCGACCTGGCCGAACTTGGGTGAACGGAACACTTCACGGACGTTGGCGATACCGAGAATCTCTTCACGAAGCTCCGGTGCCAGCATGCCCGACAGCGCCTGCTTAACATCATCAACAATATCGTAGATGATGCTGTAGTAACGCATATCTACGCCTTCCTTCTCGACCAATGCTCGGGCGGCAACATCCGCACGTACATTGAAGCCGAAGATCACGGCACTGGACGCTATGGCCAGGTTGACATCGCTTTCGGCAACACCACCGACACCACTGGAGACCACATGAACCCGGACTTCATCGGTGCCCAGATCCATCAACGAACTGGTCAGGGCTTCGAGAGAACCGCGTACATCGGTCTTAAGTACGATGTTAAGGGTAGAAATCTTATTCGCACCCATATTCTCGAACAGGTTATCCAGCTTGGCAGCTTGCTGCCGAGCCAACTTGATCTCTTTGAACTTACCCTGGCGGAAATTAGCGACTTCACGCGCTTTTTTCTCGTCGGAAACTACGGTGAACTCGTCCCCCGCGTCAGGTGTGCCATCCAGACCCAGGATCTCAACAGGAATAGACGGTCCGGCGAACTTGATCGGCTTACCTGCTTCGTTAAGCATCGCTCGAACCCGGCCATAGGTCTGGCCAGCCAGTACGATATCACCCGGACGTAGGGTGCCGTTCTGAACCAGCAGCGTGGAGACTGCACCACGGCCCTTATCCAGACGGGATTCAACCACCACACCCTTGGCAGGTGCACCCGGTACGGCCTTAAGCTCCAGCATCTCGGATTGCAGCAATACCGCATCTAGGAGTGCATCGATACCCTCTCCAGACTTGGCAGAGACCGGGACGAAAGGCACATCGCCACCCCACTCTTCGGGTATAACGTCTTTGGCGGCCAGCTCGTTCTTGACCCGATCCAGATCTATACCTTCCTTATCGACCTTGTTGATGGCCACGACGATAGGGACACCGGCAGCACGTGCGTGCTGAATCGCTTCGATGGTTTGCGGCATCACACCGTCATCGCCAGCCACCACCAGGATGACGATATCGGTTGCCTGGGCACCACGAGCACGCATCGCGGTAAACGCGGCGTGGCCCGGGGTATCCAGGAAACTGATCATGCCATGACCGGTTTCTACGTGGTAAGCACCTATGTGCTGGGTGATACCACCGGATTCGCCGGCAGTTACTCGAGTCTTACGGATATGATCCAGCAACGACGTCTTACCGTGGTCAACATGACCCATCACGGTTACAACAGGTGCACGAGATTCTTCGGCACCTTCATAATCGATATCTTCGAGGATCCGATCTTCGATGCTGGACTCGTCGGCGATGTGGCCCTTATGACCCATCTCTTCGACGATCAGCAGCGCTGTATCCTGGTCCAGGATCTGATTAATCGTTGCCGGCGCACCCATCTTAAACATCACCTTGATGATGCCTGCGGCCTTGATCGACATCAGCCTGGCAAGATCTGCCACGCTGATAGCCTCAGGAACCGGCACATCACGGACGACGGCAGCCGTCGGTCTTTCAAAGCTCTGCTGCAACTGCGACGGCGCTTTTAACTTCTGGCGCTTAGGCGCCTTCAGACGACCCTCCTTGTAGGTAGGATCGAAGCCCTGGCCCCGCTTAACACCCGTTCCACGACGTGCTGGACGCGCGTTATCGGCAGTATCTTTGCGCTTAGGTGCATCTTTCTTCGCCGCAGGTGCCTCTTTCTTGGTCGGTAAGGACTTGGCCTTGGCCTTGCTGTCCTGCTCGGAGTTTAACTGCGCTTCCTTAGCGGCCTGAGCGACCTTTTCGTCAGCCTGCTTCTTATCCGCCTCAGCTTGTAGCCGAGTCGTTTCAGCGGCCTGGCGTATGGCGGCTACTTCAGCATCCGCGCGCTGACGTGCATCCTCTTCTGCCTTGGTCGCTGCATCTTCTTCCTGCTGCTCATCCGGGGTCAGATCTTCACGCTTAACATAGGTACGCTTTTTGCGAACCTCAACGTTGACGGTTTTTCTACCACCCACTTTCAGGGTGCTGTTCGTTTTGCGGCTCAGGGTAATACGACGGGGTTGCCCATCATCCTTTACCTCGCCGTGGCTTTTCTTAAGATGCCCCAGCAGTGCCTGTTTCTCATCTTCGGTGACAGTGTCACCTTCGGCGCTATGCCCTAAACCTGCAGCTTTCATTTGCTGTAACAGACGTTCAACGGGAACGTCCACCACGTCGGCAAGCTGTTTTACGTTCAGTTCTGCCATTGATTTGGTGCTCCGGTTGAATCGTTACTCTTGAGTTTCAGCAAACCAGGGGGCGCGCGCAGTCATAATCAACTCGCCGGCCTTTGCCTCAACCATACCTTCAATATCGATCAGATCATCAATCGACTGCTCTGCCAGATCTTCCATGCTGATAATGCCTTTGCTGGCAAGAACAAACGCCAGATGACGATCCATTCCATCCATGTTCAGCAGATCTTCGGCAGGCTCTGCTTCTTCAAGCTTTTCTTCTGATGCGATTGCGATGTTAAGCAAGGCATCCTTAGCCCGGGTGCGAAGCTCGCTAACGATCTCCTCATCCAAACCCTCGATCTCCAGCATCTCCTCTATAGGGACATAGGCCACCTCTTCAAGCGAGGTAAAGCCTTCCTGCACCAGCATCTGCGCGAACTCTTCGTCGATATCCAGGTGTTCAGAGAAGATCTCGGTGATACCACTGGACTCCTCCTCCTGCTTGGCGACGGCCTGTTCTGCAGACATGACATTCAGCGTCCAACCGGTCAACAGACTGGCCAGACGAACGTTTTGACCACCGCGACCGATCGCCATGGCCAGATTTTCCTGAGCGACGGCGACATCCATCGAATGGGCGTCTTCGTCGACCACAATCGAGGCCACTTCGGCGGGGGCCATCGCATTGATGACCAACTGCGCAGGATTGTCATCCCAGAGGATGATATCGACGCGTTCGCCATCGAGCTCGCCAGACACAGCCTGGACTCGAGAACCACGCATGCCTACACAGGCACCGATAGGATCTATACGACCGTCGTTGGTCTTAACCGCAATCTTGGCACGTGATCCAGGATCACGTGCACTGCCGCGAATCTCGATAACCTGTTCGGAAACCTCAGGCACTTCGATCTTAAACAGCTCAATCAACATCTCAGGACAGGTTCGGCTCAGGAACAGCTGCGGCCCGCGCGCTTCACTGCGCACGTCCTGCAGGATGGCACGCATTCGGTCACCCATGCGGAAGGTCTCACGGCCGATCAACTGATCACGATTTAACAACGCCTCGGCGTTGTTACCCAGATCAACAATCACACTATCGCGAGTCACCTTCTTAACCGTTCCGCTAACCAGCTCACCGACTCGTTTGATGTATTCGTCGACAATCTTGGCACGCTCTGCTTCACGGACCTTCTGAACGATAACCTGCTTGGCGGTCTGAGCGGCGATACGTCCGAAAACGATGGATTCGACCTGCTCCTCATGGACATCACCGGCAACTAATCCAGGTTCCTTCTCATGAGCTTCTTCAAGCGTCAATTCGGTACCCAGCAGAGCCATATGATCATCAGCAACGACCTGCCAAGTACGGAACGTCTCGTAACCACCCGTAGTCCGATCAATAACGACCCGAATATCTGCATCTTCGTCGTAGCGTTTTTTGGTTGCGGTTGCCAGCGCTAACTCTATCGCTTCGAAAATGACGCTTTTAGGCACATCTTTTTCGTTGGATACCGCTTCAACAACCAGAAGAATCTCTTTATTCATTCCACCGCCTCACTTAACGCCGGTTATTTAAAACCGGGGAACAACATTTGCTTTATCAATAGAATCGATGGGCAGTAAATACTCATGCTTATCGACTTCTATGACCACATCTTCCTCCTCAACGCCTTTTAATAAGCCGTTGAATCTACGACGTCCCTCGAAAGGGGTACGCAGACGAACCTGAACCTGATGACCCACATACTGCTGATAGTGCGCCAACGTAAATAGCGGCCGGTCCATTCCCGGAGAGGACACTTCAAGGGTGTACTCTCCTGTAATGGGCTCCTCAACGTCAAACACACCACCGAGCTGATGACTCACGGCAGCACAGTCATCGACTGTGATCCCGGCTTCAGCATCGATAAAAATTCGCAGACTGGTATGTCGCCCCTGAGACGCATACTCAACACCCCAGAGCTGGTAACCCAGACCTGCGACTACCGGCGCAATAAGCGCATCCAACCGTTCACTTTTGGTCGCCACACAAAACCTCTATTTCAGAAACAAAAAATGGGCCAAAGACCCATTCTACTCACCCAATCCAACCCAATTTCAAGCTAAACGAGCGCATTTATCGCTATAAAATGTAGAATTAAAGATCGCACTTAACAAAAAGCCCCTAAAAAGGGGCTTCTCGCTTTAAATTCTGCCTCTTAAACCGGGACTCTTTTAATCGAGCCTCAAATCAAGCGACAGATTATAAAACTAGCAACCGGCTTATACAAGCACAGCTGCAGCTTCTTACTGGTCTAAATATGGTACCGAGAGCGGGACTTGAACCCGCACGACCCTAAAGTCACTACCCCCTCAAGATAGCGTGTCTACCAATTCCACCACCTCGGCATTATTGCTACTTTCAATCAGCCTTAGGCACCTCAGTGCTAGGCTGAACGATCTCTTTGAAGTCAGGCACTTGTTGCCCTGACTCTTCACTAACCATCGACGATGGGATGCCTTGGTCAGATACTGATTCTGCTTTCTGCTTGGCATACACGGCCAAGGTAAAGCTGGTTATAAAGATGCCCAGGGCGATCACGCCGGTTGCGCGACCTAAAAAGCTGCCATTACCCTGGCTGCCGAACATGGTCTGAGAAGCGCCACTACCAAAAGCCGCACCCGCTTCCGCGCCCTTACCCTGCTGCAATAGTACCAATGCTACCAGCGCGATGGCTAGTACAACATGAGCAATAAGAATCAACGTTTCCATCTATAACTGCCTAATTTTGACGCTTAGCGCTGGGCTGCACGGCAAATTGCTACAAATTCATTGACCTTCAACGAGGCCCCACCTACCAAAGCACCGTCGATATCAAGCATCGAGAACAGCGATTCGGCGTTTGCCGCATTCACGCTACCGCCATAAATAATCGGCAACCGCTCCGCGACCTGTTTACTCCTTTGCGCAACCCGATCACGGATGGCGCGATGAATCTCTTGCGCTTGCTCCGGCGTTGCCGTCTTACCCGTACCTATTGCCCAGACTGGCTCATAAGCGACTACCGCGCCCTCAAACCAATCGACACCAAGCAACTCCAGTACCGCATCAAGCTGTGAGAAAATCACATCCTGAGCACTTCCGGCTTCGCGTTGCGCTAATGTCTCGCCAACACAAAGAATGGGCGTTAAACCCGCCGCCTTGACCGCTTTATACTTTGCTGAGATCTGAACATCCTTCTCAGCAAACAACGCACGTCGCTCAGAATGCCCCAAAATCACGTACCGGCATGCGAACGCTTTAAGCATCGCTACCGAAGTCTCTCCGGTATACGGACCCGAATCATACTCACTGGCCGTCTGTGCGCCTAGTGAAATCGATGAATCCGCTATCAAACTTGAAACCCGGTCTAAAAAAACCGCTGCAGGACAGACCGCAACATCAACTGTTGAAACCCCTGCCAGCTCGGCCTTAAGACCTGCCATCAATTCCGAAATGGTCTCAAACGAGCCATTCATTTTCCAGTTACCGGCAACTAACGGCTGACGCATGTTCTAACCCCGTCTCAAGCGGGTGGCAATACTAAACAAGATGCTAATAACTTACAAGCATGCCAACCCAGAATTCAGGCACTCAGGCCTAAAGATTTAAATTCATATCCAAACGCTGGCTGCCCAAGCATCTCTGCCTGGACTTTTCATCCGTTTATTACCACTTTTATCTACTTTTTATTCAACTTTTTATTCAAGAGTCCAGCCAGACGACATCGGCGTATTAAACGCCAGAAGCCAAAAACTTACTCGCTCAGCGCCTGCTCCACATCCGCAGCCAGACGCTGTGCCAACCGCTGCACCTGGTCGATATCGACACCTTCGACCATCACTCGCACTACCGGCTCGGTCCCTGAAGGCCGAAGCAGGACCCGCCCCTGACCTTCCAGCTCCGCCTCGACCTGCCCCACTGCGTGCAGCACGCCAGGCAACTGGGTCGGATCTCCTGGCTTTTGTAACCTGACGTTAATCATATGCTGCGGCAGCTTCTGCATTTGAGTCTTAAGCTCTGCCAGCGTCTCCCCGCTCTGCACGATAGCCTGCAACACCTGCAGCGCTGCAACGATGCCATCGCCGGTCGACGTCAGGCTACGGCAGATAATATGCCCGGAAGACTCCCCGCCGAGGCTCCAGCCATGATGCGCCAGCCTCTCCATGACGTAGCGATCGCCAACCTTGGCGCGTACGAACGGAATGTCGTGCTTCTTAAGCGCCAACTCCATGCCAAAGTTACTCATCAGGGTGCCGACCAACCCCCCGTCGAACTGCCCCTGCGCCTTTAACGCCAGGGCGATGATCAGCAACAGCTCATCACCGTCCACCAGCTCACCACGATGATCCACCATGATAAGCCGATCGCCGTCACCATCCAACGCCAGACCCAGATCCGCCTCTTCTGCCAACACTGCTTTTTGCAACAGCTGAGGCGAGGTCGATCCACAGTCTCTATTAATATTGACGCCATCGGGCGAGGTCGCCAGCTCTATGACCTGTGCGCCCAGCTCTCTCAGCACCTGAGGCGCGATATGATAGGTCGCGCCATTAGCGCAGTCGACCACCATTTTAAGCCCCTTGAGACTCAATCCGCGTGGCACGGTCCCCTTGCAGAATTCGATATAGCGTCCGGCTGCATCAGGAACCCGCTGAGCCTTACCGAGCAGGGCCGAGGGAGCAGTGGTCATATCCAGCGCCATCTGCGCCTCGATTGCGCGCTCGACCTCGTCCGCGAGCTTGGTACCCTCGGCGGAAAAAAACTTAATCCCATTATCCTCATAGCCGTTATGCGAGGCGCTGATCACTATCCCTGCATCGGCCCTGAAGGTTCGGGTCAGGTAGGCGATCGCCGGCGTCGGCATGGGCCCCAGCAGCAGGGAGTCGACGCCTGCCGCCGCGAGCCCTGCCTCCAGTGCCGACTCGAACATATACCCGGAAATACGGGTATCTTTACCGATCAGAATCTTGCTCGGACCCTGACGAGCGAAGACTTTGCCCGCAGCCCAGCCTAGCTTTAATACGAAATCTGGCGTAATGGGATACTGTCCGACCCTGCCACGAATACCGTCGGTACCGAAATATTTTCTAGTCATGCGTATCTCCATATCAGCGCTGGCTATCCAGCACCGCCTGATAAACTTTCACTACATCCTGAGTCGCCGCTACGTCATGCACCCTCAGAATCCAGGCTCCCTGTGTTAACGCCAGCATAGCTGCCGCCAGGCTACCATAGAGCCTCTCGTCTACAACCTTATCCAATATGGCTCCGATCATCGACTTGCGGGAGACACCCACCAGCAGCGGAGCCTGCAGCTGCACTAACTGCTGCAGCTGATTAAGCAGTACCAGATTATGCGCCAGAGTCTTGCCAAACCCAAACCCTGGATCAAGTATCAGCCGTTCAGCGCCTATACCCGCCTGCGTGCAGAGCAACATACGCTGCTCAAGGAACGCCAGCACTTCGGCAACGACATCCTGGTAGCCGGGTGCCTGCTGCATGCCTTCTGGCTGCCCCTGCATGTGCATCAAGCAGACCGGCAGAGCGGTCGCCGCCGCCGCCGCCAGCGCACCCTCCCTACCCAGCGCCCGCACATCGTTAATGAGCCCGCAACCTGCCTGCGCCGCAGCCGTCATCACCGCCGGCGTACTGGTATCCACTGAAACCACCACGTCCAGCTCAGCCACCAGTGCCTCTAGCGTCGGCACGACACGATCCAACTCCTGCTGTTCACTCACCGGTGCCGCGCCAGGGCGGGTCGATTCGCCCCCGACATCCAGTAAGGTAGCGCCGGCCTCGACCATAGCGCCAGCCCTGACAAGC
>JBLHND010000092.1:0-14833 GCA_047622605.1 Motiliproteus sp. | reverse complement strand
AAGATCTGACCACTGTATAGTGGCCGTTTGATTCAACAGCTTCGAGCCTTTTATGAAAAGTGATACCTACAGCCGGGTTTTTGAGGTTGCCGATAGCCTGTTGGCCGAGGGGGTTCGTCCTACCCAACAAAATGTGCGTGACCGTCTGGGAAAAGGGAGTCTGTCTACGATCCATAAAGCCCTGGGTGAGTGGTGGCAAACGCTTGGCCAGCGTTTACAGCGCGGTCGTGACTACCCCGATCTTCCTGATGGCCTGTCGGAAATGATGATCAGCTGGTGGCAGAACGCGGTCGATAGATCCCGCAGGGAGTTTGAAGGACAGCAGGATCAGGCTCAGCGGCAGCTCAAGGCCGTGCGGGTGTCGCATCGCGATGAGATCGAGCTGCAGCAGACCCGGTTGTCGGAGGTGCTGGACAAATTATCACAGCAGGTCGGGCAGCAGCAGCAGCTCTATCAGCAGCTACATGAGGCGGGTCAGGATCGGTTGGCGTTAGAGCAACGGGTGTTGAACGCCGAGTCGAATGCCCTCGAACTGATGCGGGAGGCCAAGATCAATGCAGGGGTCATTACCCGGCTCGAGTCGGAAAATGACCTGCTGCGTCAGCAGCTAAAGGGGCAGCACTCAGCATCAGGCGATGAGGCACTGCAGGCATCGCTACAGGAGAATACTAATCTGCGTGCTCTGGTTGCGGAGCTGGATAGCAAGTATAACAAAGGTATAGAGCCTGTATAGGTTCAAATCTGGCACCTATGAGCCAGTAAAGGTAGTCTTGTGATTGTTATAATACATTTGGCTGGGTCTTATGAATATCGACATCCCTGAAGATGCCAAGGTTTCGGATATCCTCAAGACGGTACAGAGTCTGGATGAGGGTGGGCATATCTATTGCGGTAGCGAGCGGCATTTTTCGTTATTGAAAATATGTCTGATCAAGCTGCAAAAAAGAGATGTTAATATTTACCTGCTGGATGACCACGGCTTCACCCTTAAGCAGGTTTCAGTCAAGAACAAGACGGTTGCTGTCGGGCCTGAAGACGCAGTGGCGGTCGCTACTACCGCCGTCGTATCGGTCACTGACCCCGTCGCAGAAACGCAGGTCGCGCTGACCACGCGGCAGCCGGCCAGTCATAGACCGATAGAGCAGGGGCTCTCACACCCTCAGATCAGCGCTGTGAGAGACTTAGAGCAGTGCCTGCGTCGCTGTAAAGAGCTGGGGTTACTGGTGATAGGTTTTAGTGACGGCCTGGTGGCGGTTCCTGAATCGCGGGGATCGGGTGCGGATGCGCTTAGCTCTGCCGATGCCTTGGAAGTGGAGTCCTTCGATGCTTATAGCGGCTATGAGGCGGACGACGAGCAATAGTCACTCTTATCAGGGTTATTGCTGGGATTTCATTCCAGCCTACGAGCCTGCCTGCAGGCGATTTTTTGACCCATTTACTCGAAAAAAATATGTGACTTCGAAAGACCTGACCCCAATACCCGCTACCCCGGCTTAATCGAGAAAGGTGCGGGTGCCTTCCAGCACGTCGCTGTGCGCCAGATTGACCTGCTCCAGGAGCCGGGTGTTGTTGCCGGTCGTATCAAAAATCGCTAACGTGCATAGCTGTTCTGAGAATTGGTATTCGATCAGGTAGTGCTCGTTTTGGAAGTGGATGCTGACACTTCCGCCCGCTTGCGTCTCTGCGTTAGGCTCTATCTTGAATTCCACATGATGGTAATCCAGTTTTTTAAAACTGCTTTTAAGTATTTTATTTAAAATAAAATCATGCTTAAGTGTCTGGAGTAGCTTTCGACCTTTAGAGAGGTCTTTGATTTGATAACTGAATCCCTGGTTTGTTACCCGGTAGCGCAGCTTGGTCCCGGTCACCGCGTTCTTTAAGGAGATGCTCAGGCCCTCACTCGAGACCCTACTTTGGGTGGCGTCCCAGGCTGTCCATGAAGAGCGTGGCGAGAAGGGTTCCTTAATCTCTATGATCTGCATGCAGTGTTCACGGAACACCTCCGGATCAGATTCGTGCTTATAGCGCCAGTAGTTGCCGGTCCTCGGCTCGAATCCTGCGTAGCCCTGAGTCTCCGAATCGATGATGTTGATTCCGGTTTCGTCGAGATCATTGGTGGCTTGTTCGGCTTGAAGTACACCTTCTGCAGCATCGGCCCATTCGATCTGCTGTTCGAAAAGTTCGCCGCACCTGTATATGACCCGCAAGCCGTCTTCTGGCAGATCTTCGGGTTTTAGTTGGATCATCACGTGTGCAACCATACGGCATCCTCTACAGTGGGCGGTCAAATGCATTTATACACAATAGTCGTAAAAGGAAACATCATTCCAGCGTAAAGTGAGTTATCAGTTGTCGAGATGCAACTAAATGAGGACGGTAAGCACATGCTTTTCTAAGGCTAACTGATTAAAATGCTGAGGCTGAAAACAGGAGACCAGCTGGTGAAAAACATAATTAAGGTCATGTTAGTCGATGATCATGAGATCGTTCGTGCAGGATTTCATCGGCTGCTGGACAGTGCCGAAGGAATAACGGTTGTCTGCGAGGCCTCGAGTGGTGATGAGGCTTATCATCAGTATCAAAAATATACGCCCGACCTGGTCGTTATGGACCTGTCGATGCCTCCCGGGGCGGGTGGTCTTGATGCCATTCAGCGCATAAGGGCAATAGATCCTCAGGCTAAAATTATAGTGCTCACCGTGCAGGAATCCGAACCTTATCCGTGGCGGGTAATGCAGGCCGGTGCTAAAGGCTACCTGACCAAGCGTTGCGCGCCTGAGGAACTGATTGCAGCGGTTCGTCAGGTAGACGAGGGTAAGGAGTATATTGCAGAGAAAATTAAGCATCAGCTAAGCGCTGATCATAGCGGTGGCTCGATTCTCAATGTGCTGACCAGGCGAGAGTTGCAGATTTTCACCCAGCTGGCGACGGGGCAAAGCCCCTCGGAGATCGCAGAGGCGATGTTTATCAGCCAGAAAACAGTACATGCTCACCGTTCTAACATCATGAGTAAGCTCGAACTTGAAAAGACTTCCGATATTATCCACATGGGTATCCGTCACGGTATAGTGGCTGCCTAGGAGATATATCGTCGCTAGAACCCTACAGCCTACTGTGGTGAGCTGGGTTGCTTCTAGCGGCTATCAACGCGCGTGGTCCGGAGTCTTTCGTGGCATTACTTAACTTAGGTCCGCAGCTAGCCGCTCTGCATCAGCAGGCGCAGCAGACACATCAGCGCCGGCTGGTCGTGCTGGTAGGCAGCGCGCACTGGTCCCTCTCCTGTATCGCACAGCTGCCGCCTGTCTTGGCTAAGAGGCCCGGACTCTGGGTGTCTGAGCAGCCCGAGTTGCCTCCTCTGGATATCAGCGCCTCAGCCCGGCTGCTAAGACCTGCGCGTTGCCACCAGGTGCTGGGGCAGGAGTTCGGCTGGGTGGTGATCGATGCGCTCGACGGCCTGGATCCAGATGCGCTCGGCGCCTGTAGTGGTACGCTCTGCGCCGGGGGGCTGTTGCTGTTGCTGCTGCCTGCCTGTGCTATAGGACAGCAGAAGCCTTTTGATGTCTGGCTGCGGCTAAGATTAGAGCCCGGTCCGGGCGTTTTGGTGATCCACCAGGATGCGGCCCCTGTCGAGCTAACTCCCGTCGAACTAACCCCTGTCGATTCAGCCCCTGTTGTTTTAACGCGAGGAGGTTTAACGTCCGTCGATCACGCCGCTGCAGTCTGCATACCCCCTTATGAACCCTATGAACCCTATGAACCCTCGAGTGCGATGGAGGCGGACTGCCTTACTGCCGATCAGGCCGAGGCGGTACGGCAGGTCATGCGTGTGGCTCAGGGGCATCGTAACCGTCCCCTGGTACTCAGTGCCGATCGCGGACGGGGTAAGAGTGCGGCTCTGGGCATAGCGGCGGCGCGGTTGCTGCTCGAACGGCCGCGCTGTATTCGAGTGACGGCGCCCGCGGTGATTGCCGTAGAACCCCTGTTTGAGCGGTTGTTGGCGCTGCTGCCAGGCTCTCGCAGGCAGGGGAATCAGGTGCTGTTTGGGCAGGGTAGGGTCGAGTTTGTCGCCCTGGATCTGCTGTTGCCACTGTCTGCCCGGGGAACGGCTGTAAGCCACTGTGACCTGCTACTGGTTGATGAGGCGGCGGCCATTCCGGCGCCGTTGCTGCAGCGCCTGCTGCAACATCATTCTCGAATCGTATTCTCAAGCACGGTGCACGGCTACGAGGGTACGGGACGTGGTTTTCTGATCCGCTTTCGTCAGGCGCTGGATCAGTACCGGCCCCACTGGCGTCAGTTTGAATTAAGGACGCCGATCCGCTGGCGTGCGGGTGATCCTCTGGAGCGCTGGGTCTTTGAGACCCTGCTGCTGGATGCCGAACCCGATTCACCGCCTGCTGAGGCGCTGGATCTGGTTCAGGCCTGTTTAAGCCACTGGTCGTCCCAACAGCTGCTCGATGATCCGCACCAGCTGCGACAGTTGTTTGCGCTGCTGGTGCAGGCCCACTACCGCACCCGTCCCGGAGATCTTCGCGATCTGTTGGATGATCCGGGGTTACAGGTCTGGCTGCTGCACGCCGGCCCGCGCTCGGGTCCGCTGCTGGGGGTTATGCTGGTGGCCGAAGAAGGGGGGTTTGAGTCGGGGTTGGCCGATGAGGTCTGGCTGGGGAAACGCCGACCGCTCGGACATCTGCTGCCTCAGGTGCTGGCGGCCCAGGCGGGTTGGCGTCAGGCTCCGCTGCTATCTTACTGGCGTATTGTCCGCATCGCGGTGCCTGAGTCTTTACGCCGCCAGGGTGTGGGAAGGTTAATGATGCAGCGTCTGCACGGTGAGGTGCAGCACAGGCGGGTTGATCTGTTGGGCACCAGCTTTGGTGCCACCGCCGATCTGCTGCCGTTTTGGCAGTCACTCTCGATGCAGCCGCTGCGCCTTGGGCTCAAGGCCGATGCCAGCAGTGGCTGCGTGTCGTTGCTGTATGCCTGCGGTTGCTCCGAAGCCGGAAAACGCTTTATGGAGCCGGTCGTGCAACGCTTTGGCCAGGATTTACCTCGGCAGCTGCAAGGCGCGAATGCGGATCTGGAGCCTGATCTGGTCCGGCTGTTGTTGCAACAAAGTCGGGACGCGCGCGCAGAGCTGATCGATCCTCAAGACCTCGACGACCTCTTTGCGCTGGCATTTGGCAATCGCGGCTGGGAACAGGCCGAGCCGGCGCTGTATCGCTGGACCCTGAGGCGTCTGGCGGATCCGCGGCTGTGCCTGGCCCCGTTGCTGGAACAGGTGCTGATTTATCGGCTTATTCAGCGGCGTGACTGGGCAGCGATCTTGCCATTACTCGACTTTACCGGGGTCCGTCAGGCGGAGCAGTGGTTGCGCGGCCAGCTAAAACCTCTGCTTGATCCGCTGTGCGCTGACTGAGGTCCGTACTCGGTTCAGATTCTTAATTACTGCGCGTTTTTTTGAGGTATCTATGCCCCCCTTCGAACTTATCGGCCATCGCGGCTACCCCGCACGCTACCCGGAAAATACTCTGCTGGGGTTTGAACAGGCGATCGATGCCGGAGCGCGGTACCTGGAATGCGATGTTCGGCTCAGTGCTGACGGCGTTCCTTTCGTCTTTCATGACAGCACCCTGGACCGGCTCTGCGGGGTCAGTGGTGCGATTGGGGAACTGAATGCCGAGCAGTTAGAGCGCTGCTCACCCTCGATGCCGCAGCGGTTTGGTAACCGGTTCCGGGGTATCCCGATGCTGCGACTCGAACAGTTGGTCGCCCTGTTGCGGCAACAGCCACAGGTCACACTTTTTCTGGAGCTAAAGCAGGAGATGATGCAACCCCCCGGACCCGCGCTGGGGGTTGCCAGGGTGCTGGCCCTTATCGAACGGGTGCGTTCCCAGGTGGTGTTGATCAGTTTTTCGATCGAGCTGCTCGAGCATGCACAGCAGCAGGGCTGGGTCCGACTGGCCCCGGTGTTGAGTCGCTGGAATCAGTCGCAACGCCTATCGGTTCTTAATCTTAAACCCGAGTGGTTGTTCTTGGACCACCTGCAGATACCCTCGAATTTGAACTGTGCTAGCGTTAATCCGCCATTGGCTGTCTACGAAGTCTCAGATATAGACGCGGCTTACGCACTTGCGCGACGGGGTGTTGCCTGGATTGAAACCGATGCGATCGGCGAGATGCTAGAGGCGCAGCTCGAGTAGCCGATACAGGGCGTGGCGATGTTGCTCGATCCATAGCGGATCTAGGGGTCCCCAGCTCTTGAGTCGATAGAAACCGGCGTTATTGCGGACCCCATCCTGAACAAATTCCACCTCTACTCCCAGGCCCGGCAGGGCCTTGAGAATGTCCTGCAGCGTACGCCTTGGCCAGCCGGTTAACCGCATCAGCTCAGGCACGCAGGGGCGAGGCTGGCTGTGGATCAGCTGTGCCACGATCAGGCGGCGGGCAAAAGTTGGATTGAGGTCGTCGATAGACATCTTGGTAGGTGGCAGCATCAGGGTCATTTTTCCCTTGGTGGATCAAATGTTTTAGCACTCTGAGTCGTCTTTCCTTCGGGTAAAGCGCTAGGTAAAGAGTCAGGTAAAGAGTCAAGTAGAGCGTCAGGCAGGGGCTGATACTGGGCATCATGCCGGTCCTGGTCGAATTGGCCGCCTATATCACAGTAGTTATTGAGCCAGCGCAGGTAGTACTTCCACAGCAGTAATGCGGGCGTCAGCCACAGCATAACGGCCAGCAGGTTCATGCTACCCGTATGAGATTGCGGTCCGAACTGGGCCAGCCACTCCATCAGCTGCCAGTGACGCAGCAGATAAAACCAGCCGAGTAACCCACCACAGCCCAGGGTGAGCAAGGCGTAGTAAAGCGGTTTGAGAGGACGGGAGTCGTCGTGCTGCGTCATTGTTAAGTTTCCTGGTAGTGGCCTGGTCAATCAGAGGCTTTTAAAAACCCCCTTCCTTCAGGGAGGGGTGGTTGACCTGTTTTGCGCTTACAAATAAAGGTGGGCTCGCAAACTGGGCAGAAAGGGTTCGGGATCTATTCGGCAGTCGCTGCGAATCTGACGCTGGCGCTCGGTTTCTGGTGTCAGACTCGGGCTGTTGTGTTCAGGAAAAGGACGCTGTGCATCATACCCAAAGAGTAACGGCAGCGACAGGTTCATCGCCTGGCGCTCGGCGCTGCTCTCGTAACGCAGGTTGGCTCGCATCAGCGGCGCCTGCTGCTGGATCTGGGCGAGGGGGCAGTCACCGTTGAGGCGCTGGAGCTTATCAAACTGTACCTGAATATGGGGCTTATCAATGCCTATGCGCAGCAAGAGTTTCTGGGCCTGGTCGACGCTGATCCGCTTGATGCTGCGGCCGCTGGTGTACCAGTTGAGGCCGACCCGCTGGGGCTGGCGTTCGACCCTGGGGATCAGTCGGTAGCACTGTTTGAGGTGCAACCGCGCCAGGCCTTTGTAGCCCAAGGCTTCACGCAGTGAGTTGGGACGCCGTCCCAAGGACTCCAGAGCGGTCTTAGGTTCGGTTTTAAGCAGCGCCAGCGTCAGGCGGAAATCGGTCTTAGCCTGGTTGACCTGATCTGCCGCCGCCAATAACGCCGCATCGGCGGCAATCAGGCCATGGCAGCTTCGAGTGCGGCGGCCATCCCCGCCATCCTGGTGCCAGAGGTCGCAATAGAGTTCGATCGCCTTGTGGCGGGGGTCAAGATTGACCGCCTGTTCCTGTTCGGTCAGAGGCACCCACAGGGGCAGCGCCGATTCTCTGAGCCGAGCGGCCAGTTCGGCCAGGCTCTTGACCAGGGCCTCGAAATTAACGACAAGCTGGGCATGCGGGTACACAGGAGTTGTCATATGCTGGGGTTATCCTCTGACTGGCCGCGTTGGCGGCGGCGGTTATGCGCCTGATGTTCGAGAAGATGGCGGGCGATCAGGTCGCGCCCGGTCTCGTCCAGTTCGATAAACTCTAGCCCTGCGCGGTGACCGGCTGCATCCTGCGGTAGGCAATAGCTCACTCGGGCATAACTTTGCAGGGCATAGTTCTGCAGGGCATAGCCTGAGGGTAATAACCGAATGCGCACCGCACAGAGGCTGGCCGCGACCAGCGGCTGCTGAACGTAGAGCGACACCCCTGCTTCGCTAAGGGTTATCGGCTGCAGGGTTTGGGCCGAATCAGCGGTGCTCGCCTGCAACGCCAGGCGGTCGATCTTACGATTGAGTAGCTGTAATGCGCTCGCCAGTACGGTATTAGTGTCGGTGAGCTTAAACAGCTGGTGTTGCAACTCAGTATCGAGCTGTTGCAGATCGGTCAGCAGTCGAAACTGGGGAGACGCATCGAAACAGGTGTTCACCGCTCCCTTGGCGGGGCGCTCAGGCAGCGGCACCAACTCCACCCAAGCGTGGTCATTAATCCGAAAACTCAGGCGGCGGTCGGGATCTGCAGGAGTACGCATAAGGCTCAGGAATCAGGTGAAAACAGAGGGCGGACGAACATCGCCACAATATATCAGAAAAATAACCCGATGAGGCTGTACGGGCTAGGTCACTTGGAGCGGTTATGGTTTAATGCGCCCCATGTTTAGACCTCTCTCTTTATACATCGGCTGGCGTTATACCGGCGCCAAGCGCCGCAATAACTTTATCTCCTTCATCTCCTTGGTGTCGACACTCGGATTAACGCTGGGCGTTGCCGTACTCATTCTGGTGTTATCGGTGATGAACGGTTTTGACCGTGAATTGCGTGAACGCATCCTAGGCATGGTGCCGCATGCCACGCTAGCGGATTACCAGACAGAACTGCGTGAGTGGCCGGCGTTGATCGAACGGATCAGCAGCCAGTATCCCAAGGTCGAGGGTGCCGCGCCCTACATCGAGGCCCAGGGGATGCTGACCAATCGTGGTCAGGTGCAGGGTGCCCTGATTTACGGCATAGATCCGGATTACGAACAGCGGGTCTCTATTATCGGTGAGCACATGACTCAGGGGGCTATCGGTGACCTTCAAGCGGGTGAGTTCGGCATCGTGCTCGGCGATATTATCTCAAGAAAATTGGGCGCGCAGCGGGGGGATAAGGTCACGCTGGTGCTACCCGAGGCCTCGATCTCGGTTGCAGGCGTTTTCCCGCGTTTGAAGCGCTTTACCGTGGTCGGGGTGTTTAAAGTCGGCGCCGAGCTGGATGCCTCTATGGCCTATATCCACCTGCAGGATGCCGCCAAGCTTAAACGTATTGCAGCCGGTGGGGTTGATGGGATTCGACTCAAGCTGGACAACCTCTTTGATGCTCCCGCCGAGGTTCGGCGGATCGCTACGCTGGAGGGTGGCCGACTGCGCGCCAGCGATTGGACCCGTTCTCACGGCAATCTATTTCAGGCGATCCAGCTCGAGAAGAAGATGATCGGTCTGCTGCTGTTTATCATCATCGCGGTAGCGGCGTTTAATATCGTCTCGACCCTGATCATGGTGGTGACCGACAAACGTGCAGATATCGCCATACTGCGTACCATGGGGGTCTCCTCGGCGACGATCATGCGTATCTTTATTATTCAGGGCGGGGTGATCGGCACCTTCGGCACGCTGGTAGGCACGGGGTTGGGCATCTTGCTGTCGTTAACCGTAACCGACCTGATTGCTTGGGCGGAGCAGCTGTTCAACTTTCAGATCCTCAGTGCCGAGGTCTATTTCATCAGTTATCTGCCCTCGGAGCTGCGCTGGGATGATGTCTTCATCATCTGCTTCAGCTCATTAGCGATCAGCCTGCTGGCGACTATCTATCCGGCGTACAGGGCGTCTCAAACCAAGCCTGCGGAGGCGTTACGGTATGAGTAGTTCAGAAAGCCCTTTATCAACCTCTGCGGTACTCAGCTGTCGTGATATCAGCAAGTTTTATAGCGAAGCCGGTAACAAGCTGGTGGTCCTCGATGAACTTCAGTTTGAGGTTCAACCGGGTGAGCGCGTGGCCATCATCGGCAGCTCAGGGTCGGGTAAGAGTACCCTGCTCAATATCCTCAGCGGCCTGGATGATCCCAGCGTGGGTGAGGTTAAGCTGCTGCAGCAATCGCTCACCGGACTTAACGAAAACAAACGCGCCGCACTGCGTAACCGGGCCTTGGGGTTCGTCTACCAGTTCCATCATCTGCTGAGCGAATTCAGCGCGCTTGAAAACGTCGCTATGCCGTTACTGATCAGCGACACGCCGCTGGATCAGGTCGAGCTGCGTGCCCGCGCTATATTAGAGCGGGTAGGGTTAAGTGCGCGTCTGCAGCATAAGCCTTCGCAGCTCAGTGGTGGGGAACGCCAGCGGGTGGCGATCGCACGGGCACTCGTCGCAGAGCCTGCAACCGTATTGATGGATGAGCCCACCGGCAATCTCGATCGTCAGACGGCCGGGGAGATCCAGGCGCTGATCCAGGAGTTGAATCGCTCGCTCAATATCGCTTTTGTGGTGGTCACCCACGATGTCGGCCTGGCCGGGCAAATGGATCGCGTCCTGAAACTGGACGGCGGTCGGCTGCTTCCGGGCTGATAATTGTGGGTTAGGCTTCAGCCTGACAATCACTAGTGCCCTGCTAGTATTGTCGGACTACACTCCACCCACAACAAGCCGACCCACAGCCCGACGCAGGATAATCGCTATTCTCGGTCCGCTTACTCGTCCAGAGTCTTTTTCTTACGTAGGCGATTGAGTTTACGCAGCCGCCAAATTTTTCCGACATGCCAGGCCCACATCCAGCGCACCGTGAGGAAGCTGAACACTGCAAAAAACAGCCCGCACACCAACGACCCCAACAGCAACGGCCCCCAGATCAGCGACAGTTCACTGGTGATCCACTCCAGCGTCATCGTGAATTCGAGAGCATGAACCGTGCCGCCAAGCAGCCAGGAACCCACCCTATAAGTGAAGTAAAAGATAGGTGGCATGGTCAGCGGGTTAGTGATCCAGACCAGCCCCAGAGATATGGGCAGATTGGAATGGATCAGGATGGCAAGCAGGGCGGCCACCAACATCTGCAGGGGTATGGGCAAGAAGGCGCAGAACACCCCCACTAAAAATGCCAGGGACACCGAGTTACGGTTCAGGTGCCATAAATTGGGGTTATGCAGCGCACTGCCTAGCCGTTTCAGGCTTGGGTGTGCCTTGATCGTTGCTTCATTGGGCAGATATCGCTTAATAAATCGGCGTGGCATTAAGGTGGAGATCCAGAGAAGGGGGTGATGAGCTAAACTGATGATTGATTATGCCTTCTATCTCGATTCAAACCAACTTCGATTCTAGCCAACTGGAGCTAAAGGATGATCCGGTTTTGTCTGGCGTTGGCCAGCGTGGCCTTTTGGCCTGGACTGCCCGCACCATCCTGGCTGTTGCTTATCCCGGTGGCCGTTATTTTTATCTGCCTGATCAAATCTCTGCGTCCGTTACTGCCTGTCCTCCTGGGCCTCGCTTGGGGTCTCATTGCGGGGCAGTGGTTGCTGCTCCATCAGTTGCCTGAGGATTGGCAGGCGGTGGATCTGCTCGCAGTGGGTGTCGTGACCGGCTTGCCAGAGCAGCAGGGAGACCGCTGCAGCTTCGATCTGACATTAGAGCAATTGATCCATCCCGCTGCCCAGAAGACCCAGCGGTGGATGCCCAGAAAAATCAGATTAACCTGGTATCGTTGTCCAAAGGCACCTGAGCCGGCTCAGCGCTGGCAACTACCCGTGCGCCTCAAACAGCCCCACGGGTTCGTGAATCCCGGTGGCTTTGATTATCCATTGCATCTGTTTAGTCAGGGCATCGACGCCCGTGGATATGTCGTCGATAGCCGCAAGGCTAGTTCGGTTCAGCGGTTGACGGATGCGCGTTTCAGCGGACAGTTAGATCGCTGGCGTGCCGGGCAGCTGCAATTATTACAGCAGCAGCCCCTGTCGTCGCGTTTATCCCCCAGAAGCAGGGCGCTGTTGGCGGCCCTGCTGCTGGGGGATAAACGCGGGCTGGATGATGCTAGCTGGAAAACGCTGCGTGATACGGGTACGACTCATCTGTTCATCATCAGTGGGCTGCATATAGGGATGCTGGCGAGCGTCTGTTTTGGTCTGGTGTACGGGCTGGGCAGGGTACATCCTCAGTGGCGCTACCGGTATAGGGTCCAGGCGGCTGCAGTGGCTGCGATGCTGGGCTCTGGAGGCTATGCCCTGATCTCTGGATGGGGCGTTCCCAGCCAGCGTGCCTGGGTGATGGTCTGTGCGCTAATGCTGAGTTTGATCGGCTTCAGGCTAATGACTGCCGCTCAGCGCTTGTGGCTAGCGGCGACGGCGGTGTTGTTGATAGAACCCCTGGCGATACGCCAACCCGGATTCTGGCTGTCGTTTGCGGCCTGCGCTGTCCTGATCTACAGCTTCTCCGGCCGGCTTGGCCGGGTGAGTGTTATTCGCCAGCTCGTGTGGGCCCAGGTCGCCATCGCTCTAGGCCTCAGCCCGGTGTTGTTATACCTGTTTCAGCAATGGTCACCCTTAGCGCCCCTGATCAATTTTATGGCTATACCCCTGGTGACCCTGTTTTTACCCGTAGCCCTCGGCGCGATGTTGATTCTGGGTCTTTGGCCTGCCCTGGGTGCTGCGCTGTTAGCGGGGTTGGGGTCGTTGCTGGCGTGGGGGTGGCAGGCATTAATTTGGGCTCAGGGGCTGTTGTCACCGCTAACCACGACAGGACCCACGCCGTTATGGACCCTGGTGCTGGCGTTGTGTGGCGCGATTCTGGTCTTACTGCCTCAAGCTGTTGCGTGGCGTTGGTCGGGCTTGATCCTGTGGTTGCCGTTACTGCTTGCGCAACCACATACACCTGAGAGGGGTGCCTTTCATCTTACCCTGTTCGATGTGGGGCAGGGATTAGCCGTGCTAATTGAAACGCAGCAGCACCGCCTAGTTTATGATACAGGGCCTCGCTACAGGTCCGGTTTTACGGCCGCACAGGCGGCGATTGTGCCCTATCTGCACAGACAGGGGGTACGTCAGCTTGATCGGTTGGTTATTAGCCATGCGGATATAGACCATGCCGGTGGTCAGGCGGTGCTCGAAGCAGAGTTTCAGATGACGACCGCGCTCAGTGGCAGTCACCGGGTCGATGCCCAGAAACTTTGTCAGGCCGGAGAGTCGTGGGTCTGGGACGGGGTAGAATTTCGTATTCTACATCCCGATAATAGAGAGCCCGATAGCAGGGAGCTGGACCCTAACCAGAGCGAGAATAACCGTTCCTGTGTGCTGCAGCTCGATAACGGTCAGCATCGGGTGCTGTTAACGGGCGATATAGAGGCGGATGTCGAACACTTGTTGGTCGAACGCTATAAAGAACAGCTCAGCTCGGCAACGCTGGTCGCCTCGCACCATGGTAGCGGCAGTTCGACGACTGAGGCTTTTCTGGATCAGGTTAAACCTCAGGTTGTATTGATCAGCAGCGGTTGGCGCAACAGCTACGGCCATCCCCATCCAAAGGTTATAGCGCGCCTTAAGGCGCGCAAGATCGAGTGGTTAAATACCGCCACTCAGGGGGCGATTCGGCTTCAAGTGGGTGCCGATGGCGAGGCCATCACTACTAAGGCTCGTGACGCTTTATGGGGCTATTGGCATACGAGCGACTAGAAGGCTGTCCGACTTAACACTGATCTACTGCGGAAAAGTCGGCTTTGGTCATTTTTAGAAGTATTTCTCGTTTAATAGAATCCGTATTCGCCTGAAAAGAGTTCAAAAGCTGTCTCAAAGCGCTTTTACCCAAATCAAGCGGCCCCACGCGAGGACCGGTCAGCCCGACAGGCGGCTACGATTAATCGTAGCCGATATCCTCACTGTTCAAACCATTCGCCCGCATGATGACTCGTAGCTGTGCTAAGGCTTCAGTCTGTATCTGGCGTACCCGTTCACGGGTCAGTCCGACCTCTTCACCGACTTGCTCGAGGGTGCCGGTGTCATAATTGTTGAGACCAAAACGTCGCCGTAATATTTCCTGATGCTTTTTGGGTAGTTGCAATAACCAGTCATTCAAACGGCCTATTAGATTGGTTTTTTGCATCCAATCTTCAGGGTTTTCGGTGAGCGGATCAGTAAGAAACTCCTGCAACGAGGTGTTTTTTTCAGCGCCGATCAATACATCAATAGAGGTTGTTGATTGCTTGAAACCCATGATCGCTTTGACTTTAGCGACAGGTTTCTGGGTCCAGTCGGCAATATCCTTACAGGTGGGATCATGCACCAGGGTCTGGGTCAGTTGCCGCTCGGCATGCAGGCAGCTATTGAGTTCTTTGATCACATGCACCGGAAGCCTGATGGTACGTGCCTGATTCATGATGCCACGTTCTACATTCTGCCGAATCCACCAGGTCGCGTAGGTCGAGAAACGGAACCCGCGCTCCGGGTCAAATTTTTCCACAGCGCGGATCAGGCCCAAGTTTCCCTCTTCGATCAGATCCAGGAGGGATAAGCCACGGTGCTGATAACGACGCGCTATTTTAACGACCAGGCGCAAATTTCTTTCTATCATCCGCTGCTTGGCGCTCATATCACCCTGTTGATAGAGACGGGTGAGTTCAACTTCCTCCTCTGCGGTTAACAGCTTGGCGATTCCGATCTCATGGAGGTAGATATTGGTCGGATCCAGACTGCGGGAATGAGCTTCGATTCTGTTTAACTTGGGATGATCATTAGTAGACCCTGGTGGGTTGTACTGCTTCAGATGATCCGTTCTAAGTGCGTCAGATACAGTCATGGTGCATCCTTGTTATTATATGATTATTCATCATAGCATGAGTAACAACGCTAAGATGTTATTGAGGCTGCTTAAGCGTAGCCATGGATTCAGATAAGACAATATTAAGAATG
>JBLHND010000091.1:0-14991 GCA_047622605.1 Motiliproteus sp. | reverse complement strand
CTTAGGTGAGTAGCGCGCATAAATTGCATCGAGGGCTTAGCTGTGGAGTTTGAGGGTTACGATCTGATCGGCGATGTGCACGGTTGTGCGCGTTCTCTGGAGCAGCTGCTACAGCTGCTGGGTTACCGGCTGCGTAATGGCGGCTACAGGCACCCCTCCCGGCAGGTGGTGTTTATAGGTGATATTGTCGACCGTGGCACCGCAGTTCGGGAATCGCTGCAGCTGGTCCGGACGATGGTGGAGCAGGGCAGTGCGCAGATTATCATCGGCAATCATGAATACAACTGCGTCACCTACGCCGAGCGAGCCCCTCAGGGCTCTGGGCGGAGTTATCTGCGCGAGCACAATTCACGCCATAAGCAGCAGATCCATGCGACCCTGGAGCAGATGGCGCCCTATGCCGACGAGTGGCGCGACTATCTGTGCTGGTTTCGACAGTTGCCGCTCTATCTTGAATTTCCGCATTTTCGAGCGGTGCATGCGTGCTGGGATCAGGCGTTGATCAGCCAGCTCCAGACTCTGGGGATCAATGATTTAAGTGATGATGGTTTCTTACAGCGCTCGGTTGAGCGCGATAGTTTTGAATGGACCGTGACCGACAGCTTGCTTCGGGGGACCCATATGATGCTGCCCAACAATGAAGTGATGCAGACCGTGGAGGGTTTTAATCGTCATGTGTACCGGACCAAGTTTTGGGAACCGCATCCGCTACGGCATCAGGATGTGGTGTTCCAGCCCGATCCGCTACCCGAGCACATCGCTCGTCAGCGTTTAACCGCAGCTGAGCATAAGCGTCTGCGGCATTACGGCCCTGAGCAGTTACCGCTGTTTATAGGCCATTACTGGTGCCAGGGGCAGCCTCTGCCTATCACCGATAATATCGTCTGTCTGGACTATAGCGCGGTAAAATCCGGAAAGCTGGTGGCCTATCGAATGGATCAGGAGTCGAGGCTGGATGCGGCCAAGTTTGTCTGGGTCGATGTTGATCCTGCTGATGTCGGCGAATAGGACGGCTAGCCGTCTGTCGGGCTTAACACTGCTGATATTGGCGAACAGGGAGATTATTGATTCACCATGATTAAATTACTAGACCTACCCGCCGGTGAAGACCTGGCTCCGTTCGCAGGCTTTTTATGGCGCCATCGTATCCATCACCGCATCACTCATTTTGAGGATGCTCAGCAGCTTTGGATCGCCGACCCAGGCGAGCTAGAGTTTGTGGTTGAGCACTTCAGGCGTTGGCGCCAGGGTGAGGATCTTGACGGCGCGATAGAGAGTCCCAAGCTGCAGATATCCAGCCGGGCGCGCGTCTCTATGGCTTTGCTTTCGACCCCGGTAACCCTGAGTTTAATCGCCTTTAGCCTGTTACTGACGCTGTTGGCAGGGTTCGGTGATAACGCGCAGTGGCTGCACTGGTTTACCTTCGTGGATTTTGTGATCGAGGGTGACTATCTGCGGTTTCAAAATATAGAGGCCCTGCTTAAGAGCGGGCAGTGGTGGCGCTTGGTTACCCCGATCTTCCTGCATTTCAGTCTGCTGCATCTGGTGTTTAATCTGCTCTGGACCTGGGAGCTGGGGCGACGGGTCGAGCGGTTGCAGGGCCGTATACGGCTGTTGTGGCTGGCGCTGGTGATCGGGGTAGTCTCCAATCTGGCCCAGTTTATAATGACCGGCCCGCTGTTTGGCGGTCTCTCAGGGGTTATCTTTGGGCTGATGGGTTACACCTGGCTGTGGGATAGGCTTAATACCGGGCAGCGCTTCGGTATGCCGACCGCGCTGATGACCTTTATGATGATCTGGCTGGTGCTGGGTGTCAGTGGCGTGATCGAGTGGCTGGGGTTTGGTGCTATCGCCAACACGGCCCATCTGGTGGGTCTGCTCAGTGGTCTGGTATGCGTCGGCCCTGGGCTCTGGTTGCGGCGCCGTCGTTCAACGTCTTAGCTTGGCTATGTCCTGGTTGGGTGGCCCACAAAGCCCAGTCTAGGGCTCTACTGCGATTTTCTTATCCTTCAGAGGTGCTTTTTGACTAAAAACAGCTGGCGTCGTCCCGAAATTCTCCTGTATCTGATGGCTGCCGCGATGCCGATCTCGTTCGGCGTGTGGCAGGCGCTGCTTAATAACTTTGCTATTGAGCGCGCCGCCTTCACGGGCATCGAGATGGGGGTGTTGCAGTCGCTACGTGAAGTTCCCGGTTTTCTGGCCTTTGGTGCGGTGTTGCTGCTGGTTTTTTTGCGTGAGCAGACCCTGGCGCTGACCTCCTTGCTGCTGCTGGGTCTGGGAACGGCACTCACTGGATATTTCCCCTCAGAGGTGGGCCTGTACTGCACCACGGTATTGATGTCGATCGGGTTTCATTATTATGAAACCATCAACCAGTCTCTCTCCCTGCAATGGTTTGACAAGGAGCACGCGGCGCATAAGCTGGGTCAGTTGATAGCGATCCGCTCTTTTTCCGGATTGATCGCCTTCGGTCTGGTCTGGCTGGCCCTGGAACTGTTTAATATCGAGATGGAGTTGATCTATCTGCTGGGAGGGGGGATTACCATCGCTATCACGTTGGCCTGTTGGTGGGCCTTTCCGCATTTTCCTGAGAAAGTAGAGCAGCATAAAAGCCTGATTATGCGGCGCCGCTATTGGCTTTATTACGCGCTGACCTTTATGGGCGGTGCGCGGCGGCAGATATTCGTGGTGTTTGCAGGGTTCTTGATGGTGGAGAAGTTCGGTTTTTCGGCCGCCGATATCACCCTGATGTTTCTGGCCAACGGCGCGTTGAATATGTTCTTTGCGCCCAGGATCGGCAAGCTGATTGGTCGCTGGGGCGAGCGCAAGGCGCTGACGCTGGAATATATCGGCCTGATCCTGGTCTTTTCCGCCTATGCGTTCGTGGCTGACCCGCGCATCGCCGTAGGATTATACGTGCTGGACCATCTGCTGTTTTCGCTGGCGATCGCCCAGAAGACCTACCTGCAGAAAATAGCCGATCCCAAAGATATGGCCTCGACGGCAGGGGTCGCGTTCTCGATCAATCATATCGCCGCAGTCGTGCTGCCGGCCCTGTACGGTCTGTTGTGGATTATCTCGCCTGCGGCGGTCTTTCTCACCGGTGCGGCCATGGGCGCCATCTCTCTGATCCTGGCGCGCTTTGTGCCCTCGCATCCAGAGCCTGGTCGGGAGGTGCGGTGGCCCGGATCCCGTGCGCTAGTCGTTAACGATCCTTAGGCCGGACGGCCTGAGGTAATCGGTAGGGGATCGCCCTGTCGCCTGTTCATGCCGGGCGCCGTTTTTCCGAGCATCAATCTCAGTCATTCCCTCTTTCGAGAGTGTCTTCGAGCGGCTCGGCATAGAAGCGGTAGTTGTGCTTGCCGGCGCGTTTGGCACGATACATCGCGTTATCGGCACAGCTCAGCAAGCTGCTGGCAGTGTCCCCATTCTGCGGGATTAGGCTGATACCGATCGAGGTTGAAACCCTAAAGGTGTGACCCTCAACGGTGATCGGTAGTTCGATATCCCGAATCAGTTCTTCGGCGATGCGTCGGACATTGGCGACCGAGTGCGGGTCTAGCAGCAGCACCCCAAACTCATCTCCTCCCAGCCGCGCCACCAGATCACTGTCGCGCACCACTGATCTGAGTCGTTGCGCAATTTGCTTGAGCAACTGGTCGCCGGCATGATGCCCCATCGAGTCGTTAACCTGTTTGAAATCATCCAGATCCAGGTATAGCAGGGCACCGCTGCGGTTGTAGCGGTGCACTTCGCGTAGCAGTTGTTGTAGGTGTTCGTTGAGTAGGCGTCGGTTGGCCAGTCCGGTGAGGTGGTCATAGAATGCCAGTTGCTGCAGGTGCAGCAGTTCCTCCGTCTTCTGGCGTACCCTCTCCTGCAGTTTTCGCGGTTGTTGCAGCAGATAGTGCAGCATCCCGGTCACCAGTAGCGCGGCCAGGACGCTGGCCAGATAGCCGCCTGCCACTGCCCCGCTGTTGACTAACGGGCGGCTCATTAGCAGGGTCCAGACGGCATTGGGTACCTGGATCTGTTGGCGATGCTGCAGAGGGCTCAGTGCAGTCTTGGAGTGCGCAAAGACGTGCCACTGGTTAGTGGCGGGGTGGATGCGCCGCAGCTCGTAACTGTACCCTTTAGCTTCAAGCTGTGGCAGATCGGTAGCCGCGAGCAGGTCCTCGAGATAAATCAGCGCCGAGGCGAAGCCCCAGAATTGCGATTGGTCCACGCGGGTCAGAAACACCGGCATACGCCCGATCACGGCGACCCCTCCCTGCACCAGCTCAAAGGGGCCGGCCAGGACCAGCTGGCGTTGTAGCAGCGCTAGCTGGGCTTCCTTGCGGCGCATGTCATCTTTGAGAATATTGTGACCGATGGCTTGCTCGTTGCCGCTAAGTGGGTGGATCTTTTGGACAATGCCTGCAGGCGCCAGTTGCAGGCTGGAGATTCCGCGGACACTGTCCAGTATCGTCTGGGCATAGTTGTCGAAATCTTCGAACAGGCCGCCCTGTTGTTTAACCTCTAATGCCAGGATCTGGGTGGCCGACAGAGAGCGGGCCAGTCGGTGTTCGATCGCCGAGGCCTGGGCATTGACGATGTCGATGATCAGCTGCTGCTGCTCATTAAACGCATGGGTCTGACTCAGGTAGGTCCAGTAACTGCCCAGGGCCGCGACGACGGAAAAGCACAGTGCGCAGATCAGCTGGCTGGACTTGAGGCCGTTCAGCGAGAGTCTTAGGTAGGTGTGTACAGCGCTGTCGTCAAGGTTTTGAGTTTTCATCTAATGAGCCCTCCCGTTCTGGCGAATGCGAATCGATGAGGACTAAGGCGTGGAACAAGCTGTGAGGGGGCGAATCGAGGATGCCGGTGCGATTATCGCCACAGTGGGCGGCTACCAAAGCCAGTGCAGGGTCGTTGTCAGTGGTATCAGGGTGCTTGTCGTAGGTTTTTTTATTGATAAACGCCTCATAAGCAGAACCTGGGTTCTACGGCATTCTGCGGTTATGTGCCTGTGGGCACAGGACTGTATCCATCTAAACATCTGCACAATAACAGTTACGTTATGGTATGTGCTGATATTTATTTATTTATTTTTATCATCAATGCCTTAGCAGTGAGTCTGCTTCGGGGTGGGGAGGGCGGTTGCAGTGCCCCCCCCCCTTACAACGGACGGCCCCGTGGCTTACTCTGCCACGACCGCCATTATATCCGTCTTATCAGACTGGATCGCATTTTCAGCTTCAGCTACCGCGATCGCCGTCATGTTAAAGATGCTGCGCACGCTGGTGCTGGAGGTCATGATATGGATCGGTTTATTGGCCCCCAATAAGATAGGCCCCACCGCAATACCCTCACCGATGGTTTTCAGCAGGCCGTAGGCGATATGGGCGGACTCGACATTGGGCATGATCAGCAGATTGGCCTGGCCGCGCAGTACCGAGTCGGGGAATACCTTGTCGCGCAACGTCTCGGATATGGCGGTATCGGCGTGCATCTCGCCATCGACGATCAGCTCGGGGGCCTGGATGCTGAGCAGGCGCCGGGCTTCGCGCATCTTAAGTGCCGAGGGCAGGTCGTTGGTGCCGAAATTGGAGTTCGATAGCAGTGCGACCTTGGGCTGGATGCCGAAGCGGCGCATCTCCTCGGCGGCCAGCAGGGTGCTCTGGACCACCTCTGCAGCGCTGGGGTCGGGGCAGATATGCGAATCGCAGATAAAGTAGGTGCCGGCCGGCAGGATCAGTACCGTGACGGTCGAGTAGTTGCTGATCTCTTCGGACTTGCCGATCAGGCTGTCGATTCGTTGCAGGTGCTGCTGGAAACGGCCGTGGGCACCGCAGAGCATGGCGTCGGCATCGCCACGCAGGCACATCATCGCCGCGATGACGGTCTTGTCCGAGTGCATGATGCTCCTGGCTTCGTCCGGAGAGATCCCCTTGCGACCCATGCGGGCGCAATAATCGGCTAGATAGGGTTCGAACCAGTCGCCACCGATGGGATCGCGGAGGGTGAAATCGCGCTCTTCGGCTATTCGTAACTGCAGCTCCTCGATGCGCTGCAGGATCCGCGCGCGGTTGCCGATCAGGATCGGTTGGCTAAGGCCCTCGTCGACGATCTGCTGGACCGCCTGCAGCACCCGGCCACTCTCTCCCTCGGCAAACACCACCCGCTTGGGGTGCTGTTTGGCACGCTCTACGATGGGGCTCATCGCCTGGCTAGAGCGGTAGGCGAAGCGGGCCAGGCCGCGGCGGTAAGCATCGAGATCGTCGATGGGGCGGGTGGCGACGCCGGTTGCCATGGCGGCCTTGGCCACGGCTGAGGCAACCTCGACGATCAGCCGGGGATCGAAAGGCTTGGGGATCAGGTAGTCGGGGCCGAAGCGCAGCGGTTCGCCGGCATAGGCCTTCTGCACCCGGTCGATCGGTTCGGCCATGGCCAGGTCGGCCAGGGCCTTGACGCAGGCGACCTTCATCGCCTCATTGATGGTGGTGGCGCCACAATCGAGCGCCCCGCGGAAGATAAACGGAAAACAGAGGACGTTGTTCACCTGGTTGGGATAGTCCGAGCGTCCGGTGGCCATGATGACATCGGAGCGCGCGGCATGGGCCTCTTCGGGACTGATCTCGGGATTGGGGTTGGCCAGCGCCAGGATCATCGGCTTGGCCGCCATCTGTTTGACCATCGCCGGCTTGAGTACCCCTGCCGCCGAGAGTCCGAGGAACACATCGGCACCCTCGATCACCTCGCTCAGGGTGCGGGCGTCGGTGTTCTGGGCATAACGCGCCTTGTACTCGTCCATCTGCTCGGTGCGACCCTCGTAGACGACGCCTGCGATATCGGTGACCCAGACATTTTCCTTGCGCACCCCCATATTGACCAGGATATCGATGCACGAGAGTGCTGCTGCACCAGCCCCGGAGACCACCAGTTTGATCTTGCTGATCTCCTTGCCGACCACGCGCAGGCCATTAAAGACCGCAGCCCCTGCGACGATCGCGGTGCCGTGCTGGTCATCGTGGAACACCGGGATGTTCATCCGCTCTTTGAGCGCCTTTTCGATAACGAAGCACTCGGGGGCTTTGATGTCTTCAAGATTGATGCCACCGAAGGTCGGTTCCAGCCGCGCCACGGTATCGATAAATTTTTGCGGATCCAGCTCGTCGATCTCGATATCGAAGACATCGATATTGGAGAATTTCTTGAACAGCACGGCCTTGCCTTCCATTACCGGCTTGGAGGCGAGCGGGCCTATATTGCCCAGCCCCAGTACCGCAGTGCCGTTGGTGATCACGCCGACCAGATTGGCACGGGCGGTGAGGGTGGAGACCTCGGCCGGATCGCGGACGATCTCGAGACAGGCCGCGGCAACTCCCGGGGAATAGGCCAAGGCCAGGTCGCGTTGCGTGGCCATCGGCTTGGTGGCCACTATCGCCAGTTTTCCGGCGGGTCCTGTGCGGTGGTACGCCAGGGCATCTTTATCGAAGTCGCTGTGCATGGTTATTCCTCTCCCGGTTAGTCTTTTTATTGTTGTGCAGGTTATCTCTGTGCCGGTTATCTCTGTGCCGGTTTCAATGGTTGGGTGAATGTCCACCCAAAAGCGCTTTCGGCCTTGGGTGTTATCCCACCCATCGGCTAGCCCCGCCATTCTTGGTCGGCCTCCTAGGCTGGGCTAGCGGCGACAGCAAGCGATAAGGCGTCATTAGTCTCTATTATTCCACTACTGCTAGCAATTAACGAACCAGTTGGTTGCTGGCCGTCAGGGGACTATCGTCGGGCGGTCAAAGATCGCTGTCCAAGGCGGCTGCGAACTCTGTTAAACTCCAGCCTATAACTTGGCAGTCAGTCGTGTTGGCACAACTGCAGTTCAGCTCAGAGCACCCCTGTGGAAAACAATGATATCTTGCGCCGTATGCGCTACACCTTTGATTTTAATGATTCAAAAATGATCGATCTGTTTGCCCAGGCGGACCAGGAGGTGACGCGGGAGCAGATTAGCGACTGGCTGAAAAAGGAGGAAGATCCGGCCTATAAGAAGTTCAGCGATACCCGTCTGGCGGTGTTCTTGAACGGCATGATCAACGACAAGCGTGGCAAACGTGAGGGGGCTCAACCGACGCCCGAGACCCGACTCAACAATAATCTGATCTTTAATAAGTTAAAGATCGCCCTGAACCTCAAGGCCGAAGATATTCTGGAGCTTATGACGTTGGCGGAGTTTCCGATCGGCAAGCATGAGCTGAGTGCGTTTTTTCGCAAAGAGGGGCACAAGCACTACCGCGAGTGTAAAGATCAGGTATTGCGTAACTTCCTGAAAGGCATGCAGCTTAAATACCGCCCCGAGCCGCAGTCACCCGCCTAGGCTTGACCGGATTGTAGGCTGGGATGCAATCCCAGCCTACGAAAACCACAGCGGCAGTAGTAACGGCAGGAACAGTGCCGTATAAGCCCCCGTCAGACCCATGGCCAGGCTGGAGAAGGCTCCCACCGTGGGGCTGATCTCAAACGCACGGGCGGTGGCGATACCGTGGCCATTGAGTCCCATCACAAACCCCAGAATGCGTTCGTCCTCACACTTCATCCAGCGGCATAACAGGGGGGCAAATAACGAGCCGACCACGCCGGTCAGGGCGACGACCCCTACCGCCAGGCTACCGATACCGCCCAACAGCTCTGCCAGGCTCACCGCGATCGGCGCGGTGACCGATTTGGGCGCGATCGAGATCAGGGTGGCGGGGTCGGCACCCAGTCCCCAGGCGATCAACATCGCCAATCCCGCCGCCAGGGGTGCGCCCAGTAGCAGGCAGGCGCTGATCGGCAGCCAGAGCACTCGGATGCGGTGAAACTGCAGAAACAGCGGGATCGCCAGGGCCACTGTGGCGGGGCCGAGCAGAAAGCTCAGCCATTTAGCGCCCGCATAATAGCGGCTGTAATCTAGTGGCAGCAGGACCAGCAGGCCCACCAGGATCAGTCCGCCGGAGACGATGGGAGGCAGCCAGGCGGGATGGTCGAGACGGTTGTACAGCAGCAAACCGAGTTGATAGGCGATCAGGGTCATCGCCACCGGCAGCAGCGGGGTCTGCAGCAGATGATCCAGCAGGGCGTTGAGTGCGGCCATCAATTAACCCCCTTCGCTGCGGGTTTGTTGGGCTTGTCGAGAGTGGCGCGGGTCAGACGCTGCATTAGCAGGATGCAGAGTGCCATGCTGACCAGGGTGCCGATAAAGATGGCACTCAGGACCGGCAGCCATTGCCCCTGCATCCGCTCTCCGAGGAAAAACAGGCCCACGCCGCCCGGCAGTAGCAGCAGCGAGAGCTGGGCGATCAGCATCTGGCTGGTTTTTTCCAGCTCCAGGCTGACCTGTTGGCGCAGCATCAGCCAGGCGAACAGCAGCAGCATCCCCAGGACATTACCGCTGATCGGTATCTGAGTCAGAAACTGCAGGCTCTCGCCTAAGATCCAAAACAGCAGAATCTGGGTTAATCCTCGAATCATCACGGTGCCTCTCGTCCCCAAGGGGTATTAATATGATCGGGTCTGTTAAGCGTCAGCCTGGATTCAGATCATATGACGGCGACTGCCGTCGGAGGCTGATCCTATACAACCTTGGCGCTCAGGGGAACCAACCTTAGATTGCTAACAGGGGGGTACAGCGGTAAAGTTGCCGCCGTTTTCAAGCAGGATCTACTAATATGACCGCCCTAAAGCCACTGCAACGCTATCGTGAAGACCTCAAGCGCGAGGACTTTCATCAGGACTCGTCTCAGGAGCAAGCGGTTAAGCACCTGCAACGGCTCTACGATGACCTGATTGCACGGCGTAATAGACCCCGGCCTAAGCTGATTAAACGCATCGGCCAGCGTTTTAAAAAGCCGCGAGTGATTCCCGTGCAGGGTCTGTATTTTTGGGGAGGTGTCGGGCGTGGCAAAACCTACCTGATGGATGTGTTCTACGACAGCCTGCCCTTCTCCACCAAAGTGCGTACTCACTTCCACCGCTTTATGCAGCGCGTCCATGCCGAGCTGAGACTGTTGGAGGGGGAGAAGAATCCGCTGGATCTGATCGCCGGAAAGTTTGCCTCCGAAGCCGAGGTGATCTGTTTCGACGAGTTTTTTGTCTCCGATATCACCGATGCCATGATTCTTGGACGGCTGATTGAAAAGCTCTTCGATCATGGTGTGGTGCTGGTCGCAACCTCTAATATAGTGCCGGACCGGTTGTATGAGAACGGCCTGCAGCGGGCCCGGTTCCTGCCGGCTATCGCCATGCTTAATCAGTTTACCGAGGTGGTCAATGTGGATGGCGGGGTCGATTACCGCTTGCGTGCGTTGGAGCAGGCGGAGCTGTTTCACTACCCTCTGGGCGCGGCTGCCGATGCGAGTCTCAATAGCAGTTTCGAGAGCCTGGCCCCCGAGTTGCGCGATGCTCTCAGGGGGCTGGTGGTCGAGGTGAATGGTCGCTCTATTCACTCCCTGCGCAGCTGTGACGATGTGATCTGGTTCGAATTCGACGCCCTCTGTGATGGGCCTCGCTCGCAGAATGACTATATCGAGCTGGCCAAACTCTACCATGCGGTGCTGATCTCCGGTGTGCCCCAGCTAGGTAACGACAAGGATGACCAGGCGCGGCGCTTTATCAATCTGGTCGATGAGTTCTACGACTGCGGGGTCAAGCTAATCTTGTCCGCCGAGGTGGCGTTAGCCGAACTCTATGCCGGTGGTCAGCTGAGCTTCCCGTTCGAGCGCACCACCAGTCGCCTGCTGGAGATGCAATCCCATGAGTATCTGGCCCGAGTACATAAGGCCTGATGGCCTCAGGCAAACGCCTGGTAGAGTGCCGCCAGCGCCAGCAGCAGGAACATCACCCCGCTGACTTTATGGATCAACCCCAGGGGCAGGCGTTTCAGCAGCCGTTGTCCGGCGATAACCCCAAGGGCACTGGTTGCGGCCAGCGCCAGGGTTGAACCCAGCCAGACAGGGAAGCCGTGGTAGGTCGATGCCAAGCCCGCCACGGCGAGTTGAGTCTTGTCACCAAATTCGGCCACAAAAATCATTAATAACGCCGTGATAAACAGGCCACGGCTGCTGAGAATCGGCGCGTCCTCGGCGTCCGTATCTGCATCCTCGAACAGCAGCGACTGTAGCCCGAAAAAGCCGAACAGCGCCGCTACGATCAGAGCCAGCCAGAACGCCGGTATCCAGGCCGCGACCACCGAACCAAAGAGTACCGCCAGCAGGTTGAGCAGTGCAAAAGCGCTCAGAGCACCCAGTAACACCGGCCAGGGGCGGTGTCTGGCGGCCAGGGTTATACAGACCAGCTGGCTCTTATCGCCAAATTCTGCCAGAAAGATAAGCAGGAAAGAGGCACCCGAAATCGACACCAGATCGGCCAGGGCAGGGAGTTGTAGATCCATAAGTAACATTCCATTGTTAAAATTTATCCTGCTCTTTTTTTTACTCAGAGGGAGAGAGCAGGGGTTGCAATAGCGCGGCTCTATTACCCTAGAGACAGGCAGCCGTCGGCGACCCTGGCGACATCCTCGGCCTGATGCGTCACCAGCAGCAGCGTCTTGCCGCCAGCCTTGGCGGTCTCACGAGTCCAATGGGTCGTCAATGCGCGGGTATGGGGGTCGAGTTCGGCGAAGGGCTCGTCCAGCAGTATCAGCGGTTCCGGTCGCAGTAGGGTCCGAATCAGGGCGATGCGCTGACGTTGGCCCCCGGAGAGTTCGCCGGGATTCTTATGCAGTTGCTGATCCACCTCCAGCGCCTGTGCCGCCTGACGTAACGCAGCCAGGGGTGGGGCGCCGGAAAAACCCAGGCTCAGGTTGTCGAGCACACTGAGGTGCTCGAACAGGTTGTGATCCTGAAACAGCAGGCTGACCGGGCGTTGCTCTGGCGGCAGCGGCAGGAGCGAGTGGCCCTGCCAGCGGATCTGTCCGGAGAGCGGGGTCAAAAAACCGGCGATGGCGCTCAGCAGGCTCGACTTGCCGACGCCGCTGCGCCCCTGAATGGCCAGGATCTGACCCTCGGCGACCTCCAGCTCATAGTCGAGCCGATAGCCGTCGCGTTCCAGTTGCAGGGCTTGGATCTCAAGCATTAGGGGGCTTCCTTGGTCAGGCTGTGGTTGGGCTTGGGCTTGGGCTTGGGTTTGGGGGTGCTGCTGAGCCCCGTGCCCAGTTGCCGGGGTTCGACCAGCCACAGGATCAAGCCGCACAGTAGTAGTAGCAGCAGGGAGGCCAGTGAGGCTTCGGCGATTCGGTAGCTGCCCGCGTAGCTGTAAATCAGCCAGGGCAGGGTGATCCACTCTTGGGTGCCGAAGATGGAAAAGATCGCCACATCGCCGATCGCCAGCACCAGGATCAGCGCAAAGGTCGATAGGAAGACGGGGCGCAGGAACGGCCATTCGATGCGCCAGAGTGCCAGGCCGCCGAGCTTCAGCGAGCGGGCTAGGGCGTCGTATTGGCGATCGAACTGCACGAGCCGCGGCTTGAGCTGATGGATCGCAAACGGCAGCACCAGGGTGGTGTTGAGCAGCAGCACCCAGAGCATTCCCCAGCGTTCTAGATCCATCAACGGCAGCAGCCAGACAAACAGCCCCACCGACAGGACCATCGCCGGCGCCACCAGCTGGTGGCTGGCGCACCATTCCAGCAGGAGTCGGCGGCGGCGTTGCTGGCGGATCGCCGCGCGGCGGATAGGTTTCAGGATCAGGTAGGCCAGGGCCATACCCACGCAGGCGGCCGTTAGCCCCAGGGCCAGGCTCGTCAGCGTGGGCTGCAGCAGGTCGAGCAGCTCAAAGCGCTGCAGATTACCTTGCAACATGCCCGGAAGCAGCGCGAGCAGCGGCAGCAGCAGTAGCAGCCAGGCCGTGTAGTAACTGGCATACAGCAGGTATTTGCCGATTCCCCGGCGCGCCGGTGGGCACTCGCGGCTGGCGTTATCAGGCGATAACCAGAGTGGGTTGCCGAGTCGCGACAGCAGCAGCAGTAAGCTGCCGGCGATCAGTAGCTGTACCCAGGCCAGGGTCAGGACTTCGGGGATGTTGAAATCATATTTCAGCGCCTGATAGATCGCGACCTCCAGGGTGGTGGAGCGGGGGCCGCCGCCGAGCGCCAGGACTATCGCAAAGCTGTTGAAGCACAGGACAAACACGAAGCCCGACAGCATCAGCAGTGCGCTGCGGATTGCGGGCCACTCGATCAGACGCAGGCGTTGTGCCGGCCCGAGCTTGAGTTGCGCCGCGAGCGTCCAGCTGCTGTGTGGAATCGCCTGCAGTTGCAGGTACAGCACCCGCACCGCGAACGGCACATTGAGAAACAGGTGGGCCAGCAGAATGCCGTTGAGGCCGTACAGGTTCCACTGCCCCGCTGTGATCGCCTGGAGCAGTGGCGAGAGTAGGCCGGAGCTGCCCAGCAGGGCCACCAGGCCGGTGATCAGGATCAGGGTCGGCATCACGAAACAGAGCAGGCACAGGCCCAGAAAAGCGCGCCGGCCGGGCAGCTCGGGCAGGTAATAGAGCGCACGGGCGATCGGCCAGGCCAGGGCGACCGCCAGCAGCGCGCTGAGCAGTGCCTGCTGGAGGGAAAATTGCAGGATCTGGTGGAAGTAAGGATCGCGCAACAGCGACCAGTCAGGGCCCTGGCTGTTAAAGCCGACCAGTCCCTGAAAGGCCAGAGCGGTGAGTAGCAAGGTGGCGCTGAGGATCATCCAGCCGACGATCCATCCGACTCTCCATTCGGGAAAGCATTCGGCGCCCCGCAGACCTGTGCGTGGAAACTCCATTCTAGTGTCCGGCTTACTGCGATGCGGCCGTGCGCCATTCATGCAACCAGGTGCGCCGCTGCGCAGCCACCTCGACCGGGGTGAAGCCGATACGTTGCGGGGCGATCAGTTCGGCAAACACCGGGGGCAGTTCGATGTTGTCGATCACCGGCAGCATCCAGTTGCTGGTCGGAATGATGGCCTGGGCCTGGGGTGACATCAGGAACGCCAGAAATTGCCGTGCCAGCGCCGGTTGCTGGCTGCTGCGGGTGATCGCGGCGACTTCGACCTGTGCCACATGACCCTCGCTAAAGGCCGCTGCCCGGTACTGCTCTTTACCTTCGGCAACGACATGGTAGGCCGGTGAGGTGTTATAGCTGAGGACATAGTCGGCATCGCCTTCCAGAAACAGGCTATAGGCTTCCCACCAGCCTTTGGTCACGGTGCGGGTATGGCTGGCCAGTTGTTGCCAGGCCGCTGCGGACTCATCGCCATAGACCGACTTGACCCAGAGCATCAATCCCTGCCCCGGAGTGCTGGTACGTGGGTCCTGGTAAATCACGCTGGCATCGGAGTCGATCAGCGCCTTTAGCGAGGTCACGGGTTGGCTGATCTTCTGGCTGTCGTAGATAAAGGCGAAGTAGCCGTAATCGAACGGCAGGAAGTCGTTATCCTGCCATTGCAGCTCGGCCTTCAGGCCCTTGAGGGGTAAGTTGTGGGGCTGTACCAGATTTTCCTGGCGCGCCACTTCGATCAGCGCATCGTCGATCCCGAGAATAACATCGGCCTTGGTGCGCTCTTTTTCGATCCGCAGGCGATTGAGGATGCTGACCCCGTCTTCGACCGCAATAAATTTCAGATCACACTGGCATTGAGCTTCGAAGGCTGTTTCCAGTTGCGGCCCCGGGCCCCACTCTGAGATAAAGGAGTCATAGGTATAGACGGTCAGCTCGGAGGCTAGAGTGGTCGTGCTGAGAAAAGAGCAGGCAAGCAGGCTGAATCGGTTCATTATAGATGCTCTGTGCGGCGGGAGGGGGCGGCATAGCCAACAACAGCGCGCAAGGCGACGCTTATTCCCTCCGCCAGTGTTAACTGGATCAGGTTCAACGGGTTACACTCTCAGTCTGAAGACATCATTCCCGTCAGCAGACACCCCGATAAGACGCCGCGATTCTAACCTACTCACCACCGGGACGCCATGACAGCCGACTCCTCTCCAGACGTCTCGTTTCTGTACCTAATG
>JBLHND010000090.1:0-15215 GCA_047622605.1 Motiliproteus sp. | reverse complement strand
CGAGCTCCAATGCTCGACGCGCGTCGAGAGGTCGCGTCCTGCGCTAGAAAGCCGATCCATCATGCGGTAGTTGCTGGTCGCCACAAACATAAAGCTAACCCCCAGCACCAGCATCAGCCCCATACCTGCCTGCTCAAAGGTCAGCGTCAGTCGCCGCCCCAGAGAATGGGAAGCAGCTGCGATAGTGATGAGTAGCAGCGCTTGGAGGATCACGTCGTAAATATCCGGTTCAAGCCATTTGCTGGTGAGTTGAGCATAGAGACCCAGGCAAACTAACAGCACATACACTGCCGCAGACAACCAGGGACTTAAATGCCTTAAAAAACCGAAGGCACAACGCAGGAACCCAAATCCTAGGACCGCAAAGATGGCCAGTACGCCCAGATTGCCACTGAGTTTAAAGACCAGCACCGCCGCCACGACAAACAGGATCAGCGCGCCACTCCAGAACCCCAGCTGACCCCGAGACACGGATCGCTCGCCGTTAACCAATTCAATAAGCGCGTAAATGGCGATAGTGACAATAAATGCGGCGTAGGTCGTCCGGGTAAAGGTCGTTATCACTGAATAGGTCGCGCACAGCATGGCCAGCAACGCTAACCAGCGCAGCCATCCACTAAAGCGCAGGGTACCTATCAAGGCAAAGGGCATCGTCAACAGGATAAAACCGTCGATCGCTTCACCCCCATTACGCATCGCCGAGAAGAGCCCGGTCACCCGGTAATTGGAGGTGAAATCCAACAGCGTCCGCAACCGATGGTAATACCCTCCCGAAGAAAGCAGATCGATAAACACGCCCCGCTCCCACAAGATAACGATAAACAGAGCCAACGAGGAGAGCATCATACCCACACAGAGATAACGTACCGCCCTAGCATAATCAAGCCTGCGTAGTTGCGTCCAGAGTAGGAACAGCATCGTCCCGTAGAGGGCGCCTTTCACCTGAGAGAACCTGTACCCGGGACTGTGTTCTGCTAATGACAACAGCGGAGCGGCATCAAATAACGCGGGCAGCATCCAGACCAGTCCGCCGACTGAAGACAACAGCCAAAGCAACACTAAAAAAATTCGCGGCTTCGAGCCTATATCAATGACCGTCAACGGTTGCCACCGCAGCAGACCCACGGCGAAGGTAATCCACAGCAACAGATCCCATTCGTTCAAGATCACCCTACCCGTCCAGGCGGTCAGATCCAGGAGCGGGATTGCGATGGGTATCACCAATAGCCAACAAAAGGGGTTACGCCACAATGCAATGACATAACCCGACAGGGCGATGGCCAGAAACAAGGAAAAAGAGGGTAAAGAAACTAACAAATTAGCCGCCGCCGCCGCGCACGCAGCCGCGAGTGCCATACGGATAGCCCTGGCGGCTCTGCTACTATCAGGTGCTAAAAGATAAGCCGTTTTCATGAGTGACCTTCGCGTCCATGCCCCGAGTTTTATACGCACTCTCATTCGAGAGTTTAGGGCGATGCTGGTGCGTATCAGCGCTTTTCTGCTCGCGACAGTAGCTCTGGCGGGTGCTGGATTAATGCTTATCTGGCGCTAACCCCAACACGCTGAGCCTCATCAGCGGTATCAACAAGGTAGCAGAGCTAGCCGGAATAACCGCCAACGAAGCGGCCTTTATCGAATATCCCGTTTGATGACTACTGATGACTACTGATGACTATAGTCGACTCACCCTCTCGTAACCCTGGCCGCGCATACGGCTGAGTGCTCCTAGCCCGGGCATTGCGCTAATGCGGTGACGATCGCGCAGTTAATTGGTTTCAAAGAATTTTTAGATTGATCACCGTCCCGAAAAGAACGGCCGCATGAAGAATAATATCCTGTGTAATCAAGGATCAAGAATTAAGTGAGTGTACGAGCAACCTGGTGCAATATTCGGGCTAGGGACGGACTGCGCTAAGTACGCAGACTTTTTCAGCCAACAAAAATACTTAATGGCTAATCAGTTTTTCCAATGCCCGGCCTTAATCAGCTGGTCCTGCAGCCAGGGCAGTGGATAGTCTTTGGCATACGCGAGACGGGCCTGAAGATTAGCCTTTTCAAACGCCTCTGCTTTGAGGTATGCAAGCCCCAGATTGTAGTGGAATTCTGCTGAGTCAATTCCCAGACTTTCTGCTTGAAGATATTTATCAATCGCTTCTTGATAACGTCCCTCCCTGTGTAAATGAATACCGTAGACCATGAAAGTAGCCCCCTGTTGAGGAAACAACTGGATTGCCTGGAGAAAATAGCAATCGACTTTCTGGTCTAATACACCAAATTTTCTGGGCTGCTTTTTCTGCAGCATGACCAGTCGGGAGGCCAGATCGAGAGCTAACGGATGATTGGGCCAATAATGGAACATAAAGTCCAGATCACCCGCAATCGAGCCCGTTGCGCCCTTTTCCAATTTCAACATACTCTTGGTCAGATGAAGCCCTATGCCACGTTCGGAAAAGTCACAGCTCGGCCGGCCTTGGCACAACTTCGGCAGGTTATCAGGATCGTAATAATTCAACCCCCTACCTCTGATCTCCTCACAGGCATGAACGCTGCCGACGAAGAGCACCGCCAGGCTGACCAACCACAGGCTCCCTAGATTCATCACTATCTCCCTCAAAGACAATCACGTAACTATAGCAGTTACTAAAATAACGAATGACGCCAAACTTGTTATTTATTCATACGAAATCCGTATTGGTTGCTAAAATAACCCAGAGGTTAGGTTGATTGTTTGTTTGGTAAATCGACACGACTGTCAGTGGCAACTGAAACAGCGCTCAAACAATGAAGACGTAGACACCTATAACGCTAAGGATCAAGACCTAAGCAGGAGCATTATGACCACAGTAAAAAAATCACTGGCTATATCTATCTTTGAAAAGTACAGCATAACGCTGATCCAACTCATTTCATCGATGATAATAGCACGCTTATTAACGCCCACAGAGATAGGTGTGTTTTCAGTTGGTGTGCTTATTATTGGTTTCGCACATATGCTGAGAGACTTTGGAATATCAAATTATATTATTCAGGAAAAAAATCTAACGAAAGATAAAATAAAATCAGCAAATCTTCTTACGACACTACTGGCCTGGTCCTGCGCATTGGTTTTATATTCAATAGCGACTCCTCTAGCTAAATTTTATAACGAACCAGGCGTACAATCTGTAATCAACGTCGTCATCATCAGTTTCATTGCGATCCCATTCAGCTCAGTTATTTTTTCCCTACTGCGCCGGGAGATGAAATTTAAGGTATTATTCTGGATCAACATCCTCAGCACACTGGCAAATTCAGTTACCGGCGTTGTACTCGCTTATCTGGGTTACGGCTATATGAGTTTAGCCTGGGCGGTGGTCGCGGGCACTGCTACGACTCTTATTTTAGCCCTTATTTTAAGACCTAAAAACGCCTACCTACTACCATCCACTAAGGAATTCAGGGCCGTATTTTCATATGGAACTAAATCCAGCATTGCGTCCATTGCGATAGAGTTAGGACAAAACTCACCAGAATTAATTATTGGACGCACAATGAACTTTGAATCTGTTGGTATTTTTAGCAGAGCCATGGGGCTGGCATCCTTATTTAATAAACTAATCATGTCAGGGGTTCAGTCTGTGGCACTACCCTTCTTCGCTAAAGCAAACAGAGAAGCCACAGGTATTGAAGAACCCTCATCCAGGAGCATTACCTACCTGCTTTCCCTTGCCTGGCCTTTCTATGCCTTTATGGCTATTTATGCAGAAGAGTTGATAACTATTCTTTATGGTAACCAATGGCTAGCGAGCGTTGATATTGCAAAGCTATTATGCCTTGTATTCTCCATCAGAATAGTTCCTTCTATCATTAGCTGGATAATGATCTCTACGGGTCAGGTTCACGAAAACATGGTTGGCCGCCTTATCTGGGAGTTATCAGCCCTGGCGTTTGTAATCCCAGCATCATTTTACGGATTAGAGGCAGTAGGCATAGCACTGGTATGCTCCAACCTGATCGGCTATATAATCTTCCTAAGACATGCTATTAAAAACAAGATCCTAAGTCATAAAAAACATTTTTATATAATAAAATCAAACATCCTTCTTACAATACCTTTATTTATTATTGCCTTGTTAATTAGATCAATTTTTATAAAATTACAAATAAACATATTTACAAATTTTATTTTTGGATCGCTTTTATATTTATTCGTATGGATTAGTTTAATTTTCATCATGAAGCACCCATTCCATGTAGAAATAAAACAGCAACTTAATAGTTTAACAACCGGCTGGCGGCGGGAAAAAAATGTCTAACAAAAAAGTTCTTTTTATCAGTTACAGATTTGCACCTGAAGCATCAACCGGCAGTATAAGATCAAATAAATTTGCCAAGTACCTTCCACACTTGGGCTGGGACATTACGGTCCTGACTGTTTCCAATCCAGATCATAAATATATAGATACGTGCACCCTCTCTGATTTAACGGCCTCGGTGTCTATAGTACGCACACCCAAGCTCGAACCAGACCGCATCATTAACGCCCTAAATTCACGGTTACCGGATAAAGCCAAAGGCATAAGCTGGCGTTTAAAAAAGCTTATGAATTGGGTGTTTTTTCCTGATTATTCAGCCGTATGGCAAATAGGCGCAATTTTCAAAGGAATCCAATTGTGCCGCAAGCACAAATTTGATGTCATCTATTCATCCTATGCCCCGGCTGGCACCCATATCGTCGCCCTATGCCTGCGAAAACTCTTCAAGACTCCTTGGGTTACCGATTTCCGCGATCTGTGGGTTCACGAATGGGAATATACCCCCGTAAGCAAGCTTCATCGTCGCCTCGATACCCGTATTGAAAAAGCCGTCGTCAGTAATGCCAGTCGTGTTATTACGACCACTGCGGCTTGCCATCGCACGATGGTCGGGGCCTACCCTCTGGATACCGACAAGTTTGAGGTGATTACTAACGGATACGATCCAGAAGACGCCCCCTCAAACCCTCTGCGCACTAAGCCCAGTCACTTAGTATTCACCCATACCGGTGCGCTCTACTCATCGCGAAGTATTCAACATTTTATCGATGCTATAGATCGAATCATTGATCTTGAGCCAGAGGTTGCCGATCTGATTGAGATAGAGCAACTGGGTGACGTATTCAACAATACGATTGCCTCGCGTCACCTGAGCGTCAGTTGCCTGGGATGGCAACCGAGGGAGACCGCCCTCGATCATATTGGTAAGGCGTCGGTCTGCCTGCTGCCCTTTCATAGCGCCGACAATGGTAGCGAACAATTACCATTAAAAATGTACGAATACCTGGCCTTCGGCAACTACATTCTGGCTACAGGACGTAAGGGCTGCCAGGCGGACCGCCTGATTAGCGACCATGATCACTGTCTTTTCATTCAGGATGGCGATAGCGCGCGACTGGATCAAGCTATCCTCAGCATCATCGATCTCCACCGTTCAGCCGGGCTTTACCAGCAAAAAAAGGCCGCTAATATCGAACGCTATAGCCGAAAAAACCTGTCTAGAGATCTGGCAATCCAGCTGGATCTGGCTATCGAAGAGCGGTGATGGGCAAGCCTTAAGCAAGCCGCTTGCCCCTCTAAAAGCCCCGAATGGGGAGGCCTGTGGGTCGGAATTCCTACACGGCGACCAGGGGATCTTTGACAGACTGAAATTCAACCCCCAAACGGACGGCCAGCATGGCGGGCCTATCGCCAACTCAACTCTCGGTTCTGTCAACGCTCTGGCGCTGCTCACGCAGCCGCCGATAAAAGGCGCTACGGTAGGCATCAAAGCTTAACCCTGTCAGCGCCAAGCCCTCTGTACTTTGCTCTCCGTTCAGCACACGGGCAATCTGTGCGTTGGCCTCCAGGTCATAATGGGAACCATCGTAGGTGCGGCTGGCATCAGCGGTTATGGTCGAGGGTGCGGAGAAATCCCAGGCCTGGTCGAAAAACTGAGCGCTCTCATAGATGGCCCTCAGGTAACCGGGCAGGGATCCCCCCTGCTCCCTTCCCAGAGTTATCCAGAGACTAATGGGCGGCACATAGGCAATAAAACGCGCCTGCGGGAATAGACCGCGAAGCTCAAGGTAGTAGGCTGCCCGTTCGGCTCTGAATATCTCTTGCAGGCTGCTATATTTTTCTATCTCACCTGCAGTGACATACACCGGAGGGTTCTCCCTTACCCTGCAGATTAGCTGCTCGTCGTAGTAGCGCGGTAGGAGCCGAGCTTCATCGGAGCCATAGAGTGCCCGCCACGAAAACCCCAATACGCTTAATGACAGGTAGGATCGCACTAAGGGATCGGGGGCCTGGTTCTCTGCGACAAAATCCGGCAGATCCGGTGTTATGGTCTGCTGAGAAAAATTAAAGTCATCGATTCCTACCACCAACGTTTGTGGCGCTACCCCCTGCTGCTGCAAGTATTTTGCAAACGCAATAAACTCAGCGACGCTACCCCCAGAAAAACTCAGATTATAGCAGCGTCCGACATCAAGCTGCCGCTCATCGAGCAGCGTCACCCTGGAACTGCCCAGGATAAGACAGTCGTAGTCATCCCGGTGTTTGAGCAGCCGATTCAGCTTGGATACTCGTTCATTAAAACGATAATTATGGTTATCAAAACGGTTGCCGGCAAAAAACCACAACGGGTCGACCAGCAGATTCAGGGTAAAGACCAACCCCAACAACAGCAACGCGATGCCACTGGTACCCAGCAGGTAGTTTAGGTGCGACAGTTTAGTATTCATAATCCGTCTCAGAACTGGAAGTAGAGAAATTCACTGACCTGCGACAGGCTCAGGATCGAACCGGCCGCCATCACGCCCAGCATCGCGACCGTCGCCCACTGCGGCTGCCAGATAAACAACCGCAACCGGCGCTGCAGTCCAGACAGGCTGATATGACGGGTGGTGCGGTAGATGGGCTTGGATCTGATAAACCACTGTTGGGTATTGGGCAGGACCCAGACCAGGGCCAGCAACAGCCCGAACCAGGCCGAACCTATTAAATGGTTAGGGGTCAGATAGCCCCCCGTAAACCCTACTCCCAGCGGTTCAAACAGGGCCACCCCAGAACCCAGCAGCACACCGACCTTATCGGGAAAATTAGTCAGGGCACTGAGAATCAACAGGGCACCATCGAGTGTCTCTGCCCGAAAAAACACCCAGGCCAGCGAGACCGCGAGAAAGGTCAGCCCCCTGCCCAGCAGCAGACTCCACCAGCGATCAAGCGGACGCTGCCAGAGCCCGTGCCAGAGATGATTGATCACCAGAAACAGGCCATGCAACGCGCCCCAGAGCACGAAGGTCCAGCCCGCGCCATGCCAGAGACCACCCAGGACCATCGTCACCATCAGGTTGACCTGTCTGCGAGCCGGGCCCTTCTTGTTTCCGCCTAGCGCGAAATAGAGGTAGTCACGTAAAAAGCGCGACAGGGTGATATGCCAGCGTCGCCAGAAATCGACGATACTGGTCGCCTTATAGGGAGAGTTAAAATTTTGCGGTAGCGTGATACCGAACATTCGGGAGACCCCGATCGCCATGTCGCAATAACCGGAAAAATCGAAATACAGCTGAAAGCTATAGCCCAGCATCGCGGTCCAGGCCTGGAAAAAATCCAGCCCCTGACCCGCGTCTGCCGCGGTAAAAAGGGGTGTGGCCTCCAGCGCCAGATTGTCTGCGATGACGACCTTTTTAAACAAACCGACGATAAAAATGCTCAAGCCGATCGAGAGATTAGCCAGCCTCGGCCGAAAGGTTCCGGGATCCGCAAACTGGGGCAGCATCTCCTTGTGATGGACGATGGGGCCGGCAATCAGCTGCGGAAAAAAGGTCACAAACAGGCAGTAATGGAGAAAGTCGCACTCGCGGGTCAGCCCGCGATAAGTATCGACCAGATAAGCAACCTGCTGAAAGGTGAAGAAGGAGATCGCCAACGGCAGAATAACGGAGGGTACGGAGAAGCCGCTATCGGTCAGGGCGTTGAGATTGGTGACCATAAAACCGGCGTATTTAAAATACGCTAGGGCGCCCAGATTGATCAGGACCCCCAGGGTCAGGAAGGTGCGTGCCTGCCGGGTTCCCGATTGGAGGTAGCGGCCGACTATAAAATTGAACAGGATCGAGACCAGGATCAACAGCAGGTATTTGGGGTTCCACCAGCCGTAGAAAAACAGCGAGGCGCCCACCAGCCAGGAAACCGTCAACCGGTAATGACTACCCGTGCCGATCAGTAAGAAGACGGCATAGACCAGCGGTAAAAATACGAAGATGAATTCGTAGGAATTAAATAACACGGATCACTCCCTCGTCTGCAATTCCCCAGCCACTAATTAAGAGCTTACGGGCACTCCCTGAGTCACTCTTTATGACTGGCACGCCCTCGTTGCCGCCGCCAGGGCGCTGACCACTCTGGCCACCGACTCCGCATCCAGATAGGGGTGCATAGGTACACTCAGCACCCGCTCCGACAGAGACAGGCTCACCGGAAGCACCGCGTCCCGGTCTTCGACGGCGGGCTGTTTATGCAGTGGAATCGGATAATGAACCGCCGTCGGTATCCCCGCAGCCTTCAAGCTGCGCTGCACGCTGTCGCGATTATCCAGCTGCAGCGTGTACTGGGCATAGGTACTCCGGTTAGTCGTTTCAATGTAAGGGGCCGCAATCCCTTCAGCAGCACATGTCTGGGCATAGCACCGGGCCACCTGCTGACGCATCAGGATCTCTTCAGGAAACAGCTCCAGTTTGGCCAATAAGATCGCAGCCTGCAGGGTATCGAGCCGGCTATTCATACCGATCCGGAGATGGTGGTAACGACGATCCTGTCCATGACGGGCGATCTGCCGGAGTACCACCGCCAGCGCATCATCATCGGTAAAGAGCGCCCCGCCATCCCCGTAGCAACCCAGGGGTTTGGAGGGGAAAAAGCTGGTGCACGCCAGGGTTGACAGGCTACCCGACTGGCGGCCCTTATAGGTCGCGCCCAGGCTTTGGGCGGCATCCTCGATCACCGGCAGCTGATGCTTAGCCGCGATCGCATTGATCGCATCAAAATCCGCACACTGGCCATACAGCGAGACCGGTACTATCGCTCGGGTCCTTGCACTAATAGCCGCTTCCAGCAGCTCAGGTGCCAGATTGCAGGTGTGCGGACTGACATCGACATAGACAGGTTTAGCGCCCAACACTGCCGCCGCTTCGGCGGTAGCGATATAGGTAAACCCCGGAACGATCACCTCATCGCCAGGCCCCACACCGAGAGCCATCAACGCAATCTGCAGGGCATCGGTACCGTTGGCACAGCTGATACAGTGTTTAACCCCGACAAAAGAGGCCAGCCGCAGCTCCAGCTCTGCCACCTCCGGGCCGAGAATATAGTGGCCATGTGCCAGTACTTTTTGAATATTACAGTCGATGATTGTTTTAATGCGCTGCTGTTGCGCCTGAAGATCAATAAACTGCATATCAGTCTGTCCTTGTGACGGCGCCATCTTGAAGCGCATAGCCGACATTCGTGTACTCACAACGGGTAACAGCGCTACCGGTCAGCGGGAGATCCAGGCGCTCACCGTACTCACTCATCCAGCCCAGCTGTTTTGCCGGTACCCCGACCATCAGCGCATATGCAGGCACATCCCGATTGATCAGCGTTCCCGCGCCGACGAAGGCATATTCACCCACAGTGACGCCGCAGACCAGGGTGCAGTTAGCACCGAGGGTGGCACCGCGCTTGACTCGGGTATCCAGGTATTCGGTCTTACGTTCGACGGCGGAACGGGGATTATAGACATTGGTAAATACCATCGAGGGGCCGCAAAACACATCATCTTCAAGGTAGACGTTATCGTAGACCGACACATTATTTTGAATCTTGACGTTGTTACCGATGACGACCTGGTTGCCAACGAAGACATTTTGCCCCAAAGAGCAACCGCTACCGATACGGGCACCGGCACACACATGAACCCAATGCCAGACCCGGCTGTCCGGTCCAATCGTTGCGCCCTCGTCGACGATAGCCGTGGGGTGGATAAAATAGTTCATAGGCCTAGAGAACCTTTAACGCAAACGGATGATAGTCGCCGTTTAAAGGCACTAAGCTAGCTTCTCGAATATTATGGACAATATTAATACTGGCCGTCGCCTCATTAAGGCCAAAGCCGCCGCCGCCAAGGATATCCTCATAACTGGCCGTATGCAGATCGGTAAAACCGTCAGAAAACTCTATCTCCCGGTCTTCAATTTTAATCGATCTATAGGTCCGTTGACCGCGTGCCTTAACTTCTTCGGGTACATGATCATAGTTTATGGATAGGAACCAACGCACTCTCGCGTGTTTAAACTCTAAGAACCCTGCCGCCGCATCCTGCTGTCTGATATGCACCCTATTTGCGGTAACATCGCCAAATACCCAGCTCAGCATGTCATAAAAATGCACTCCAATATTGGTAGCAATACCACCTGACTTATTATCATCCCCTTTCCAAGAATTGAAATACCAATTTCCACGACTTGTTAAATAAGTTAAATCGACATCGAATATTTTATCAGGCTCTTTAGCCAGATGGGCTTTAACTTTTTCTCTCAAGGCGATAATACTGGGATGCAAGCGTAGTTGAAGAATATTATAGACCTTACAGCCCGTATCTTTTTCAACAGCGCCCAGACCTTCGATATTCCATGGATTCAAGACCAGAGGCTTTTCACAAATAGCATCAGCGCCATTTCTGAGAGCAAAGCGGATGTGTGAGTCGTGTAGGTAATTGGGCGATGCGATACTGACATAATCTATCTTTTTACTTTTTCTCTTAAGAAGATCGATATGCCGATCAAACCTCTCAAATTCCGTAAAAAAACTAGCTTCCGGAAAATAACTGTCGACAACACCCACAGAATCATTTTTATCTAAGGCTGCAACCAGATCATTACCGGTCTGTTTTATGGCATTCATATGTCGAGGCGCGATATAACCAGCCGCACCTACCAGTGCAAATTTCTTCATGGGCATGCTAACACCTTATTTAAAGTTCATTAAAAATGAAATATAACAAGCGGTTGAAGACAACTAGGAAAAAGACTATGAAGAGGCACACAAAGTGTCTGGCTATAAATATTTATAGGATGCACTTTCAAACTCCATTTTAAACTTTCCCTAAAACTACAGTCCTGAAAACTACAGCCCTACAAACTACAGCCCTGAGCTGTTACATAGCCTTCAGCGCTTACGAGGCCGTATGCACAGGTTAGTCAAGCATTCCCCTGGGCGCTCATATAAACCAAGCCACTGCGCCTGTAATTACCCTTTCCTCGCCAAAAAACCATCCCCGCGCCTGTCGTATCAGAGCGCAAATTTCACCTCCGGCTTAAAGTGCGAGGCTTCCCACCAATAGTGCATCTGCTCTGCGACGACTTCATCGGTGACGCCAGCAATCGAGGTCAGGTCTTTGGATTGCAGGGATGATTGCCAGGATTTTTTTGAACTGTTGGCGATGTGGTTATCGATACTGACTTTCCACTGAGGGAAAGCTGGCGTTAACGACAGTGAGCGGGCGATATTCAGCACCTCGTCATGAACGGGCGGGTATACCAGTTGTAGATCAATATTATGGGTTCGGCAATACTCCAAAATTGAATCGAAGATAGCCAATCCCCGCTGTAGATGATCGATCCCTGCGCGTCCATATTTATTTTCCGCGAGGCGTTGAGCCACCTCCATAAACGCCTCTTTACGACCCGACTGACTCGCACTGCAGGCTTTATCCTGGGCTTGCGCCTGACCGTAATACCGAGTGCCAATACAGTGCTGGTCCGTCGTCAGCAACACCTCGATACTGGCCAGTATGGCATCCAGACTCAGGACTGCGCTGGCCGTTTTAGCGATATAATATTCTCCGAGTCCTCGCCAACCTACGTCACGCCCTAAACTGAGCCTGAAATCTTGTGCACCCTGGTTATCAGACTCATCAAAGGAGGAGATATCCAGGAACAGGACCACCTTTTCCAGCCCCGCTATCCGGTCTGCCGCTTTTAGTAATGAAAATATCTCGGTCATACTCGCATCCGACAAGCCTGCATTGTAGTACGGTTGAGGAGTAAGACGCGTTCCATCGATACCGTAGTCCACTCGACTGGTTCCTAACAGCAAATGCTTGGGCTGATACCTGAGCAGATCGACCATCTTATACAGCCGTTGATGATTAGATTCAGCCTGGCGCGGCTCGGCGCAGACTTTACAGAATAGGTTGTAAGGGTTAACCAAAAAATTAAATATGGCCACGACCACGGTAAGCAGCAGCACCGACAGGGCACTGGTTTTTAGGAAACTCATCCAAAGCTGATTCTGGCTCATAACTCGGCCCATACCCTGTTGATATAATCAGTAGTCATCCATATCAAGCTATCCATCACTTATCACTTATCACTTATCACTTATTAAAATTGAAAATAGATAAACTCACTGACACGCCCCAGCGCCAGCATGCCGAGCAAGGCCACAACGGCGGTCGATGCCCCCCACTGCGGCGTTATTCGCCACTGCCAACGTCCCCGACTCTTATCGCGATAGAGCTTAGCGCGCATCTCTAAAGCGGGTCGGTAACGCCCCAGCAATTCGTAAGTATTGGGCCACCAGACCACAACCCCTATAAAGCCCAGCAGCGTCGCCAACTGGACGGGGCCATAGAAGTAGCTCAACTCCGCGACGGGTACGCAACCGAGCTCCTTTAACAGACTGCCGACGCTACCTGCCGCTGCTAAATAATGCGCGGGGAGTGCACAGCCGTTCGCAGTTACCATTCCCGAGAGGATATTGACTGCACCCTCAAAACTGCTGGCCCTGAAGAACACCCAGCCCACTACGACAGCCAGCAGGGTGATCGACCAGGCCAAGAATCGATACAGCCGCGTTTGTTGATACGTAGCAATCAGCGTCGTTGCGAAAGCCGCCTGCCACCACTGATTGATCACCAGATAGCAACCATGCAGCCCGCCCCAGATAAAAAAGTTCCAACCCGCACCGTGCCATATCCCTCCCAGCACCATGGTGGCCATCAGGTTAATATATTTGCGCAGCGGTCCTTTTCTGTTGCCTCCCAGACCTATATAGAGGTAATCCCGCAGAAATCGGGACAACGTCATATGCCAGCGCCGCCAAAAGTCGCCGATAGAGAGTGCCCGGTAGGGAGAGAAAAAATTGATCGGCAGCTTGATGCCAAATAACCGCGCCAGACCTACCGCCATATCCGAATAACCCGAGAAGTCGAAATACAGCTGAAACGTATAGCTAAGCGCCCCTGCCCAGGCCTCAAGGAGCGTGATACTCACGCCGGCATCGGCGGCTGCGAATACCGGGGAACCCCAGCGAGCAAAGCCGTCAGCGATAATTACCTTTTTAAACAAACCTATAAAAAAGATGCTCAGTCCAATACCTACATTGGAGGCTTGCAATCGGTAGGTCTGTGGCCGGGCAAACTGGGGCAGCATCTCCCGATGGTGGACGATGGGGCCTGCGATCAGCTGCGGGAAGAAGGTAACGAACAGGCAATAATGTAGAAAGCTATGCTCTTTGGTCAGCCCCCGATAGGCATCGACCAGATAGGCGACCTGCTGAAAGGTGAAGAAGGAGATCGCCAGCGGCAGCACCACGGTCTCCAGACGGATATCATTCACCAACAGCAGATTCAAATTATCTATAAAAAAATTGGCGTACTTGAAATACCCCAGTGCGGCCAGGTTGCTGAGGATACCTATCCAAAGCAACCCTTTGCGTTGTCGTCCCGGTTTCTCTAAGAGCCGACCCAGGGAAAAATTCCAGCCGATGGAGATAACGATCAGACCCAGATAGGCAGGATTCCACCAGCCATAGAAAAAAAGTGAGCAGGCGACCAGTGAGGCCAGCGCTAACGTCAGCTGACCGTAGCGACTACAGGTAAAGAAGATCAATGCGGTAAATGGCAGGAACGCAAAGATAAAGAGGTAAGAATTAAACAGCATCGCTACCGATAACCCTTAATCAAAAATGCTCTAGTAGCCCTAGTAGCTCTAGCCAATTCAGCCAATTCCATTTAGCCCTGCCGCCTCATACCTGAAAGATAGTTAAGACATAGAATATAGTTCAAGAATTTTTTTAAGTGTGCCAATCGAGCCTATGCTAAACACTATTCGGCGTAAGCGACTTCAACCACTTGAAGCGATGACAAGCCACGACTCCAATGCGGCATACTCCAGACAGGGTTGCGGGCGTGCCTGGCCGCTTCCTCGATACGCATCCGTCTCTATCCCAAGGACACTTATGACCCCGATCACCGCGGCCTTAAAACGACGTATCAAGCAACTGCTGTGTAGGACGCTATGGAAGTTCAGCGTCGATGACCTGGTTAAGCACCTCAAAAAACAGGGTTTGGGTACCGGCGACACCCTGATCGTCCATGCTTCCTGGCGGCCAGATTCGGGATTCAACGGCAACCCCGCCGAGATGATTCGAGCGCTCAAGCAGGTCATCGGCCCTGAGGGGCTGCTGGTGATGACCTCGATGCCCTATCAGAACGAGTCGTCCCGAGCATTTCTTGAGCGCGGTGGCACGCTCAACGTCCGCCGCTCACCGTCTCAGATGGGGCTGCTGAGTGAGGTATTTCGCCGCAACAAAGAGACCCTGCGTAGCCTTAGCCCCACCCATCCACTGCTGGCCTGGGGGGCCGGATCCGAGAACTTTATCGCGGGCCATGATCTGGCCCTATCGCCCTTCGGACCGAAGAGCCCTTTCCAGAAACTTCTGGATCTGGATGCTAAGGTTCTCTGTATCGATGCACCCTTTGCCACTATCACCTTTAGCCATTTTGTCGAGGACAGAATCGCACCGTTGCTGCCCTTCCCCCTCTATGAACCCCAAATCTTTACCGGCCGGGTGATCGATCACTCGAGTGAAGAGCGCGAGCTCTCGGTACAGGTGCTCTCAGCCCAGGCCAATCGCCTGCGCCGTGATGCGCGTTATCTCCAGGCGCTGCAACATGCCCAGGCCATCGAGGCATCAACACTGGGTAACTGCCGTCTATTGTTGCTCTCCTGCCGCCAGATGGTCGCTGTGGCGGAGACGCTATATGCCCAGGGACAAAGCTTTTTTGAGACGCAAGAATAACGCCTGTTTTCAGGCCTACTATGAAGGAACATAGTCTATGTCAGTGGTTGAGACGCTCAAACTAAAGCAACGGGTACTGCTTGAATCTAC
>JBLHND010000089.1:0-15227 GCA_047622605.1 Motiliproteus sp. | reverse complement strand
GCCAGGTCAGTGACTACTGTCCTAATGGGCTGCAGGTTGAGGGTCGGGACAGGGTGAGGCGGATCGTCACCGGAGTCACCGCCAGTCAGGCGCTGCTTGATGCGGCGGTGCTGGCAGATGCCGATGCGATCCTGGTCCATCACGGCTATTTTTGGCGGGGCGAAGATCCCTGTATTCGGGGTATCAAGAAGCGGCGCATCCAGACCCTGCTCAAGCATGATATTAGTCTGATCGCCTATCATCTGCCGCTCGATATTCATCCTGAGCTGGGTAACAATGTGCAGTTGGCTCAGCGGCTTGGGTTTGAGGTTGAGGGAGGGCTTGAGCGTGATAGCCGTCAACCGATCGGGCTCTGGGGTCGACTGAACCCGCCGCTCCCCGCCGCCGAGTTTGCGGCATTGCTGGGTCGGGTGCTGGGGCGTCAACCACAGCATATCGCGGGTAGTAGTCAGATGATCAGTACCCTCGGCTGGTGTACAGGAGCGGCCCAGGGCTATATCGAACATGCCATTAACCGTGGTCTCGATGCCTTTGTTAGCGGAGAGATCTCAGAGCCTACGGTTCATGCTGCGCGTGAAAGCGGGGTGCATTACTTCGCCGCAGGCCACCATGCCACCGAACGTTATGGCGTGCAGGCGCTGGGCGAGCGGTTGGCGAAAGAATTTGATATAGAGCATCTGTATATCGAGATTGATAACCCGGTCTGAGGGTCTGAGGGTCTGAGGGTCTGACGGAGACAGGCGGGGTGCAGCCTTTTCTTGCAGCAGGCCATCATGCCACCGAACGTTATGGCGTGCAGGCGTTGGGCGAGCGGTTGGCGAGAGAGCTTGATATAGAACATCTGACTATCGAGATCGATAACCCGGTTTGACGGGGACGAGCGGGGCAGGCGGTTGAGCAGCTCTTTTTCCGCAGGCCATCATGCCACCGAACGTTATGGCGTGCAGGCGTTGGGCGAGCGGTTGGCGAGAGAGCTTGATATAGAACATCTGACTATCGAGATCGATAACCCGGTTTGACGGGGACGAGCGGGGCAGGCGGTTGAGTAGCTCTTTTTCCGCAGGCCATCATGCCACCGAACGTTATGGCGTGCAGGCGTTGGGCGAGCGGTTGGCGAGAGAGCTTGATATAGAACATCTGACTATCGAGATCGATAACCCGGTTTGACGGGATGGACGTTATACCACAGCCTTCGACGAAACGCGGCAGCTGTGGTAACGCCTTAGCGTTCCAAGGGTGGCTGGCCGACGAAGAGCGAGGGGTCGTGCAGAGGGTTGTCGTGTTTTAAACCATACTGCTCTGATAGCGTTCCCTCAGATTTGGGGTCCGCCTTGGGCGCGTAATCACGCGGTGGCTCGATCTCGTCATCGGCATCGGTTTCAGTAACGGCGGCTTCTGCGGGGCGCTCTAAACTAATAAGCAAGGGTTCATCGCTACAGAGTTGGCTGGCGCTGCTAGAAAGATGTTGATGAACATCGCGGTAACTGCTGGTCAGGTTGTTGACCAAGTCGGCTGTCTTGGCAAAGTGGGTGCTGACGTCTATTTTGTAATCTTCAAACTCTCTGCGGGCCTCGTTGAGCTCTTCGATCAGGGCGTCTTTGCTCCGCGAGCTGCTGCTACGACGCGCGATAAGCAATCCCAGGATGATGCCGATGACAAAGGTGGCGGCTCCGACGAGCCAGATGGATTGATTGGCTGAATCCACAACGATAACTCCCAAATTATTTCAAATTTCCCAGCCCCGACGATACTGTAATTTTTGCGTGAAGACAAAGAGATCGCGACTTGAGGCTCAGATCAGAATTTCTGATTGGCGTTGTCCGGCGGCGTTGTTATAGTCGGCGTTTTTCTGTTCAGGTGGCTGTTGTGAAACAATTGATCCTCGGTGGTGCCCGCTCGGGTAAGAGCCGTTTGGCCGAAAAGCTGGCGGTGCAGTCTGGGCTCGAGGTGACCTATATCGCGACCGCAACTGCGAACGACAAGGAGATGCAGCGGCGAATTGAACAGCATCGGGATCGACGTCCGTCGCACTGGGGGCTGGTCGAAGAGCCGTTCGCCCTGGCTCAGGTGCTTGGGCTGCATGCTGGTCATGGGAGACTCTTGCTGGTCGACTGCCTGACCCTGTGGCTGAGCAACCTGATCTGTCGAGAGCAGCCTGTCGAGCTTAGGCGCGAACTGGATGCGCTGCTGGAGATCCTGCCTGATTTGCCGGGTGAGATTATTCTGGTGTCCAACGAAGTGGGCATGGGCATCGTGCCGATGGGCGAGCTCTGTCGTCAGTTTCAGGATGAGATGGGGCTGTTGCAGCAGCGGATTGCTGAGCGCTGTGAGCGGGTCGTTGTGACTCTGGCTGGATTGCCCCTGGTACTCAAACCAGCCGGTACGTATTTATCTATGGAGGATTGAGGATTGAGGAATGAAGGCTTGATGACATCACGATGGCTGACCGATGCGGTGAGCCCGTTAAATCTATCGCGGCGCGATCAGGCGCAGGCCTATCAGCATCAACTGACTAAGCCTCAGGGCTCGTTGGGGCAGTTGGAGTCTATCGCGGTACAGTTTTCGGGGATGCAGGGGCAGCTCAGGCCGCAGCTGGAGCAGGTCTTAATCACGGTCTTTGCCGCCGATCATGGGGTTGCCGATGAGGGCGTATCCGCTTTTCCGCAGGCGGTGACCGCCGAGATGGTGCGTAATTTCTCCCGCGGAGGCGCTGCGATCTGCGTGCTGGCCCGACAGCTAGGTGCCAGTTTTGAGGTGGTTAATCTAGGTACCCTCGAGGCGCTTGAGCCTTTGCCCCGAGTCGTCGACAGCCGAATAGCGTCCGCAACGGCTAATTTTTGTCTCGGCGCGGCCATGGGCGATACCGAATTGGTGCTGGCGCTGAGGGCGGGCCTTGAGGCCGCAGAGCGGGCCGAGCAGCAGGGTGCGCAGCTATTTATCGGTGGCGAGATGGGGATCGCCAATACGACGGCGGCGACCGCATTGGCAGCCGCCCTACTGAACCGGCCTGTGGCTGAGTTGACGGGTCCGGGAACGGGCATCGATGCTCGGGGGGTTACCCATAAAGCGGCAGTCATAGAACGGGCGCTGGCATTGCATCGTCAGCGATTGCAAGATCCGCTGGAGGTGCTGCGCTGTCTTGGCGGATTTGAGATAGCCGCCCTGGTGGGCGCCTATGTACGTTGTGCGCAGCTCGGGATTCCGGTGTTGGTAGACGGCTTTATCACCACGGCTGCGGCTCTGGTCGCCTGTCGAATCAATCCCGCAGTGCGCGATTGGTTGCTGTTCTCGCATAACTCGGCGGAACCCGGGCATCGAGCGTTGCTGGAGGCTCTCGAGGCCGAGACGCTGCTGAATCTGGGGCTGCGTCTGGGTGAGGGCACGGGTGCGGCACTCGCCGTTCCGCTGTTGAAGGCGGCCTGTGCGCTCCAGGCGCAGATGGCCACCTTCGCCGAGGCGTCGGTATCAGGCCAGGATTGAGGGTGTCTACAGGACTGATCATCGATCTGCTCCGCCACGGTGCCTGCAGTGACGGTAAGATCTATCGGGGGCGGACGGACTCGCCGCTCTCATCGCGGGGCTGGACGCAAATGCGTGCGGTCATGGCGTCGAGTCATTCTTCCGGGTGGCAGTCGGTCTACAGCTCACCCTTGCAGCGTTGCCTGTTACCCGCGCGGCAACTGACCGAGCGACTGGGGGTGTCTCTCCATGAGGAGCCACGCTTGCGAGAGCTGGATTTTGGTGCCTGGGATGGCCAGCTACAGCAGCGGGTCTGGCAGCAGCAGCAGTCTCAGGTGTTGGCGTTCTGGCAAGACCCCATCGCCCATCCGCCTCCCGGCAGTGAGTCGATTCGGAGTTTGCAGCAGCGGGTAGCGGCACAGTTGCTGCAATGGTTGATGGATAAAGAATTGATGGATAAAGAATTGATGGATCAAGGGTCGGAGGATGGCGCGGGCCCCCCCAAGGATTCCAGGTTACTTTGTATTACGCACGGCGGAGTGATACGTACACTGCTGTGCCAGCTGTTGGGGATGTCGATAACGGCTGCGCAGTCGCTGAGTATCGATTACGGGTCTATGACACGTATCGCGCTGTACCCGGAACCTCAACCCGATGACAAGGCGCGACCCTTTCATGCGCAGGTTGTTTTTATTAATCGTCTTCCCGAACTGGGCGGCTATGAGGCTGGCTATGAGGCTGAAGAAACCCTATGACGTCTGGGCCGTCTGAGCGGCGCAATCGGCTGGGGTTGCCCGGCTGGTGCGAACCCTTGGTGCTTGCCATGCAGTTCCTGACCCGAATCCCTATGCCTGATCTGGGTCTGCTTGAGCATTCGCAGGTAGGCCGGTCGTTGCTCTGGTACCCGGCAGTCGGGGGGCTGATCGGCACGGTGCTGTGGCTGGCGCAGTTGCTGCTACAGGCGCTGCTGCCGGATCTCTGGTCGGTGCAGGCGGGGTTATTGTTGCTTGTCTGGTGTCTGCTGACGGGCGGCTTACATCTGGATGGGCTGGCCGATAGCGCCGATGCCTGGGCCGGTGGTTTAGGCGATCGAGCGCGCAGCTTGGAATTGATGAAAGATCCGACCTGCGGTCCGGCGGCGGTAATGGTGCTGGTGCTGGTGCTGCTGGTTAAATTTAGCACCTTGGCGGCGTTAATCGCCACGGCGCCTGGAGGATTGATCGTGGCGCCGCTGGTCGCTCGAGCGCTGCTGTTACTGTTGTTTTTGAGTACTGACTATGTGCGTGCGGGTGGGCTTGGAGAAGTCCTGAGCCAATACTTCCCGCGCCAGCAGGCGCGCTATCTGTTAGCTGCATTGGTACTGCTGCTGGTGTGCTTTGGTGCGTCTGGGATCCTGGTGTTGCTCTGCAGCCTGTTGCTGTTTGCGGGGCTGCGCCTATTGATGTGTCGGCGACTGGGTGGCACTACGGGCGATACCGCGGGTGCGCTGGTTGAGTTGAGTGAAGCGGTCGTACTGCTCGCATTGCTGCTAGGAGGCTGACCGAGAATAGACTGACCTACTGCGAAATTCGCATTTCGGCCAGATCCTTCGCTCATTTTTGTCAAATAGAACCACTATTCTCCGCAAATGACCGGTTGATCTAGCTCAAAATGCGTATCTCTCGCTACGGTCGCTATTCTCGGCCAGCCTCCCGGTGGCTATGTTGTCGACTAGTCGATTCGGGCGTTTTTATGAGGTATTATAAGAGCGTTCAGCTCTAAATCTTGTTCTGCTTATGGCGGCTTGAAACGCTGCACTGAATAGCCTTTATAGTCGACAGCTGTTGTTGTCCGTGTTGTTTTATATCCTTTATCCGTTAAGTAGGCTGTCTATTGATGCCGTACGACCTCAATGTTTCAGATCTGCCCCAGCTCCGTCAGGCATCATTCACCCTGACCTCCAGCCAGCTTGAAATTGCCCGTGAATGGGTGCAAGAGCTTATAGATGCCCGCCGACAGCGAATTCAGGACGTCGTCAGCGAGCGTCACCAAAAAGAGCTCCGTGCCCAGATGGCTAAGGCCGGTATCAGCTGGGATGAATTCCAGAACGCCCTGAAGTAACAAAATCCTATTAAAAAATATATGTCTGGACTGCGGATCTAAATAGCAGGCGCATCAAGGAAAGAGCGCTGGCTTTTGAGTATGACGCAATATTATATCGATCTATCAAGGAGTATATGGGTGAAAAAATTTATAGTAGCTGGGTTGATTGTTTTTTCGGTGAGTGGATGTCAAACCTTGGATCCCTATACGGGAGAGCAAAAAACAGGTAGCGCAGCCACAGGAGCCGGCTTGGGGGCCGTGGCGGGGGCTCTACTCGGGGCTGCGGTAAGTTCCAAGGGTGATCGTAACAAGGGTCTTTTGACCGGTGCCCTGGTGGGAGGTGCCATTGGTGGCGGAATCGGTCACTACATGGATCAGCAGGAAGCCTTGTTGCGACAGGAGCTACAGGGCACCGGGGTGCAGGTTGAGCGCCGTGGTGATGAGATCCGCTTGATCATGCCAGGTAATATTACGTTCAGGACTGGCGCGATGGACATAGAGCAAAGTTTTCTGCCGGTGCTGGCCTCGGTTGCCAGGGTGTTAAAGAAGTTTGATAAGTCCCAGCTATTGATCGATGGCTATACCGATAGCCAGGGTAGTTTTGAATATAATCAGGGTTTGTCTGAGGCTCGCGCCAATAGTGTTAGAGGGTATTTGTCTAGCGTGGGTGTCGCAGGTTCCAGGCTGCAGAGTCGGGGCTGGGGGGAGCGTTACCCTATCGCGGACAATACAACAGCACAGGGTCGTGCTCAAAATCGCCGGGTTGAACTCAATATTCGAGCGGATGGAACCTAACCGCGTTTGAGTCTATACAGAGCAAGGGTCGTTCGACTTCCTATCTCAGACCCTGTTTACAGCGATGGTGGCTGTAGGGGTAGCGATAGGATGCGCGCTTATTTGAATGTACTTATTGAGGAAGGTAGTTTCGATGTACAGCGAAACGGATATTAATCGTCTGCGTTGGCACTGCCGGCGGGGGATGTTGGAGTTAGATGTGTTGCTGATTCCCTTCTTAGAGGGGTCCTTTGCTGCCTTAGCCCTGCAAGACCAGCAGCTCTTCGAAAGGTTGATTGCTGGCGAAGATCAGGATCTCTTTAATTGGTTTATGCGTACCACCGCTCCCGAAGATCCAGAGTTCAGGCGAATGGTGGACATGATTCTGGCAGATGTTCCGACCTGATCGGCTGGTACGGCGGGTTTCCTACCCGCTGGCCGGACTGGTCGTGGTTATTCATCTGCTGTGTATGGCCGCATCGTTGGTGAGTGCGTTACCGCTACTCAGCAAATTACTGTTGCTGGGGGCGATTTCCTGGCAGGCGGTCTATCTATTACGACGTTATGTTTTTCTTAGCGATCCCCGCTCGATTCGAGAGATTCGTTGGACTCAGGTGTCCTGGTTTGTGCGGTTTGCCGACGGCTCTGAGTCTGAAGTGCGTCCCGTATCGGGATGTCGCCTGTATAGCTGGGTTACCCTGCTGCGGTTTCAGGTGGTTAGTCCTGTTGCCGGGCAGCGCTCCTTTCTAAGTGCTTGGCTGGTTCACGAACACCGATCGGCCCAGGCTATTCGTCGCTTGCGGGTGCAATTGATCCTGACTTACTCCAGTCAAAATTGATTGGCGTGAGTATGGTGTCCCGATTTTCGGGTAGTTGCTCCGGATAGTTAAGGGTGTGGTGCAGGCCTCGGCTCTCCTTGCGCCGCATCGCGGAGCGGATGATTAGCTCGGCGACCAGGGCCAGGTTTCTCAGTTCAAGCAGGTCTTTGCTGACCTTGTAGTTACTGTAATAATCGGAAATCTCTTGTTGCAGCAGCGTCACTCGATTGAGTGCGCGCTGGAGTCGTTTTTCAGTGCGTACGATACCCACATAATCCCACATGAAACGCCGCAGTTCGTCCCAGTTGTGCGCTATAACCACGTCTTCATCGGAATCGGTGACCTGGCTCTCATCCCAGAAGGGTGTGCTGGGGAGAGGGCTCTGTTGGTTAAGGTTTGATCTGATGGTCGCCGCCGCAGACATGCCGTACACCAGGCACTCGAGTAGCGAGTTGCTGGCCAGGCGATTGGCACCATGGAGGCCGGTAAAGGCGGTCTCGCCGATGGCGTATAGGCCGGGGATATCTGTTTGTCCTTGTTGATTGGTGATGACGCCGCCGCAGGTGTAATGGGCCGCAGGGACCACAGGGATCGGATCACGGGTGATGTCGATGCCGTATTCCAGACATTTTGCATAAATCGTGGGGAAGTGGCTGCGTACAAATTCACTGGGCTTGTGGGAGATGTCCAGATACAGACAATCACAGCCGAGGCGTTTCATTTCATGGTCTATGGCCCTGGCGACGATATCCCTTGGTGCTAGTTCTTTGCGGGGATCGAAACGATGCATGAAGCGGGAGCCATCGGGCAGCAGCAGGTGCCCACCTTCTCCACGAACGGCTTCGGAGATCAGGAACGATTTGGCCTGAGGATGGTACAGGCAGGTCGGGTGGAACTGGTTGAACTCCAGGTTGGCAACCCTGCAGCCCGCTCGCCACGCCATGGCGATACCGTCGCCGGAGGAGCCGTCTGGATTGCTGGTGTAGAGATAGGCCTTGCTCGCGCCGCCAGTGGCCAGGACCACGGACGAGGCCAGTAGGGTTTGTATGTGTCCGCTGTCTTGATCCAGCACATAGGCGCCGATACAGTGGTTATCCGCCAGGCGAAGTTTGTGGCGGGTGATCAGGTCGATGGCGATAAAGTGGGGTAGCAGGGTGATGTTGCTGTTTTTTGTTGCTTGTTGCAGCAGTGTTTCAGAGACCGCTTTGCCGGTAGCGTCGCTGGCATGAACCACTCTGCGATGGCTGTGGCCACCCTCTTTGGTCAGGTGCAGCGTTTGGGTGCTGGTATCGCGGGTGAACGGCACGCCCTGTTCGATCAGCCAGTCGATGCTGGTTTTACCGTTGTTCACGGTAAATTCGACCGCATCGCGGTGGCTGAGCTCACCGCCAGCGGTGAGCGTGTCCTGGATATGGTTTTGGGCCGAGTCCTTAGGGTCGTAGGCAGCGGCGATTCCGCCCTGAGCCCAGTAGGTCGATCCTGAGGTCAGGTTGCCCTTACTGAGGACCGCGACGCGCGCATCAGTGGCCAGATTTAGCGCCAGGGTCAGGCCCGCTGCGCCACTGCCGATCACCAGAACATCGTAATTCAGCTGTTTACTCATTAATACCCAGACCCAAAGGCCGCAAGCCGGGACGGCATTGCAGCGGTAATGTGTATGTCATAGTGCCAGGGCTTGGCACAGCGTTAATCCCTTATCCCCTCATCGAGGGGCGGCAAGCATAGCACACTCAAAAAAATGCCGGCATCAGTGTTGGAACTTACTGCGTTGGCTGTGTTCTTATCAATTAGCTGTTTCGGCAGGAGAGAAGAGGGCTCTGGTGGCTCGGTTGTATTAACAGGGGGTACGCGGTAGCTTAGCCGGATTACTTCTTACCTGGCTATAAGGGCTTAGCGGATTGTCGACAGTAAAAAAACAACCAACTGATCAACAGTTGGTAGAGCGTGTGCAGCAAGGTGACAAACGTGGCTTTGATCTGCTGGTAAAGAAATACCAGCACAAGATTATTAGCTTGATTGGTCGTTATGTGTACGACCGTCACGAAGCGATGGATGTCGCTCAGGAAGCGTTTATCAAGGCGTATCGGGCGTTGCCGAACTTTCGTGGTGATAGTGCGTTCTATACCTGGATGTACCGTATTGCGATCAATACGGCTAAAAACCATCTTGTTGCTAAGGGGCGGCGTCCACCGGATGTGGATGTCAGTGTTGAGGATGCAGAGTATTTTGATAGTACGCTGTTTCATGAAATCGAAACGCCAGAAAATAATCTGTATAAACAGGAACTCGAACAGGTGATATTTCAGGCCTTGGAGAAGCTGCCCGAGGATCTGCGCACAGCGCTGAGCCTGCGCGAGTTTGAAGGGATGAGTTACGAGGATATTGCTCAGGTGATGAGCTGTCCGCTTGGCACGGTACGTTCACGGATATTCCGAGCTCGAGAAGCGCTGGATAAGGTGATAGCGCCGATGCTGGATGGATAACAGCATTTTTTGCGGTAAGCGGCCTAGGTCGGTAATGAATTTTGATTGTTCCCCGGGGTGTCGAATAGAAACCCGTTAGGAGCCTTCAATAGAGGTGGCAAATGAGTGATAGCATTAAAGAATCCCTGTCTGCGTTGATGGATGACGAAGTCGGAGAGTTCGAGCTTCGTAGGACTCTCAAACGACTCGATTCCGCTGAGGCGCAGCTTTGGTCCAGATATCATCTGGCCAGCGCGGTGTTGAGGCGCAAGACACCGTTGCAACCAGAGCAGGATGTGAGCGCTCAGGTGATGGCTGAGCTGGAGCGGGAGCCTGAGTTTGAGAAGCAGGCCCGCTCTGGTGCCGGATTTCAATGGCGGTCTCTGGGCAGTGTTGCTGTAGCCGCATCGGTAACTCTGGTGGTCATTTTTGGTGCCCAGACCTACCAAGGGAGCAGTTCTCCCGTGGTGGCTCCGCCGCAGATTGTCTTATCAGGCCCTCGGTCGTTTAATTCAGACCTGATGTCTGTTCAGTATGGCGAACGTGCTCAGGTTGCACCCTCACTGCCGCAGGCGGACGTGATACGGTTATCTTCGTCGATGGAGTATTACATCAATCAGCACCGTGCTTTGACCAATAGCAGCCCCATGCAGTGGTTGGTGGAGTGGATGCCGGAGGGTTTCAAAGTGATACAGCATGACCGCTTGAGTGACTCTGAGGTGCTGCTGTATTCCAATGGCAAGGCCAGTATTTCGGTATCGGTACAGCCCTTTGCCTCTAAGAAAGCCAGCCCTGGTGCTGTTCAGTCGGGTGATACCGTCGCAATCGGTAAGCGGGTTGATGATCAGTTTGTTACCGTGGTCGGTGACGTGCCTTTTATGATGGCCGATCGCATCGCTTCGTCCGTTGCTCTTAAAGATGATTAATTAAGATGCTGACCGAACAGGCTCAGGTCATCGCTCTCGAACCCGGTGGTGTACGCGTTGAAACTATACGTAATAGCGGCTGCTCCAGTTGTCAGGCCAAGGCGGGCTGTGGTCAGAAATTGCTGGCCGAAATTGGCCAGGGGCAACGTTTTCAGATTCTATCGGGAAATCCTCAGCAGTTACTGCTCGCACCGGGCGATATGGTTGAGCTGGGCGTGGACGAAGGTTCGTTTTTGCAGGCCTCCGCGATGCTCTATTTACTGCCGCTTCTCGGCTTGATTCTAAGTTCTGCTCTGGCTGATGCGCTGGGCATGGTCGAAGCTATCGTGGTTTTAGCCGGCATATCGGGATTGCTGCTCGGTTTTGTTGCGGTGAGATGCTGGAGTAGCAGGGATCGGCAGCAATACCGTTACCAGCCGCAGATATTACGTCTTAAAAAATTATAGCTTGTTGATGTTAATGCTACAGGAAGGGTAAGGGTAAGGTGGGATTGATGAGTGTGAGTACTAGCTCGAGTATTAGTTCTATTGCAGTGGTGAAATGCTGGAGTGGCAGGGATCAGCAGCAATACGTAGTTACCCGTCGCAGTAATCGCAGATATTACGCCTGAAAAATTGTAGTTTGTTGATGTGTAATTATTCAGCATAGGCATAGGCATAGGCATAGGCATAGGCATAGGCATAGACTTGAGCTACGGAGTATTGGTTCCAAGAGACGCCGTGCTTATCTATGTACCGATCCCTGTAGGCTTCGCTTTGGCTTCCTCGCCAAAGAGACTCTTTCCACAAATAATCCATAATCAATCATATAGCGAAAACAAATGTGCTGAACTGTTACGTTGATGTTAATCCTAAGGGTAGGTAAATTTGATGAGTGTGAGAGCTGACTCGACGTTTTCCGGTGTGGTGCTGGGATTGCTGTTGTTTGGTGGATTGGCCTCGGCAGCCTCGCTGCCTGATTTTACCGAGTTGGTAGAGCAAGCCTCCCCCGCGATTGTGAATATCAGTACGGTGCGTAATATCGATGCCCCGCAGTCAGTCCCGCAGACGAAGCAGGAACCGCTGCCGGAGATCTTCAAACATTTTTTTGATGAACGCGGCTTCGAGGGGCCTGAGTATGAGCCGCGGCAGCGGCGTCCTCAGTCGCTGGGATCGGGCTTTATCATCTCTGCCGATGGTTATGTGCTGACCAATCATCATGTGGTTAAAGACGCTGACAGCATCCTGGTGCGCTTAAGCGATAGGCGTGAGTTGGTGGCTGAGCTGGTGGGTATAGATCCCCGTTCGGATCTGGCGCTGCTCAAGCTCGATGCGCAAAACCTTCCGGTAGTAAAAATAGGTAATTCTGACACGCTCAAAGCGGGTGAATGGGTGCTGGCAATAGGGTCACCCTTTGGCTTTGACCATACGGTAACCGCCGGTATAGTCAGCGCGACGGGACGGAGTCTGGCGAATGAAAACTACGTGCCCTTTATACAAACCGATGTGGCGATTAATCCGGGTAATTCGGGGGGGCCGCTCTTTAATTTGCAGGGTGAGGTCGTCGGTATTAACTCCCAGATTTATACCCGTTCGGGTGGGTTTATGGGGTTGTCATTCGCGATTCCGATGACGATGGCGATGGAGGTGGTTGAGCAGCTGAGGCTCAATGGTCAGGTCGCCCGGGGTTGGCTGGGGGTGATTATTCAGGAGGTTAATCTTGATCTGGCCGAATCCTTTGGCCTTGATCGGCCCAAGGGCGCGCTGGTCGCCAAGGTGCTGCCGGGTAGCCCGGCTGACGCGGCCGGATTGCAAGAGGGTGATATCATTATTAGTTTTAATGCTGAGGCGATCGAACGTTCTGCCGAACTGCCACAGTTGGTGGGACGGGTCGTGCCCGGTAAGAGCGTCAAGCTCGAGCTGGTGCGCAACGGGCTAAATAAAACCATCGCTTTGACGGTCGGGGTGTTGCCCGAAGAGTCGGTGCGAGTCCAGGCCGGCGCCGACACCTTCAGGGCTGATAGCAATCCGCTTAATATCAGCGTTGCGGCACTGGAGCTGGAACGCGCTAAACAGTGGAAGCTTAGTGGCGGGATCGTGGTGCGGGAGGTTCGATCAGGTCCGGGTGCTGATGCCGGGTTGGTCGTTGGTGATGTGATTACCATGCTCAATGGTCGCGACATCGAGGATTTGGATGGCTTTGCTGAGATCGCTCAGAATCTGCCCAAGGGTAAGGCGGTGCCGATGCGCATCGTACGCCGGGGGAGTCCGCTGTTTTTACCTCTCAAGATCAAGCCTTAGGGTGGCGTCTGTCGGGCGTGGTGCTCTGCTCTCTTAAGAGCGCCGAGGCTCCCCGCACGACCTGCAGGGAGGAGGGTAGCCTTCCTTTTTCACAGAAGAGCGCAGAAGTCATTCCAGGCCGGTTGCATGGATGCAGGAGAACTGCGCTGAGCGGTTACCGAGTAGATCAGTGCCAAGCTTGGCGAATGGCCCTGACGCTTAAAATAGGCTAGTATGCGCGCTTTATTTTAAGCTCTTTATGGGCGTGTAGGTGCTACTGCTTTGAGTGACCTCAGTCATATCCGAAATTTTTCCATTATCGCCCACATCGATCACGGCAAGTCGACTCTGGCGGACCGTTTTATTCAGATCTGTGGAGGGCTTAGTGCGCGTGAAATGGCGCATCAGGTGCTCGATTCTATGGATATCGAGCGTGAGCGCGGTATCACCATCAAGGCCCAGAGTGTCACCCTGGACTACAAGGCACGCGATGGTAAAACCTACCAACTTAACTTTATCGACACCCCCGGTCATGTGGACTTCTCCTATGAGGTCTCACGTTCCCTGGCGGCCTGCGAGGGAGCACTGTTGGTCGTAGATGCGGCGCAGGGGGTCGAGGCCCAGTCGGTTGCGAACTGCTACACCGCCATCGAACAGGGGCTGGAAGTGGTGCCGGTGCTGAACAAGATGGATCTGCCGCAGGCAGATCCAGAGAAAGTTAAACGGGAGATCGAAGAGGTCATCGGCATCGATGCCCAGGATGCCGTGGGGGTCAGCGCCAAGAGCGGCATGGGCGTCGAAGACGCTCTCGAACAGCTGATCGAGCTGATCCCGCCACCGGAAGGCGATGTCGATGCCCCGTTGCAGGCGCTGATTATCGATTCCTGGTTTGATAACTACATGGGCGTTGTCTCGCTGGTGCGCGTGATGCAGGGAACGCTGCGCAAGAAAGATAAGATTCTGGTTAAATCCACCCTTCAGAGCTATCAGGTCGATGATGTCGGGGTGTTTACGCCTAAGCGACAGTCTACCGAGTCCCTGAAAGCGGGCGAGGTCGGTTATATCATCGCCGGAATCAAAGACATCCTGGGTGCCCCGGTGGGTGATACCCTGACCCACAGTAAGACCCCGGATGTCGAGAGGCTCAAGGGTTTCAAACGGGTCAAGCCGCAGGTTTATGCCGGCATGTTCCCGGTCAGCTCCGATGATTTTGAAGATTTTCGTGATGCGCTGAGCAAGTTGACGCTCAACGATGCCTCGCTGTTTTACGAGCCTGAAAGTTCCGACGCCCTGGGTTTTGGTTTTCGCTGCGGATTCCTGGGATTGCTGCACATGGAGATTATCCAGGAGCGGCTCGAGCGTGAATATGATCTGGATCTGATTACCAGCGCCCCGACGGTCATTTACGAGGTCGAGCTCAACTCTGGCGAGGTTATCAGCGTCGATAGCCCCTCTAAGTTACCCGATTATGGCTCGATCCAAGAGATGCGTGAGCCTATCGTCGAAGCCAATATGCTGATGCCCAAGGAATACCTTGGCGCGGTGATTACCCTGTGTATTCAGAAGCGCGGGGTTCAGAAAGATCTGAAGTATCTGGCCAGCCAGGTCTCGCTTACCTATGAACTGCCGATGAGTGAGGTGGTGATGGACTTCTTCGATAAACTCAAATCGGTGAGTCGTGGTTATGCGTCGCTGGATTACAGCTTTATTCGCTTTCAACCGGCCAACCTGCTGCGTCTGGATATCCTGATCAACGGCGAGCGGGTCGATGCGCTGGCGGTGATTATGCACCAGGATCAGGCCATGCAAAGGGGGCGGTTATTGTGCGAGAAGATGAAGGAACTGATTCCACGGCAGATGTTTGATGTCGCTATCCAGGCGGCGATCGGCGGTAAGATTATCTCCCGAACCACGGTTAAGGCGCTCCGTAAGAACGTAATTGCCAAGTGTTACGGGGGTGATATCAGCCGTAAGAAAAAGCTACTGCAAAAGCAGAAGGCAGGTAAGAAACGGATGAAACAGGTGGGCGACGTTACCGTGCCCCAGGAAGCTTTTCTCGCTGTATTGAAAATGGATAATTAGACGGATGGATATTGATTTTTCTCTAGTATTGGTAATTGCGGTCGCAGTCACCGGCGTCATTTGGTTGTTTGATCATCTCGTCTTGTTGCCGCGGCGCAAGCCGCGGTTAGCACATGCCGCCGTTGAGGCGGGTGTCGAGTTGGATGCCGAGGCGCTCAGTAAGCTGGTGCCCGAGCCGATTCTGGTCGAGTATTCAAAATCGTTCTTCCCGGTGTTGGCGCTGGTGCTGGTGCTGCGTTCGTTCCTGATCGAGCCCTTTCAGATTCCGTCCGGATCGATGCTGCCAACGCTGCAGATCGGCGATTTCATTCTGGTTAATAAGTTTCAATATGGGCTGCGGCTGCCGGTGATAGGAACGAAGGTAGT
>JBLHND010000088.1:0-15252 GCA_047622605.1 Motiliproteus sp. | reverse complement strand
ATCGGCTACAACGGAGAAGGTTCGCTTGTGGCGTTGTTCTCGCCGGCTGTCTTGTGGATGCCGGTCTGTGATTCCGATGCTGAAAAGTTTACGTGGATAGGCGCGCAATTACCTTGCTAAGGTTGCTTGTTATCATGACTTTGCGCAAACTAATATAAGAGGTGACTGTATTCTGGTATTTTTTATTGCGTAGTAGAGGTTTTTTAGCATGACAGGCGTTGAACTTGATCGTTTTGATATCACTATATTGCGGGAGCTACAGCGTGATGCGTCGCTTTCTAATCAGCAGCTGGCCGAACGGATTGGCTTAACGGCAGCGCCTTGCTCGCGCCGGGTAAAACAGCTTACCGAGACGGGGGTCATTGCCAGCCAAGTGGTGCGTATCAATGAGCGCAGTGTCGGCTTAAACCTGATCGCGTTGTTGCATATCAGCATGGATAAGCATATTCCTGAGCGTTTTGAAGAGTTTGAAAAAGAGATCAGCGCCATACCGGAGGTGATGGAATGTTATCTGATTACCGGACACGATGCCGATTATCAGCTGAAGGTCGCCGTGCCCGATATGGATGGCTACCACGACATCCTGCTGGGAAAGATCACCCGGATTAAGGGTGTTGCCGGCGTGAAGTCCGCCTTTATTATGCGTAAGGTCGTAGATACGACAGCGGTGCCCCTGCATTATGTAAACAAAGGCTCCCATCAGCGTCTCTAAAGGCTGCTCACACTAGGTTTCGGTCCGCCCCTTCGGCCGGCATCCTTGCTTGCCCGTGACCGATGCTATTTCAACAAAGGCGCTAGAGGTGACCAGACAAAAAGCTGAGGCGTTTAGTAATCGATCTGGATATCGCCGGTCACACTGGTGCAACAGGACAGCACATACCCTTGTTCGATCTCTTCCTCGCTAATGCCGCCATTCTGGGCCATGTCGAAATCACCTGCTACAACCTTCACCCGACAGGCGCCACAGATGCCGATGCCACAGGCCTTGGAGATATTGACGCCGGCCTCTTTCGCTGCCTCATTCAAGTTAGTGCCCAGCGCCACAGACACGGCGAGACCCGCATCAATAAAGCTGACCTGTACCATCTCTTTAGATTGCAGGTTTTCGATCTCTGCCGCATCGGCATGGATCTCCGCTAGCTGGACATCCTTAACCGGGGTCGCACCAAAGGATTCTTCATGGTAGCGATCCATATCATAGCCTGCGACCTGCAGCATCGATCTGACCGCTTTCATATAGGGCTCGGGGCCACAACAAAACACTTCCCGGGTCATAAAATCAGGGGCAATAAAACCCAGCATCTGTAGGTTCAGATAACCACGATAGCCACCCCAAGCCTGACCAATCTCAGTTTTTTCACAGATCAGATGCAGCTGGAAATTATCGACCCTAGACGACATATATTCCAGTTCGTGGGCGTAGATAATATCCTGGGGTGTGCGGGCGCTATGGGCAAAGACGACATCCACGTCAGAATCGGTATTAAACCACCAGCGCGCCATCGACATGACGGGGGTGATACCCACCCCCCCCGAGAGTAACAATACTTTTTCCGCCGGAAAGTCCATACAGTTGAACTGCCCTACCGGGCCATGTACCGCGAGCTGATCTCCCTGTTTAAGATTTGCATGCAGCCAGTTCGATACTTTGCCACCCGCTACCCGTTTGACGGTAATCGAGAAACTGTAGGGAATCGAAGGGGAGCTCGAAATAGTGTAGGAGCGCATCAGTCTTTCACCCTCGACCTCCAGCTCCAGGGTGACAAACTGTCCTGGTTTAAAGAAGAACAATACCGGCTCACTCAGTCCAAAGGTAAAGGTAGTTACATCCTGAGTTTCGGCGATTACTTTGATGCAACGCACTTCATGGCGACCGTTTAACCAGGTCTGAGTCACCATGGGGTTCATGAAATCTGAGGTATTAAATTCGCCCATCGGTATCTCCTGGCAGCCTTAGCAATCTGCCTTGTTACAGTGTTGTTAATAATGGTAAATCTGTAAATAATAGTCGCTGCAATTACAGTTCGATCCCTGCCTGCCACTCTTTCCATTTCATGGTTATATTTGCGCCCACTGAAAGAAAGGGTTCTGGCGGTAATTGAGACGGTGGCTGATGATCCAGAAATTGGCTCAGCCTGTCAGACTTACCCAACACGGCCTGCTCCGCCGCCATCATCCCCGACAGCGTGCCTTTCACGGTTCCCAGACCATTCTGGCAGGCTGCCGACCAGATTCGTGGCTCTACTTCGCCAAAAGCGGGCATCGAGTTCAGGGATAAGCAGAGCCGACCGCCCCAACGATATTCCATCGGTACCGCATCCAGCATAGGAAAGCGGCGGGCAAAAGAGCGATCCTGCAACTTTGCCGCATGGCGCAGGTTCCGCTCTGTCACGTCCATACTCTGATTCAAGGTCGCATGGTTACGGACGACCACCCGATTCCCACTCCCCATCAGGTTCGAGCTTCTGCGTACGGTGGTTCCCATAGGATCGGCGGGTAGAATGCCCCAGTCACTGACACCTCCAAGCTGTTTAACTTCAGTGTCGGTCAACGCCCGGGTCATCGATGCATAGGTAAACACATGCAATAGCTGACGCGGGAAAAAGCCAAAGGATTGAATATGGCCATTAACCGCCAAAATTACATTCTTAGCCCTGACCGATCCTGTAGGCGTGCTCAGGCGGTGCACTGCACCTTTCTCGATGCCGGTAACCGGACTCTTCTCATAGAAACTGACCCGCGGACTCATTCCCTGTGCTGCCTGACGGACAAAAGCCGCCGGTTGAATCATCACCGCACCTGGTGTGAATAAGCCCTGTCGATAAAAATCGCTACCGGTCCAGTCTTTCAGCTCTGTCGCATTCATCAGCCGGTAGGGTTCAGCCAAGGCTTCAAGATGCTTACGATAACTCTCTATATGGCCGGCACCCCGGGTTGATCCTGCGGCAGTCACCTTGCCACAAGGATCAAACACCTTAGGATCCATGCCGTATTCCTCTGCCATCTCACGCGCAAAGTCGATCGCCGCGCGGTTCAGACGAATTTGCTGCAGATCCTGCGCTTGAGCACCGGCGTAGGTTTCAGAATTCAGATCATGGGGCAGATCAATCATAAAGCCGGTGTTTCGCCCAGCCGGTCCATTCGCCAGGGTGCTGGCTTCCAGCAGCACTATCGACTCATTTCCCAGCAACTGGCTCAGCCGCCGAGCCGCAGCCAGGCCAGCAAAACCACCCCCAACAACGACCCAATCAGCGCTAACATCCCCGTTAAGCTGTGGATATTCAGTGGCTGGCGGCAGTATGCTGTTCCAGGCAGCAGGTCCGGGGTCCTTCGGTAAGCGCTTTACTTGAATACTTTTACTCATAAATCGATTCCTGTTTGAACCGCTTAGGCGCCGATGTCGGCAGCGTATGCGGATTCAATACGGGTGCCTACTCAGTCAACACAACCGTCGGCGGCAGCATCACTCAGGTCGATCCAGATCGTTTTCAACTGGGTATACTGATCATGGGCATGAACAGACTTATCACGACCACCAAACCCCGACTGCTTATAACCGCCAAAGGGTGTGGTTACATCACCTTCCCCGAAACAGTTAACAGTCACGGTTCCCGCACGAACCGACCGAGCAGCCCGTAGTGCTTTTTTTGCATTGGCAGTAAAGACCGAAGCCGCGAGTCCATATTCCGTATCGTTGGCAACCGCTATCGCTTCGTCATAGCTGGCAACGGTGATGACGGATAATACCGGGCCAAAAATTTCTTCTCTCGCCAAACGATCGCTGTTTTTGACATTATCAAAGATGGTTGGCAGGACGTAGGTACCCTCGACCGTCTCACCACCCAGGATCAGGTCATGGCCGTCTGCTTTGCCCATGTCCAGATACGAACAAACCTTACTGAAATGCCCCTTATCGATCAGTGCACCCAGATGGTTCTGAGGGTCAAGCGGGTCTCCTGTGTTCCACTCACGCGCCTTGGCTACCACAAGTTCCAGAAGCCGATCCTTAATACCTGCCTGAACGATCAGACGTGAACCTGCTGAACAGTTCTCCCCCATATTCCAAAAGGCTGCCGCAACAACGTGCTCTGCCACCTGCTCCAGGTCTTCGGCATCATCCAGGACGATACAAGGATTCTTACCCCCCAACTCCAGCACCACCTCTTTAATATTCGAGTCGGCAGAATAATGCAGGAACTGACGTCCCGTTGCCGTTGATCCCGTGAACGCGACCATGTCTACATCCCTATGGCGGCCAATCGCCTGACCTACTACAGCCCCGGTACCGGTGACTATGTTCAGAACGCCAGCAGGGACACCAGCCTCAAACGCTAACTCGGCAACACGTATCGCTGTCAGTGATGTTTGCGCCGCAGGCTTAACGACCAGAGAGCAACCCGCCGCCAATGCCGGGGATATTTTCCAGGCCAGCATCAGGAGAGGAAAGTTCCAGGGCAGCACCGCGCCCACGACGCCGACGGGTTCACGAACAACCATAGCGATAGCATCAGGACCCACGGGGGCCGTCTGATCATAGACTTTATCAATTAATTCAGCATGCCAGCTCAGGGTGCTGATGATTTCCGGTATATCAATCTCGACACAATCACGTATGGGCTTGCCTGAATCAACGGACTCTAATACCGCTAACTCCAGCGCATTTTGTTCGATCAGGTCACATAATTTAAGTAAGACTTGCTTGCGCTCAGACGGATGCTTCTTGCTCCAGCAGCCACTTTCAAAGGCACTGCGCGCCCTTTGAACAGCGAAATCGACATCCTCCTGGGTACAGGCTGCTAGCTTGGCAATCACCTCACCGGTTGCAGGATTGGTCACCGGCATCGTTGCGCCATCACTGGCTGGACGTAAAGCACCGTCGATAAAGCTCATTGCAGCAGGATTTAGTTCAGCGGCGACCGCCTTGTATGCTTCGATTGTTAATAGCTCTGACATGCGTTACGCCCCCTTCTCAATGCTGGCGATGTTTTCCTTCAACGTGGTTACAACGTTCTGCAGCGCCCGTTTTTCGTCTTCATCTAACCCGAGCAATGGCTTACGGACTTCTCCGCCAACACGACCCTCCAGAGTGACACCCTGCTTCACACTCTGAATAAATTTACCACCCTGCTCGAGCACCCGCATGAGTGGCATCATGGCTGACATAATACGGCAGCCTTTTACAAAATCACGTTCCAGCACGCAGGCGTTATAGAGTGCGATATGCTCTTGCGGCAGGAAGTTAGAGCCGGCACAGACCCAGCTCTTAGCACCCCAGGCAAAGAATTCCAGTGCCTGATCATCCATACCACAGGCCACCTGAATATGCGGATAATCACAGGCCAGCATATGCAGCCGGTTGATATCCCCTGAGCTTTCTTTAATGCCACAAAAGTTTGCTGCCTGGCTAATCTGGTCTAAGAATTCGGCCTCCATATTCACACCCATACGATCGGGATAGTTGTACAACATGATGGGCATATCGGCGACACGATCGACGGCCAGAGCATGCTGCGCCAGTTCGTTCTGGGTAGGGAGCGAATAAGGAGGGGTAGCAACAAGCAGCACATCCGCTGCATATTTAGCGCCATCTTCTGCCAGCTGCAGTGAAGCGACGGGGTTAAGGGAACCCGTACCGAAAATAATCTGCAATTTATTGCCACAGATCTGGCGGGCAATCTTTAACAGTTCAACCCGCTCTTCATGACTTTCAACATAGTATTCGCCGGTAGTGCCGCCGATCATCAGTCCGTGAACGCCAGACTCCAGTAGATACTGTACATGGGCAGAGTAAGCCGCGTAGTCGATGGAAGAGTCTGTATTAAATGGCGTAATTACGGGGGTGTAGATTCCTTCGAAGTGCATTTAACTCACCTTTGTTATCATTGTTATAAACGTTCAGGTTAGCGGACAAGAAAATACGGGGAACACTTATCCGGTTTTATCAAGCAGCTGATAAAACTTCTTGATAAAAGAGTACCAAGGAGGGGAAGCACGCCACAATCAACCTTTTATTCACAGAAGACATAACTTCAGGTTATGAAAGCCCGATAGTATTTCGGCGCAAGGGACAGAGACCTGGAGTCTTTACGAGTTAACGCTATTCGCCGCAGCGGCATGCACCGCCGGGATAATCCCTAAATCCCAGGCAGCCCGCCCCTCCCCTGTCGGCCATAGACGGCCATAGACGGCCCACTGGGGACCTGGACTGAGGCTATAAGTTGGGCAGGGGGAATATTATCCGGCTGTTGCTCTAACTGCTGGCGTCCAGCTGAACAACGGAGGTCTGCTCATCGGCAATGCAGCCGAGGAACCAGTCTTTAAACGTACGAAAGGCTTCATTATCTTGGCGACTCTCGGAATAGGTCAGATAATGTGACTTCTCCCGATAAACCGCTTCCGCCTCTCCTACACGTATCAACAATCCCTGCTCGATCATGGGTGAGACCAGCTGATGCCATCCCAGACAAACACCCTGATGGTTAAGCACCATCTGAATCAGCATGTTGTAATCATTCGCATTAAAGACATGACGTTCCCCCCCCAGGCCTATATCGATATCGATCCCCTGAGCGCTGAACCAGACGCCCCAGTCCACATGTTCGGCAATCTGGGAACGACCATAAGGGCTGAGATTAAGCAGGGTGTGATTTTGTAACACGTCCAGAGCTTCGATTTCTGGATGTTGTTGCAGATAACGTGGCGAACAAACCGGGTAGATAAGGTCATAGAACAGCGCAATAGAATGATAACCCTCTCTGGCGTCACTCACCTTATTGATGAAAATATCAGGATGCACCCCCGGCTCCATCCGCAGGAAGTTGTTAGTCGTCACTACGTTAACATCGATATCCGGATTGGCAGCAAAGAACCCTGGCAGTCGCGCCGAGAGCCAAAACGCAGAAAAGGCCGGCGAACAGCAGATCGTCAGTTCCTGCTTACGCTTATCGCTGTTCTTAATCCGCTGTGCGGCCTGAGCAATATTCACGAATGACAGATAGGCGGCATCATAGAAGATGGTGCCCGCTTCGGTCAGCTCAACCGCCCGTCCCGTACGTTTGAACAAGGCGACCCCTAAGCCCGCTTCAAGCTCACGAATCTGACGGCTGATGGCCGCCTGAGTCACGCAGAGGGCTTCTGCAGCACGGGTAAAATTCTGATATTTAGCTGCGGCAACAAAAGACTTCACCGCCCGTAGTGACGGCATTTTTACCAAAATCTGATCAGGCTCTACATGTTTAACCATAACTTGAGGTATTCAATTCCCTAAATAAAAAGTCGCTTTACCGATTTCAGCCCCATCCCTACACTAAATTTCGACGCTGGGTAAGCTTGGGGCCTGTAAGTTATCCCTTACGGGCTGTATCGATACGACTGACAACGACACAACAATGACTCACAGCGCCAGCAGGTGTTCGGGCCCGTTATACCGGAAATGCCGGTAATACCCGGTATTCCTAGAAAACCCCGTAGTGACAATATACCCGTCCAACCCAGTAGCAGCATAACAATAACAGTGACTACAACTGTGCACTGCTTTAGGAGAACCTTAATGGCCAGCAACATCAAAACCCTGGATCTGATCAATCAACGCATACCGCGCCATGCCCTGACCCGGGAAATTTATCGTGACGAGGACGTATACCAGCAGGATTTAGAACAGATCTGGCACCAGGAGTGGATTTTCGCCGGCCATACGATCGAGATAAAAAAATCAGGCGAATACATGACCCTTCAGGTTGGGGATTATCCGGTGGTTATCGTACGCGATGATGCCGGTAACGTCAGAGCATTTCATAACGCCTGCCGTCATCGCGGTTCTCGTGTGTGCTCCGAAGCTAAAGGAAAAACAGCGAAGCTGGTCTGCCCATACCACAAGTGGACCTTTGGTCTGGATGGCAAACTGCTGTTCGCGGGCAACATGGGTAATAAATTCATCAACAGCGATCACAATCTGCTCCCGGTACATTGCGAAGTTGTTAATAGCTACATTTATATCTGCGTAGCCGATCAGGCACCGGACTTTGAACCCTTCCGCAACGATGTCAGCCCCTTTCTTGCCCCGCATAATCTGGAAAACTGCAAAATTGCCCATGAGGCAGACCTAGTAGAGGACGCAAACTGGAAGTTGGTCTTTGAAAATAACCGGGAATGTTTCCATTGCGACGCTAATCACCCTGAACTGCTGAATGCCTTTGTCGAAAACCTGTCCGTTGCCGGCGTTGGCGGCGATGAGGACCCCGAATTGGTGGCGCACTGGGATAAGTGTGAAGCGGCGGGACTACCGAGCCGCCTGGTGATGGATACCAACGGCCAATACCGTATGACCCGCATACCGCTGTCTGCCAAAGCGGCCAGCTATACGATGGATGGCCAACCCGCAGTTAACGGCCGACTCGATGACTCTGATGTTAACAACATCGGCGTCCTGCTCTACTTTCACTATCCCTCCACCTGGAACCATTTTCTCGGTGACTACGCCCTGAGTTTCCGGGTACTGCCGCTCAATTCAGGACAAACACTGGTAACCACCAAGTGGTTAGTTCCTAAGGATGCGGTTGAGGGTGTCGACTATGATCTCGACAACCTCACCAAAGTCTGGCTGGCAACCAATACCCAGGATAAGCGACTGGTTGAGGAGACCTTTTGCGGTGTCAGCTCCCCCGCTTATATCCCGGGGCCCTTTTCTGATATCGCCGAAAATGGTGTCTGTCAATTTGTCGACTGGTACTGCGATACCCTGAAGCGAAAATTAGACGTCTGATCAGTGCCTTTCTGAAGCCTCTCTGAAGTCTCGCTGAAGCCTCTGTGTGTCCTGCATGCAGAGGCTTTTTTACAGCGGTTACTTTTATTAATTCTGGCAACAGCGCTCCATGAACAATAACCGGAAGTTATGGTTTAAACGCTAAATATGTCGTTGGACGCTATCAGTAAAAGTCCTTAACTTAATAAGCATGCCGACAGCGATGAGAAGATGTGAACTGCGGTGAGCTGAGGATGGTATCGCCATGATAGAACTAAATAATAATCATAAAATGCAGAGGGTAACATGACAGACAGCACAGACATTCTGTCGATTAAAAACGTCTACAAAGTATTCGGCGAACAGCCGGAAACAGCGATGCAGATGTTGAGAAACGGCTCAGACAAAGATGAGATCTTTGAAAAAACCGGTCAGACCGTCGGTGTTTTTGATGCCAGCTTTACTGTCAAAAAAGGTGAGATCTTCGTCATCATGGGGCTGTCCGGCTCAGGAAAATCGACCATGGTGCGCCTGCTTAACCGCCTGATCGAGCCGACTGCCGGTAGCATCGAGCTGAACGGCAAGGACATTACGGCACTGGACGATGCGGAGTTACTGGATGTACGCCGCAAAGAGATGAGCATGGTGTTTCAGTCCTTTGCCCTGATGCCTCATATGTCGGTCATCGAAAATGCGGCCTTCGGCTTGGAGGTATCCGGCGTCGAAAAGAAGGAACGTAACCTGAGAGCGCTGGAAGCGCTGCAGCAAGTCGGCCTGGGAGAACATGGCGACAGTTACCCTCATCAACTCTCAGGCGGTATGCAACAACGGGTCGGGCTCGCACGAGCGCTAACTAACGACCCCAGTATTTTGCTGATGGATGAAGCCTTCTCGGCACTGGACCCTCTGATCCGTCACGAAATGCAAGGCGAGCTGATTCGCCTGCAAAAAGAGCAGACTCGAACCATCATCTTTATTTCACACGACCGGGATGAAGCGATCCGCATCGGCGATCGTATTGCCATTATGGAGGGGGGCCGGGTCATTCAGATCGGCACCCCAAAAGAGATTATGCGTAACCCTGCCGATGAATATGTTGAAAGTTTCTTTAAAGGTGTCGATGTCAGCAAGATCCTTAAAGCCGGGGATATTGCCTGCCAGCAGAGCGCCTGCAGAATTCGTATTAACGGCACCGTTCAGCCCTTTGAACCGGCTAACAGCCAGTTTGGCTATCTGCTGGATAGCGGCGATAAACTCCATGGCGTGGTGTCCCTCTGCGCTGTTGATGCGACAGCCGGTGTCGACGCCTTGCTGCAGCAACAGTTCGATCAGCACCACAGCGTATACAGCGACGAAATGATCAGCGATGTCGTCAACAAAGTCGCTAAGGCTGAGTACCCGCTGCCTGTCATAGAACGCAATGGCACTTTTTGCGGGGTGATCTCCAAAGATCAGATGCTAAAGACGCTAAGTAATAGCTGAATTTAAGAACAATAATACAAAGGTAAATTAGAATGTCTGAGTTCAGCCTGTTAGATCCCTTTCAATATCTCAGTATTCCTCTAGGTGAATGGGTAGAAGCCGCACTCAATTATCTGGTGCAGAACTTTCGCGGTTTCTTCCGCGCTATCCGCTGGCCCATCGATCAGGTCTTAGACCTGTCAGAAATGATTCTGCAATCCATTCCACCCTCCATCGGTATCCTTCTGTCATCGCTGCTGGGCTGGCAGATCGGCGGTAGGAAGATGGCGGGGTTCTGCTTTATCACCCTGACGTTCCTCGGCCTGATCGGCGTTTGGTCTGAGTCGATGACCACACTCTCGCTGGTGTTGACTGCCCTGTTTTTCTGCGTCGTCTTTGGCATCCCCCTCGGCATTCTTTCCGCCCGCAATGATCGTATCGAGCGCATCGTGCGCCCGGTTTTGGATGCGATGCAGACACTACCCGCATTCGTTTACCTGGTACCCGTCGTTATGCTGTTCGGTATCGGTAACGTCCCCGGCGTGCTGGTCACCATTATCTTCGCTCTGCCACCGCTGGTGCGACTGACAAACCTGGGCATCCGCCAGGTTCCGGAAGACAAGATCGAGGCGGCGCGTGCTTTCGGCTGCACACCGCGCCAGATGCTGATGAAGGTTCAGTTGCCGCTGGCGACCCCGACTATTATGGCCGGGGTCAATCAGACCCTGATGCTGTCACTGTCGATGGTCGTTATCGCATCCATGATCGCCGTCGGAGGTCTGGGGCAGATGGTATTACGAGGCATCGGCCGCCTGGATATGGGGCTCGCGACGGTGGGCGGGGTGGGTCTGGTCCTGTTGGCCATCTTCCTCGATCGCCTGACTCAGGCCATGGGTGAACGTGCAAGCATGAGTAACACCCTGCATTGGTACGAAACGGGTCCTGTAGGCGTCCTGGTACGTTGTTATCGAGGCCTGCAGGCCAAATAAGACCAGCACATCAACAACAACAACAACAATCCTGTTAAACACTCACTAAAAATAAATACTCTGAGGAATCAGCGATGCTGCAATCACGCTTAAAAGAACTTTCCAGCACTATTTTAAAATTAACTACGGCGGCATCTTTTACCGCCCTGACCCTGACAGGTACGGCTTCTGCTGCAGCCATGCCAGGCAAAGGCGTCGAAGTCACACCGATCTTTCCGACCATCGCCGAAGAGCGTTTCCGCGGTGAAATCGCTATCGCCGGCCTCGAAGCACTGGGCTATGACGTCGAAAAACCTAAAGAAACCGCCTACGCCACGATGATGCTGGCGCTGTCTTACGGTGATGCTGATTTTAGTGTTCATGCCTGGGAACAACTGCATAAAACGTTCTACCAGAAAGCGGGCGGCGACGAGACTCTGGTTAAAGCGGGCAACGTGATCCCCGGTGTGCTCCAGGGTTACCTGATCGATAAGAAAACCGCTGATAAATACCACATCACCCAGTTAACCGACCTGCAAAAGCCGGAGATCGCCAAACTATTTGATGCTGATGACGACGGCAAGGCCGACCTGACCGGCTGCAACCCCGGCTGGGGTTGTGAACTGATTATCGATCATCATTTGCAGGCTTATGGCCTGGAAGACACCGTCAGCCATAACCGTGGCTCCTACTTCGCACTGATGGCAGATACGATTACCCGTTACAACGAAGGTCAGTCCATTCTTTACTACACCTGGGTGCCACAGTGGATCGCAGGTGTACTGGTTGAAGATAAAGACGTGGTCTGGCTGGAAGTCCCTTACACCGACCTACCGGACGGTAACAACGACGTAAACACTAGTTTTGAGGGTAAAAACCTGGGCTTCGCCGTCGATCAGGTTCAATCAATTCTGAACAAGGAGTTTGCCGAACAGAATCCCGCCGCGACCAAGTTCCTGTCTCTGGTTCAGATCAAGGCCAGTGATGAGAGTGCGCAGAATCTGAAAATGCAGAATGGTGAAAAATCCATCCCCGACATCAAGCGCCATGCTCAGGAATGGATTACGGCTCATCAGGCGACCTATGACAGCTGGCTGGCTGCAGCACGCGCCATTAACTAACCCTACAGGGCCTGTCATTTAAGGCACCTCAGGGTGCCTTTTTTTGTCTCTGCTTTTTATTCTGCTGGTTATTCTGGAAGGACCGAACACCGATGTCTCTCTATAACTTTGTGCAAAAGTTGCGTTTCAGTGAAGTACCGCAACATACCCGTTACCTGATCAGTACGTCGTTGTTAGACATTATCGGTGTGGTTGCTGGCGCAACAACCAATCAGACTACGGAAAATATCCGTCACTATGCCGCCGACCATTACCCGGCATCCCGTATGAGTTGTCGGTTATTGTTTGATGGCCGTAAGGTGCATCCTCTGGGGGCTGCCTGGGCCGGAGGTTTCAGTGCCGACAGCCTGGATGCCCACGAAGGGCATTTCACCTCCAAAGGCCATGCCGGCGCCACTGTCGTGCCGGCACTGCTGGCGCTGGCTGATGCTTGCCGTGATCAGGGCAGGGATATCAGCGGCGAGGAGTTTCTGAGCGCGGTGACCATCGCCTATGAAACGGCTCTGCGAGCAGGTGTTGCATTGATGGACACCACAACCGAATACCACGCCTCCGGTGCCTTTTCAGGCTTAGGTGTCGTGTGTGGAGGAGCCCGACTGCTGGGTATGAATGAAGAGCAGTTTCTGCACGCCCTAGGTATCGCCGAATATTTTGGCCCCCGCTGCCCAATGATGCGTCTGGTCGACTTTCCCTCCATGTTGCGTGATGCCCATGGTGCCGGAGCCTATGCCGGAGTGAATGCCTTGTTGATGGCCCAGGCGGGCATTACCGGAGCACCCTCCGAAACAGTCACCGCAACTAAGATCAGCCATTGCTGGAACGATCTCGGTGGTCGCTGGGAGATCGATGCTCAGTATTTCAAACCCTGGCCGGTATGCCGCTGGGCACAACCTGCGCTAACGGCCGTGACGGTGATGATGGCACGGTACCCGCAGCTAATCGCGTCCAATGTGGCGGCCATAAGCGTAGAAACCTTTCACGAGTCCATGCGCCTGCAGGGACATGCCCCCGCTAATGCCGATGAGGCTCAGTATGGTCTGGCATTCCCGCTGGCCGCATTGATCAGTCGCGGCCAGGTCGGCCCGAATGAAGTCACCGGCGCGGCAATCCAGGCTGAAGATATTCTGCAGATCAGCCGGCTTATCGAGATTTCCGAAGCGGAAGATCTCTCCATCCGGTTCCCTCAGGAGATCCTGTCTCGGGTCAGTATTCAGCTCAAAGACGGTACCTGCTTATCCAGCCCGGTGACCCAAGCTAGAGGGGACCCTGAAACAGCGATGACCCACGCCGAATTCAGGGCTAAATTCCGTTTATTGGCATCCGTTAACCTCGATAAGCAGCGTATTGCGGATATTGTCAGTGCGGTCGACAATCTGGAGCATGCCGACAGCTGTAGCCTGCTGTTCGATCAGTTGATGAATGCCTGAGGTCCTTTTTAGAAAACTGACAGCCGCTGAACTGTCTAATAAGGAGATGTGTGACAATGAACGTCGCTCAGCCCAACCGTCTTAATAAAACTACATCAATAAATTCTAGAGTTAAATATAAGCGCCATGACTAAGGCAACCATACCGCATACAACAGAGAAAAAAGTAGTACGGGTTAGTTTTATCCTGCTGCCCGGCTTTGCCCTGTCTTCCTTCGCCCTCGCTATCGAAGCACTGAGTGTGGCAAATCTGCTTAATGGCTCTGATATCTACCCGTATCAAATTTATCAGGCTGCAGCAGTGGGTACCGGCAGCGCAATAAAAAGCTCTAATAATGTGCCTGTAGAGACGAGCGGCAACCTGGATACCTGCCAGCAGACTGATCTGGTTTTTATCTGCGGTTACCGAAATGTTGCTGATTACAACAATCCGCAACTTTTTACGCTGTTAAGAAACCTATCCCGTCGCAAAGGTCGGATCGCAGCCTTGAGTTGTGGCAGTTTTATTCTGGCTAAGGCCGGCCTGTTAAAAGACAAAAGCTGCACACTCGTGCATGAGTATCGCAGTACCTTTGCCGAGTTATACCCTGATATTACTCTGCAAGAGAACCTGTACACCATCACGGATAACCTGTTAACCAGCGCCGGCGGCACTGCCACCCTGGATATGCTGCTTTACCTGATAGGCCAGGATCAGGGTCGGGACTTTGCCCACCAGGTTTCCCAGCAGTTCCTGCAGGAACGGATCCGTAGCAGCGAAGAGCTACAAACCAGCCGCCGCTATCTGACCCTGCGCATCAAATCACACTGCCTGGGCGCCGCCGTCGAACTGATGGAAAAACATATCAGCCCCCCCTACCCGATCTCCACCCTTGCCAGCAACATAGGGACGACCCAGCGTAATCTGGAAACAGTATTTCAGAAATACGAACACACCAGCCCGGGACGTTACTACCTGCGTCTGCGCCTGCAGCATGCTCGAAAGATGCTCGTAGAAACCCACCTGAGTATCGCTAAGATTGCTCAGGCAACAGGTTTCAGTTCTCAGAGTCATTTCAGCAAATGTTTCCGAGAACAGTTCAGCCTGTGCCCCTCCGGACTACGCCGCGACAATTCATCGTTTCAGTAGTACTGTTTTTCGCTTTTGTTATATAAATGCAACGACTCCTTCAGCGACACTGGATACAGATGAAAACAACAATATGAAGGTGTTACACCATGTCCCGAGCGTCCGCTAATCAACCTGATTATCGTCTTGAAAGCAGATCAACTTCATTCAGTGAGATCCCCATTATCGACGTTGGCACTTTAATCGATGGTAGTAATCCAATGAAGGTAGCGAATGAGATCGGCTATATTTTAGAAAATGTTGGTTTTCTATATATCAAGAACCATGGTGTCGATAAACAGCTAATTAAAGATGTTTATACTCAGGCAGAAGCTTTTTTCAATCTGCCACTAGAGCAGAAACAACGACTCAACATCATCCATTCCGGCCAGACGCTGCGCGGCTATATACCGATGTATGGAGAAAAT
>JBLHND010000087.1:0-15252 GCA_047622605.1 Motiliproteus sp. | reverse complement strand
CTTCAGGATCGAGGGTCTCTATGTTGGCAGAGGCCGCAATGAAGTCACCTTCCATCATCAAGAGGCTGTAGATCGCTTCCTGAACGCCAGCAGCACCCAGAGAGTGGCCTGACAGGGACTTGGTGGAGCCTACGACAGGGATATCGTCGCCGAAGGCTAGCTTAACCGCTTGAAGCTCCTTCATGTCGCCTACGGGGGTGCTGGTGCCGTGTGCGTTGATGTAGTCGATATCGCCCTCGACGGTTTCCATGGCTTGCTGCATGCAGCGCATGGCACCTTCGCCTGATGGGGCAACCATGTCATAGCCATCGGAGGTCGCGCCGTAACCCACCAGTTCGGCATAGATCTTGGCGCCGCGTGCTTTAGCGTGTTCCAGCTCTTCGATGACCAGCATGCCACCACCACCGGCGATGACGAAACCGTCGCGGTTGGCATCATAGGCACGGCTGGCTTGCTCTGGGGTATCGTTGTACTTGGATGAGAGCGCGCCCATCGCATCAAAGAGGCAGCTCATTGACCAGTGCAGTTCTTCGCCGCCGCCGGCAAAGATCACGTCCTGCTTGCCTAGCTGGATCAATTCCATCGCATTACCGATGCAGTGAGCGCTGGTAGAGCATGCGGAGGTGATGGAGTAGTTAACACCCTTGATCTTGAACGGCGTTGCCAGGCAGGCTGATATGGTGCTGCCCATCGTGCGGGTGACACGGTAAGGGCCGACCCGCTTGAGGCCCTTCGTACGAAGGATGTCGGCAGCTTCGACGATGTTGGCGGAGGATGCCCCGCCTGAGCCTGCGATCAAGCCCGTACGTATATTGGAAACCTGCTCGTCGGTCAGCCCGGCATCTACGATGGCATTTTTCATTGCCAGGTAGGTATAGGCTGCAGAGTCGCCCATAAAGCGCATCAGTTTGCGGTCGATAAGTGCAGGCAGGTCGAGGTCAATGCTGCCTGCTACGTGGCTGCGGAAACCTAGCTCTTTGTATTCCTCCTGAAAGGAGATACCCGAGCGGCCTGTTTTTAGGGACTCGGTGACGGTTTCTTTGTCACAGCCGATGCATGATGTGATACCGATTCCGGTGACAACGACACGTCGCATAGGTCTAACCTCTTTTTTTTGAGCTGAAAAAATGGGGCTCATAGTTAAGCCCCATTTTCTGATATTGGCGTGGGTTTGGCTAGTCTTAACTGCGGCTACCGATGCGTTGTTTACGCTGAAATCGGCTTAAAAATCGGCAGTTGAGGTGAACAGGCCGACCTTGAGGTCTTTAGCACTGTATATTTCACGACCGTCGACCGACATGGTGCCGTCGGCGATGCCCATCACCAGTTTACGTTCGATCAGGCGTGAAAGCTCCAGGTGGTAGGTGACTTTTTTGGCAGTGGGGAGTACCTGACCAAAAAATTTCACCTCTCCGCAACCGAGTGCGCGACCGCGTCCTTTGTTGCCCTTCCAAGCAAGGAAGAAGCCAACCATCTGCCACATAGCATCAAGTCCCAGGCAGCCCGGCATAACAGGATCTCCGGGGAAATGGCAGTCAAAGAACCAGAGGTCAGGGTTGATGTCCAGTTCGGCGATGATCTCACCTTTTCCATACTTTCCACCATCGGCGTTGATGGTGATGATGCGGTCAGCCATCAGCATGTTGCCGACGGGAAGCTGGGCATTACCGGGGCCGTTCATCTCGCCATAGCCACATTGCAGCAGTTGATCACGAGTAAAGGAAGATGGCTTTGTCATTTTCGCAAAGGTCCGTTCATTGTGAGTTATGGCCAAACTATACCGGCTTAGGGGGGCTTTCGCCTAGGGAAAGCGGTTATTTGACGTTATGGCTTGTTATTGAGTGACTGCGGTAGGGCCGTCTATTCTCGGTCAGCCACCTAGGTTTTACGATTAACGGCAAGCTGGGCCAAATGCGCTAAGATGTCACGAAAGGGTGACGTCGGAAGTAGATCCAGCTGTTGCAGGGCGAGGTTGACCTGCTGAAGTGCCTGGTCAAGGGTGTAGTCAATGGCGCCGCTGGCAATTACAGCCTGGCGGATCGGCTCTAGGTCATCTAAGCCTCCCTTGCGGATTGCCTGGCGAATCAGTTGGCGTTGCTCGTCGCTGCCGTGCTTCATGGTATAGATCAGGGGTAGCGTCGGTTTGCCTTCTGCAAGATCATCTCCGACATTTTTTCCCATCTCCTGGCTGGAGCTCTGGTAATCGAGGACGTCGTCCACCAGCTGAAAGGCGATGCCAATATGCCGCCCGTAGAGCCGCAAGGCCTGGGTTTGGGCGTCGCTGGCGCCGGCAATAATAGCCCCGGCCTGGCTGGCGGCCTCGAACAGCATGGCGGTCTTGCCGAGAATAACCTTCATATAGCTGGCTTCATCGACGTCAGGGTTTTTACAGTTAATGAGTTGTAAGACTTCGCCTTCGGCAATGATGTTAGTCGCGGTCGACACGACGGACATGATCGGCATGGAGTCGAGTTCGACCAGCATCTGAAATGCGCGAGAATAAAGGAAGTCGCCAACGAGTACGCTCGGGGCATTGCCCCATTTGGCGTTCGCGGTGGCGTTGCCCCGACGCAGGTCAGAGGTGTCGACCACGTCATCATGAAGCAGGGTGGCGGTATGAATAAATTCGATGACCGTCGCCAGATTGATGTGCTCGGTACCCTGGTAGCCGCAGCCACGCGCCGCGAGGAGCACCAGCAGAGGGCGAATACGCTTGCCCCCGCTTTCGACGATGTAGCTGCCAATCTTCTCGACCAGAGGGACTCCAGAGTGAAGATTGCCGAGGATAAAGGCGTTCACCGCTTCGAAATCGGCGCTGATTTGAGGATGGAGTTGATGTGGCTGCATGGTTCTACTGACGTTATGATTTTGGGGCATGCTAAGTGGCTGGCATAACAGAGTCAAGAACTTCGCCGGAGGTTGAAGGCTGTGTTGTGTTTGCAGTTTCTCTGGGGTAGTATTCGCACCCCTGTGGTTCGTTCAATTGTCAGACGGTGGCTTGTTAGTCGTCTGAGCTCCCTACCATATGGTCAGGCCTGTGTTCCGTTAGAAACAGAGTGCCTTTTCCATTAGAAGTAGGCGTTAAATAGTAGCCGAACGAAGCCCGTAACTGGAGAGAAACATGTACGCAGTAATTGTATGCGGTGGTAAGCAATACCGTGTTAGCGAAGGCTACACTTTGAAAGTTGAGAAGTTGGCTGTTGAAGAAGGCACCTCTCTGGATCTGGATCAGGTCTTGTTGGTTGTCAATGGTGACGATGTTAAAATCGGCACCCCGCTTGTTTCCGGTGCTAAGGTTAGTGCCGAGATTCTTGCTCACGGACGTGGCAAGAAGATTCGCATCATCAAGTTCAAGCGTCGTAAGCACCACATGAAGAAGATGGGTCACCGTCAGTGGTTTACCGAAATTAAGATCACCGGTATCAGCGCGTAAGCGAATAGCGGTTATTGAAGGAGAGTAGTAATGGCTCACAAGAAAGCTGGCGGTAGTACTAATAACGGTCGCGACTCGGAATCGAAACGCCTAGGCGTTAAACGATTTGGTGGTCAGAAGGTTCTGGCAGGCAATATCCTGATTCGTCAGCGTGGAACTCGTTTCCACCCGGGCAATAATGTGGGTTGCGGCAAGGATCACACCCTGTTTGCAACGGCAGAAGGTGTTGTTAAGTTTGAAGTTAAAGGTCCCAAGAATCGTAAGTTTATCAGTGTAGTTAGCGCCTGATTTCGACTTGGTATCTGTAGGACAGTCGGTGACTGTTTGTTGAAAGAGCTCCGCTAATGCGGGGCTTTTTTTGTTTTTGGAAGACAATGATCAAATCGGCTTCTGCGAAGAATCCGGGTAATCATTTTTTTTGTTTTTGTTTTTGTGTTTAGAAGACGATGATGGGGTCGGGTCTGCGAAGATCTAGGGTCATCATTTAGTTTTTGGCAGGCGATGATTAGGTCGGGTCTGCGAAGATTCTGGGTAATCAGCTGCGGAGTGGGTCATGAAGTTTGTCGACGAAGTCGTTATCGGTGTAGAGGCAGGAAAGGGCGGCAATGGCTGCATGTCTTTCCGGCGCGAAAAATATATCCCCAGGGGCGGCCCAAACGGCGGTGATGGGGGCGATGGAGGCTCTGTCTGGGTTGAGGCGGATGAAAGTCTTAATACGCTGGTGGATTTCCGTTTTCAGCGCGCGTATCAGGCTGAGCACGGTCAGAATGGCCAGAGTCGCGACTGCACCGGCTTTAAGGGCGAAGAGCTGGTGCTGCGGGTGCCGGTAGGGACCACAATCATCGACGAGGATACTCAGGAGGTGCTTTGTGATATGACCGCAATAGGTCAGCGCGAGAAAGTGGCTCAGGGTGGTTTTCATGGTCTGGGTAACACCCGCTTTAAGTCCAGTGTTAATCGGGCGCCACGGCAGACCTCCAATGGTTCCCCGGGTGAGGCACGTAACCTCAAGCTGGAGCTGAAGGTGCTCGCCGATGTGGGGTTGCTGGGCCTGCCGAATGCAGGGAAATCGACCTTTATTCGTGCGGTCTCGGCAGCCACGCCTAAGGTCGCCGACTACCCCTTTACGACCCTGGTGCCCAATCTCGGCGTGGTCAGTGTCGAGCGCGATCGTAGCTTCGTGGTCGCCGACATTCCGGGTCTAATCGAGGGTGCGGCCGAAGGGGCGGGTTTAGGCGTGCGTTTTCTTAAGCATCTGACTCGTACGCGTATTTTGCTGCATCTGGTCGATATGGCGCCCTGGGATGGGGTGACGCCGGCAGAGTCGGCCAAGATCATTATCAATGAGTTGCGTAAATTTAGCCCCACTCTGGCCGAGCAGGAGCGCTGGCTGGTGCTCAACAAACTCGATCTCGTGCCTGAAGATGAGCGTGAAGCCCGCTGTCAGGCGTTGGTCGATGAGCTGGGTTGGACCGGCCCTGTGTTCCGGGTTTCTGCTATTCGCAAGGAAGGGACCTTTGTGGTGAGTCGTGCGGTGATGGATTATATGGACGCGCGTAAGCAGCTGGAGGCCGATGATCCTGAGCTGGCAGAGCAGGAGCTCAGGCGCAAGGTGTTGCTTGAAGAAGAGGCGCGTGAGCGGTTGCAGCAGCTGCGTGAGTTGCAGCGTGCGCGTCGCCTGCAGAAGGGTGAGCCCGGTGTCGATGACGATGATGACGATGATGATTATGACGACGATGACTACGACGTCGAAGTCGTGTACGCGCCCTAAGATGTTTTGCTACTAAGGATGAGTAAAGATGAGCGCCAGGCAAGCGGTCGCCCGGGGTAAGCGCTGGGTCGTTAAGATCGGCAGTGCGCTCCTGACCAATGATGGTCAAGGGCTGGATGAAGCGGCGATCGCAGGTTGGGTCGATCAGATGGCGGCGCTGCGTAAGCAGGGTGTCGAGCTGGTACTGGTCTCCTCCGGATCGGTCGCAGCCGGCATGCAGCGGCTGGGCATGTCCGAGCGTCCTCATGAGCTGCATAAGTTACAGGCTGCCGCCGCCGTGGGGCAGATGGGGCTGGTGCAGACCTACGAGGTCGGCTTTAAGCGCCATGGACTGCACACCGCTCAGATCCTACTGACCCATGACGACCTCTCCAATCGTAAGCGCTACCTCAATGCCAGAGGCACCCTGGGTGCGCTGGTCGAGTGGGGCGTGGTGCCGGTCGTCAACGAGAATGATACCGTTGTGACCGACGAGATCCGCTTTGGCGATAACGATACTCTGGGCGCGCTGGTGGCCAATCTGATGGTGGCGGATGCGCTGATCCTGTTAACGGATCAGCAGGGCTTGTTTGATGCCGATCCTCGCAAAGACCCGCAGGCCCGTCTGATTGGGCAGGCACGGGCAGATGACAGGCGCCTGGATGCGATGGCGGGTGCCGGTGGCGGTGCGCTGGGGCGTGGCGGTATGCAAACTAAGTTGCGGGCGGCGCGCCTGGCGGCACGTTCGGGCGCGACCACCGTCATCGTCGGTGGGCGTGAGCCGGAGGTGCTGTTGCGACTGCGTGCCGGTGAATCCCTGGGTACCCTGTTAACGCCTGAGCGTGAGCCGCAGGCAGCGCGTAAGCAGTGGCTGGCAGGGCATCTGCAGGCCCGAGGTACTCTGGTGCTCGATTCTGGCGCTGTGAGAGTTTTGGCGGAGTCTGGGTGCAGTCTGTTGCCGGTGGGTGTTAAGGCGGTCGAGGGTGATTTTTCCCGAGGTGAGATGGTGCTTTGTGTCGACGAGCAGGGCGCGGTTATTGCGCGGGGCTTGGTGAATTATGGCGCGGATGAGGCAAGGCGCATCATCGGTCAGTCCAGTGGCTTGATTCAGCAGATCCTGGGCTATGTCGGCGAGCCTGAGCTAGTGCATCGAGATAATCTGGTGCTGGGCTAGTTAGGAGTTAGGAGGCAAGCTACAGATACAAAAAAACCGGCCGAAGCCGGTTTTTTAACACTATAACGAATTACAGTGCTTTGATTTGGGCATTCAGGCGGCTCTTGTGACGAGAAACCTTGTTCTTGTGAAAGATACCCTTGCTGGCAGCGCCGTCCATGATAGGCATCGCTGTAGCGTATGCGGCTTGCGCCGTCTCTTTGTCACCCGCTGCGATAGCAGAGATAACTTTCTTCAGATAGGTGCGTGCCATGGAGCGTAAGCTAGCGTTTTGGTTGCGACGCGTTTCAGCCTGGCGTGCACGTTTTTTAGATCCTGCGGTATTTGCCACGACTGGCTCCTCAATAATTCTAATAACACTTGGCGGTAAAAAATAAGAGGCAGGATTATTCATATTCGCTGGCCTATTGTCAAACTATTTTGTATTTTTAGGGCCGATTTTCGAAGAGAGGTGTCAGGTGGCGAAGCCGCAGGAAGGAAAAGAACGCTCGTTATTAGGCTCCAGTTCTCTGGTCGGGCTGATGACGCTATTGTCGCGGGTCATGGGGTTGTTGCGGGATATGGTCATCGCCCACAGTTTCGGCGCGGGTGCCAGTGCGGATGCCTTCTTCGTGGCCTTTAAGATTCCCAACTTCTTACGCCGCCTGTTTGCCGAAGGGGCCTTCGCTCAGGCGTTTGTGCCGGTGTTGTCTGAATACCGTTCTCAGGGCAGTCTGATGGAGGTCAAGCGGTTGGTCGATCGCGTAGCGGGTTCTCTGGGATTGGTGTTGAGTCTGATTACGGCGGTGGCTATCCTGGGAGCGCCGCTGCTGGCGATGGCGTTCGCACCGGGGTTTTATCTTAATGATACGGCCAAATACCTGCTGACCGTCGACATGCTGCGGCTGACTTTTCCCTATCTGCTGTTGATCTCGCTTACCGCCTTTTCCGGTTCTATTCTAAATAGTTACGACCGCTTTGCGATTCCCGCCTTTACGCCGGTGCTGCTGAATCTGTCCCTGATCGGCTCGGTATTCTGGCTTCGGCCGCTGCTGGATACGCCGGTAATGGCCCTGGCCTGGGGGGTCTTGATCGCGGGTGTGGCCCAGCTGCTGCTGCAGCTGCCGTTTCTGGCACGGGCGCATCTGCTACCCAATCCCAAGGTTGATTTTAAGCATCCGGGGGTGAGTAAGATCATCACGCTGATGATTCCGGCGCTGTTCGGCGTGTCGGTCAGTCAGATCAATCTGCTGCTGGATACGGTGCTGGCGTCAATGCTGCAGACAGGGAGTGTCTCCTGGCTGTATTTTTCCGACCGCCTGGTGGAGCTGCCGTTAGGCATCTTCGGAATCGCTATCGCAACGGTGATTCTGCCCATGCTATCGCGTAAGCATACCGAAAAATCCCCCGAGGCCTTTGCCGCGATGCTGGATTGGGCCGTGCGGATGGTGTTGCTGATCGGCATCCCGGCGGCACTGGCGCTCTGGTTGCTGGCGGGTCCGCTATTGGTGACCCTGTTCCAGTACGGTGCGATGACGGCGGGTGATGTGACTCAGGCCAGTTACAGCCTGCGAGCCTACAGCTTGGGGTTGTTGGCGTTTATGCTGATCAAGGTGCTGGCGCCGGGCTATTACTCGCGTCAGGACACCCGGACACCGGTTAAGATCGGTATCTGGGCGATGGGGGTCAATATGCTGCTCAACCTTGCGCTGATCGTGCCCCTGGCGCATGCCGGCCTGGCGCTGGCGACGTCGCTGGCCGCGTTTTTAAATGCCGGTTTGCTGTTGCGTGGGTTGCTGCGGGACAGGGTGATGCGTTGGCAGCCGGGCGGGAGGCGCTTCGGGTTGCAGCTTAGCTGCGCTAATGTGGCGATGGGGTTGTTGTTGTATTTCTATGTGCCGGAATTATCTCAGTGGCAGGCCTGGGACGCCTGGGAGAGGGCCACGGCGATGGCGCTGAGTTGCGCCCTGGGGGGCGCGGTTTATATAGTGACTCTGGGGCTTACCGGTGTCCGTCTTAGGCACCTGCGGCACTAATAAGTGCCTGCCCGCCTCTTGGGCGCGGTGTTCTGGTCGCGGCAGCTGTTGTATACTGCCGCGTTGGATTCACGGCTGGTGTTGTGGTTATGGAGTTAATCAGGGGTTTTCACAATCTTCGCGATCAGCATCGAGGCTGCGTGGCGACCATTGGCAACTTCGATGGCGTGCATCTGGGGCATCGCCAAGTCCTGGCACAGGTGGGCGAGAAGGCGCGGGCGTTGGGGTTGCCCTCGGTGGCGATCGTGTTCGAACCTCAGCCGCGCGAGTTTTTTGAAGGCGCGCTGGCACCGCCGCGGCTGACGAGGTTTCGGGACAAGCTGGAGCTGATTCGCGATCATGGCATCGATCGAGTGTTTTGTTTGCATTTCAATCAGCGGTTGCGGGCGCTGACCGCCGAGCAGTTTATCGACCGCTTGCTGCTTAGCGGCCTAGCGGTGAAGTATTTCGTCGTCGGTGATGATTTCCGCTTTGGCTGTGATCGCGCCGGTGACTTTGAGTTGTTACAGCGTTACGGTTGCCGCCATGATTTTACCGTGGTTAATACCCGCACCCATCTGATTGATGGCGAGCGGGTAAGCAGTAGTCGGATTCGGCAGGTGCTGGCCGAGCACGATTTTGAGCTGGCCGGTCGTTTGCTGGGGCGCCCCTACAGGGTCACAGGCAAGGTCATCCACGGGCGCAAGCTTGGGCGGCAGTTGGGCGTGCCGACGGCCAATATTTCTTTGCAGCGTAAGCGCCTGGCGTTCGATGGGGTGTACATCGTGGATGCCGTGACTGAAGATGGGCAGCGTCACGCCGGGGTGGCCAATGTTGGGGTGCGTCCAACGGTCAACGGTGAGTCCCCGCTGCTGGAGGTGCATCTGTTGGATTATGACGGCACACTCTACGGTGAGCGGCTGAGGGTAGAGTTCCTGGCGCCCATTCGGCCCGAGAAAAAATTCTCTGATATCAATGTATTGAAACAACAGATTCATAATGATATTAAATTTGCCCGGCAGTGGCGTAACAGTCACCCAAATACCCAGGCCTAACGTTAGCGACAAGTGAAGATTCACCATGACTGACTATAAACATACTCTCAATCTACCCGAAACCGATTTTCCGATGCGTGGCAACCTGGCTCAGCGCGAGCCTGAGATGCTGCGTGAATGGGACACCATCGGGCTGTACCAGCGGATACGTGAAGTCAGTCAGGGGCGCGAAAAATTCATTCTTCATGATGGCCCTCCCTACGCCAACGGCGATATCCATATCGGTCACGCGGTGAATAAAATTCTTAAGGATATTATCGTCAGGTCCAAGACCCTGAGCGGTTTCGATGCCCCCTATATCCCCGGTTGGGACTGTCATGGCCTGCCGATCGAGCATAAGGTCGAAACCAAGATCGGTAAGGCGGGCACCAAAAAAACCTTTAAAGAGTTCCGTCAGGCCTGTCGCACCTACGCGGCGAAACAGGTCGAAGGGCAGAAAAAAGACTTTATCCGTCTGGGTGTCCTGGGACAGTGGGATAAGCCCTACCTGACCATGGACTTCAAGACCGAAGCCAATATTATTCGCGCCCTGGGTAAGATCGTCGACAATGGCCACCTCGTCAAAGGTTACAAGCCGGTTTACTGGAGTGTCGTCGGTGCCTCTGCGCTGGCTGAAGCCGAAGTCGAATATCAGGACAAGATCTCCACCGCGATCGATGTCCGTTTTGCGCCGACCGATGCCGCCGGCTTCCTGGCTGCCTTCGACGCTGTCGATGCCTTAGCTGCGGTCGATGGATTGAGCAGTAGCGGCGCGGGGCCGGTGAATGTGGTGATCTGGACGACCACTCCCTGGACGCTGCCGGCGAACCAGGCCGTCTCCGTGCATGCCGAGCTGGACTATGTACTGGTACAGGCCGATCTTGGGGCCGGAGCCGAGCGTATTCTGTTGGCCGAGGCGCTGGTGGAAGCGGCGATGCAGCGTTACGGGGTCGAGGATTACCTTGTCCTAGGTCGTTGTAAGGGCCAGGCGCTCGAGCATCAGTTGCTACAGCATCCCTTCGTGGATAAGCAGGTGCCGATGATCCTGGGTGACCACGTCACCACTGAAGCGGGCACCGGGGCGGTCCATACCGCACCCGATCATGGCGTCGAAGACTTTGTGGTCGGCCAGCAATATGCGATAGAGACCCTCAATCTGGTCGATGGCCACGGGATCTATGTCTCGGCAGCGGGGCGCTTCGCCGGTCAGCATGTGTACAAGGTCGATGATGATATCGTCGCGCTGCTGCGGGAAGAGGGGCGTCTGGTCAAGGCGGTCAAGTTTGAACACAGCTACCCCCATTGCTGGCGTACCAAGACGCCGCTGATCTACCGTGCCACGCCGCAGTGGTTTATCAGCATGGACGAGCAGGGGCTCAAAGAGAAAGCGCTGGCCGCGGTCAAGGGGGTGCAGTGGTTCCCGAGCTGGGGCCAGAACCGCATCGAGTCGATGCTGGAGCAGAGTCCTGACTGGTGTGTGTCGCGTCAGCGTACCTGGGGAGTGCCGATCACCCTCTTTATCAACAAAGAGACCCAACAGCTGCATCCCGATACCGCACGCCTGATCGAAGACGTTGCCCTGCGGGTCGAACAGGGCGGCATCGATGCCTGGTTTGAGATGGAACCGAGCGAACTGCTGGGCGCCGAGGCCGATCAGTACTCCAAGGTCAATGATACCCTGGATGTCTGGTTCGACTCCGGTGTGACCCATTACTCGGTACTCGATCAGCGCGATGAGCTGCAGTTTCCGGCCGATCTCTACCTAGAAGGTTCCGACCAGCATCGGGGCTGGTTCCAGTCCTCGCTGAAGACCTCGATCGCGATTCGCGGTGTCGCGCCTTACAAGCAGGTGCTGACCCACGGCTTTACCGTCGACAAGGATGGCCGCAAGATGTCGAAGTCGGTCGGTAATGTGGTCTCGCCGCAGAAGGTGATGAACCAGTACGGTGCCGATGTCCTGCGCTTGTGGGTGGCTTCGACCGACTTCAGCGGCGAGATGACGGTGTCTGATGAGATTCTCAAGCGGACCTCCGATGCGTACCGACGTATTCGCAATACCAGCCGCTTCCTACTGTCTAATCTGACCGGTTTTGATCCGCTGCAACACCTCGTCGCTAACGCCGATATGCTGGCGCTGGACCGTTGGGTGGTGGATCGTGCCGCCCAGTTACAGCAAGAGATCCTGAGTGCTTATAACGTTTACCAGTTCCACAGCGTGTATCAGAAAGTGCACCACTTCTGCTCCCAGGATCTGGGCGGCTTCTATCTCGACATTATCAAGGATCGGCAGTACACCACTCAGCCTGATTCCCTGGCACGCCGCTCCTGTCAGACGGCGCTCTACCATGTGGCCGAAGCCTTGGCCCGCTGGATAGCGCCGATCACCAGCTTTACTGCCGATGAGATCTGGCACAGCCTGCCAGGTGAGCGCAGCGAGTCGGTCCATCTTGAAACCTGGTATCAGGGGCTGTTTGAGCTGGCGGAAGACGATGAGTTCGGTCGTGATTTCTGGCAGCAGGTGCTCACTGTTAAGACCGCCGTCAACAAAGAGCTGGAAAATCAGCGTAAGACGGCCGGGGTGAAGTCCGGCCTGGCTACCGAGGTGATTCTCTACTGTGATGCCGATCTGAAGGCGTTGCTGGAGCGTCTGGGGGATGAACTGCGTTTCGTGTTGATCACCTCGGGCGCGCAGCTTGAGCCGTTAGAAAATGCTCAAGCCGCGGTCGATACCGAATTGGCGACCCTGAAACTCAGAATCAGCGTAAGTGACAAGGTCAAGTGTGTGCGTTGCTGGCACCTGCGCGAGGAGGTGGGCAGCCATGCCGAGCATCCGGAGCTGTGCGGTCGTTGTGTCGATAACGTGAGCGGAGAGGGAGAGCAGCGCGCTTACGCGTAACTCAGATGGCGATGCCCGACGTTAACATACCCCGCGTGAAACAGAGCGGCCTGGCCTGGTTATGGTTGGCGCTGCTGGTGGTGGCCCTGGATCAGGCCAGCAAGCAGCTGGCCCTGGCGCAGCTGGCCTACGCTCAGCCGGTCGCACTGCTGCCGGTGTTCGATCTTACTCTGCTGTACAACAAGGGCGCGGCTTTTAGCTTTCTGGCGACCCAGGGTGGCTGGCAGCGTTGGTTCTTCAGCCTGATAGCGCTCGCCGTGGGTGGCTATCTGCTGCATTGGCTGAGTAAAATATCCCGTGGTGAACGCCTGCTCAGCATCGCGTTGGTACTGATCCTGGGGGGTGCCGTCGGTAACCTCATCGATCGTGTGCTGCTGGGGCATGTGGTCGACTTCATCTCCCTGCATTGGCAGCAGCATTATTATCCGGCGTTCAATGTTGCCGACGCGGCGATTACCGTTGGTGCGCTGTTATTAATATGGGAAAGTTTCGTTTCTAGCCGTAAGGCGTGATCTTGAATTAATGTGGCAGGCAATTGCCCTTAGGAGTTCTTATGACAAAGGTGGTCGTTGGCCAGGGTGCGCGCGTGAGTCTGCATTTTACCATAGAGCTGGAAAGTGGCGAGCTGGTGGATAGTACCCGCGAAAAGTCACCGGCCACGTTTGAATACGGCGATGGTAACCTGCTACCGGGTTTCGAGCAGGCGCTGCTGGGACTGGCTGCGGGGGATAAGACCCGGGTCAGGATCGCTCCGGAGCAAGGCTTTGGGATGCGCAATCCCAATAATATACAGCGTTATGCGGTAACCGACTTTAAAGATATCGAGCTCGAACCGGGTTTGATGATCAGTTTTTCCGATCCCTCTCAGGGTGGCTTACCGGGCATCGTGGATTCGATCGACGGCGATAGGGTCATGATCGATTTCAATCATCCACTGGCAGGCAAGATGCTCTATTTCGATGTAGAAATCACCGCGGTCGAACGACTATAAATATCAATTTCTTGATATTTATCACTCCGTAGCGAGGATATCCACCCCGCTACCGATTCCTGGTCTACCCTTATCCTGTTCGCTACATTGAGCTGTTAGCCGGTCGCCTGTCGGCGCCCCAGCACACTTAGCTCGGGATTCAAGGATGAGTCTGTATCACGATCAAAATAATGCCTGGGCAGCGCTTTCAGGTGCCTGTCAACACGCGGGCTACAGGCGCCCCCTCGATTTTTTTCCAAAAGAGTTGCCGAAAGAGTTGCCGAAAGAGTCGCCGATAGGGCGGCTGCACGTGGAACCGCCAGTGCTCGCTATTGCGGCGCTATCTCGAGTCGTCGCTCCCCCTTCTCTCTCTACGTTGCTATTCTCTTCGGCAGCAAGGTCGATGCGACGCGGCTCAGGCTGGCAACGCGGCTGGCGTGCTTAAGTCTGACCTCTTGAATCAACCCACCCACCCAGAGCCGCCGTCTTCCCTTACAGCGCTGGGTTTCACCCTGATCGAGATTCTGGTCGCGGTGCTGATCCTGGCGATTGGTGTTCTGGGGCTAATCGGCATGGAGAGCCTGGCGCTGAACAACAATCTGGGTGCCTATCAGCGCAGTCAGGCCTCTATACTGGCCTATGATCTGGCCGACAGGATGCGTGCTAATCGTGCCGGGGTTGCGGTGAGCGCGTATCTCGCTGCATTTCCGACAGGCGCTTCGCATGCCTGTGTCAGCTATAGCGGAGCGGCGTCGGCTTGCTCTCCACTGGAGATCGCTGAGAATGATATCTACAGGTGGACGTTAACGATTGCCGATCTGCTCCCGGGCGGTGTGGGTTCGCTAGACCTGGCATCGGGAATACAGACGGTTACGGTCAGCTGGGATGATAACCGTGATGGTGCCCTGGATGTTTCTGAAGACTCTGCTGAATCATTGACGCTGAGCTTCGGATTATGACGATCTCTTTTAACCTCCCGTCAGTGCCAGGCAAGCAGGCCGGCTTCTCGATGGTGGAGTTGATGGTAGCGCTGGTCCTGGGGATGTTCGTGACCACGGCTGTGCTGCAAGTTTTTGTGGGATCTAAACAGGTCTATGAGTTCCAGCAGGAGTTTTCCCGAATGCAGGAGAACGGCCGTTTTGCGATGAATTTTTTGACCGAGGACATCAGGGGTACCGATTTCTGGGGCTGCGTGAAAGGTGCAGGTGACGCTGCGATTGATGCGGTAGCGAGTATCCTCAACGGAGATCTGAGTTCCAGTATCTATGCGGCAGGGTTGGTGGGCTATAACCAGGTGCCTGCCGCCTCTACCGGCTATACCTCAACCTTTGGAGGTGCGGGTGCAGTCTTGCCTGATGCAATTCTGTTACAGGGCGCCTGGGGTAGCGGTGTGCCTATCGTTGCTCCGCCTGGCATCAATAGCCTGACTCAGCCTCAGATGCCCATTACGTCCGTTGAAGGGATCAAACAGGGCGACATCTTGCTGGTCTCAGATTGCACTAAAGGCGTTATCTTTCAGGTGACGAAAGACCCGAACCCGTCCAATAAAATTGTTTTCCATCAAGCAAACGGAGGTGTCGTTAACGAATCTCCTGGAAATAGTCAAAATGGCTTAGGGGTGAAGTTTGATGGTAGTGCGCAGGTGTTCAGGGCGGAGTTCTCTCGCTACTGGATTCGCCCCGGCGTGAGTGGCGAGCCTGCCCTGGTTCGAGGTACCGACACCGATGCTTGGACCGGCGGCGATGAGCTGGTCGACGGGGTTGAAAATATGCAGATCCTGTACGGTGTTGATCTGGATAATGATAAGACGCCCGATTATTTTGTCGACGCCGATGTCGTCAATACCGCGGGTAATATGGATAAGGTGGTGAGTGTTCAAATTCATCTGGTCGTTCGCAGCCTCAGAGACAATATGAGCGCCCCTGCTCCGATTGAATACTATGGCGGGCCTGAACCGGTGCATGACCGCCGTCTTCGCAAGGTATTTATGACAACAGTAGC
>JBLHND010000086.1:0-15273 GCA_047622605.1 Motiliproteus sp. | reverse complement strand
ATAACCGCCAGGTCGTGACTGATAAAGATATAGCTCAGGCCGTGCCTGGCCTGGAGCGTGCGTAGCAGTTCGATAATCTGTGATTGCACGGTACGATCGAGAGCCGAGGTGGGCTCGTCGAGGATGATCAGCTTGGGCTTGAGTGCCAGAGCGCGGGCGATGGCGATCCGTTGGCGTTGCCCCCCGGAGAACTCATGCGGATAACGGTGCAGGGCATCGGCATCCAGCCCGACTTCCTGAAGTACGTCGATCACCTGCTGTTTAAAGCTTGGCGGCGCCCCGAGTGCATGGATCTCCAGGCCTTCGCTGATGATCTCTTCCACCGTCATCCTGGGACTCAGGCTGCCGTAGGGGTCTTGAAACACCACCTGGAGTTCACGGCGCAGGGGTTTTACCTGCTTTTGATTGAGTTTATGCAGGGGTTGTCCCTGAAAAAAAATCTCTCCCTGGCTGCTGATCAGGCGCAGAATCGCGAGCCCCAGGGTGGTCTTGCCCGAGCCGGATTCGCCGACCACACCCAGAGTTTCGCCCTGGCGCAGGCTGATATCCACCCCGTCGACCGCTTTCACATGCCTGACAACGCGTTGCAGTAAGCCCTGTTTAATCGGAAACCAGACCCTGAGTTCGGCGGTGCTGAGCAGGATTTCGGCCGCCTGGGGCAGGGGCAGGGGCGCGCCGCTGGGCTCGGCATCCAGTAGCAAGCGGCTATACTCGGCCTGGGGGTTGGCGAACAATTCGGCGCAGCTGTTACTCTCGACGATCCGGCCCTGATGCATGACACAGACCTGATCGGCGTGGTGACGCACGATATTGAGGTCATGGCTGATCAGCAGGATCGACATCCCCAATTTTTTCTGCAGATCGCGTAACAGTTTCAAAATCTGTTGGGCGATGGTGACGTCGAGCGCGGTGGTCGGCTCATCGACGATCAGCAGTTCCGGCTCATTGGCCAACGCCATGGCGATCATCACCCGTTGGCGTTGACCGCCGGAGAGTTCATGCGGGTAGCTCTTGAGGCGCTGCTCCGGATCGCGAATGCCGACCAGGTGCAGCAGTTCGAGGGTGCGCGCACGGGCCTGAAGTTTGTTCATGCCCTTATGCAGCAACAGGGTCTCAGCAATCTGTTTGTCGATCGTATGCAGGGGGTTGAGCGAGGTCATTGGCTCCTGAAAAACCACCCCGATACGATCCCCCCGCAGCTGGCGCATCTGCGCATCGTTGGCCTGCAACAGATCGCGTCCCCGGTACAAAATCTGCCCGCTGAGGGCTTCGGCCTGAGGCAGCAGGCGCAGGATCGACAATGCCGACACCGATTTACCCGAGCCCGATTCGCCCACCAGGGCCAGGGTCTTGCCGGCGGGGATCTCGAAGCTGATCCCTTTGACGGCCTCGATGCTCTGGCCCTGCTGGTTAAAGGAGATGCGCAGGTTTTTAACCTCCAGCAAGGGGAGGCTCAGTGGCCGGTTCATAGCTGCTTCCTCGGATCGAAGGCATCGCGTACCGCTTCACCGGTAAAAATCAGCAGGGTGAGCATGGTCGAGAGCACCATAAAGGCGGTGATCCCCAGCCAAGGCGCGTGCAGGTTACTCTTGCCCTGGGCGACCAGTTCACCCAGTGAGGGGGAGCCGGGTGGCAGGCCGAAGCCGAGAAAGTCCAGCGCGGTGAGGGTGACCACCGCGCCGTTAAAGATAAAGGGCATAAAGGTCAGGGTGGCAACCATGGCGTTGGGCAGAATATGCCGGAACATGATCAGCCGGTTGCTCAGCCCCAGCGCCCGCGCGGCGCGGACATATTCCAGGTTACGACCGCGCAGGAACTCGGCCCGCACCACATCGACCAGCTGCATCCAGGAGAACAGCAGCATGATTCCCAGCAGCCACCAGAAGCTTGGCTCGACGATGCTGGCCAGGATAATTAGCAGGAACAGCACCGGTAGGCCCGACCAGATCTCTATAAAACGCTGAAACAACAGATCGACCTTGCCACCGTAATAGCCCTGCACGGCACCGGCGATCACTCCGATCACCGAGCTGACAGCGGTCAGGATCAGTGCGAACAGCATCGAGATTCGAAAGCCGTAGATCACCCGTGCCAGCACATCGCGGCCCTGATCGTCGGTGCCCAGTAAGTTTTCGCGGGTCGGCGGGGAGGGGGCGGGCCGGGATAGGTCATAGTTGATGCTGTCGTAGCGGTAGCGAATCGGCGGCCAGAGGATCCAGCCTTCGGCGTCGATCAGCTCCTGCACGTAGGGGTCTTTGAAGTCGGCCAGGGTCTTAAACTCGCCGCCGAAGGTGACCTCGGAGTAGTCGTTCCACAGGGTCCAGTAGAGCTGTTGCTGATGGCTGACCAGCAGCGGCCGCTCGTTGGCGATCAGCTCGGCACCTAAGGACAGCACGAACAGCCCGCTGAGCAGCCAGAGAGACCAGTAGCCGCGGCGGTTCTTCTTGAAGCGCGCGATTCGACGTTTATTGATGGGGCTGAACGAGGGGAGCAGCCTGGAAATGAACTTGGGAATGATAGCCGGCATCCTCAGCTCTCCCTGCTTTCGAAGTCGATTCTTGGATCGACCAGCACATAGGTGATGTCCGAGATCAACTTTAGTAACAGGCCTATTAACGTAAAGATGTACAGCGTACCGAAGATCACCGGATAATCGCGATTGATCACGGCTTCGTAGCCCAGCAGACCCAGGCCATCCAGGGAAAAGATCACCTCGATCAGCATCGAACCGGTAAAGAAGATGCTGATCAGTGCGGCGGGCATGCCGGCGATAATCAGTAGCATGGCGTTGCGGAACACGTGGCCGTAGAGCACCCGGTTTTCGGTCAGCCCCTTGGCGCGAGCGGTGACTACATACTGTTTGTTGATCTCATCCAGGAAGGAGTTCTTGGTCAGCATGGTCAGGGTCGCAAAGCTGGAAATCACCGAGGCGATCACCGGCAGGGTGATATGCCAGACATAGTCGCCGATCTTGCCCCAGAAACTGAGCTCATCAAAGTTAGGCGAGGTCAGTCCCCGCAATGGGAACCAGTCTAGGTAGGTGCCGCCGGCAAAGAGCACGATCAGCAGAATGGCAAATAGAAAGTTGGGGATCGCGTAACCGACGATGATGGCACTGCTGCTCCAGACATCGAAGGGGGTGCCGTCGCGGACCGCTTTCTTGATCCCCAGCGGTATAGAGACCATATAGGTGATCAGGGTCGCCCAGAGGCCGAGAGAGATAGAGACCGGCAGCTTTTCGATAATCAGATCCAGTACCGGCCGGTCGCTGAAGAAACTGTTGCCGAAATCAAACAGCAGGTAGTTTTTTAGCATCAGCAGGAAGCGTTCGTGAGCCGGTTTATCGAAGCCGTAGAGCTTCTGGATATCGGCGACCAGCTGGGGGTCGAGTCCCTGAGCACCCCGGTAACCACTGCCCTCACCGCTGGCGGTCACCTGCGCCATATCGGTCTGCAGCGCGCTGCCGATGCGGCTGGTGGCGTCGACATTGAGGCCCTGCAGCTGTGCCAGCGTCTGCTCGACCGGACCGCCAGGCGCGCCCTGGATAATAATAAAATTGATGGTCAGGATGCCGAGCAGGGTTGGGATGATCAGCAGCAGGCGCCTTAGGATATAAGCGGCCATCAGCGAGCCAGCTCTTCGCCTGCGGCCTTAAGCCACCCGCTGTCGAAGCCAGGAGAATATTGGCAGCGAGTCTCGGGCATGCCGAAGCGGTAAGTGGCCATTAGCGAGTCAGCTCTTCGCCTGCGGCCTTAAGCCACCAGCTATCAAACCCCAGCGCGTATTTTGGACGCGTCTCGGGCATGGCAAACTTGTCCCAATAAGCGACCCTGTAGCTGCTGATATGAAACTGCGGAATCAGATAATGGTTCCACTGGAGCGCCCGATCCAGTGCTCGAGTGCGCAGTACCAGCTGTTCGCGATCGGGAGCGGTGACCACCAGCTCGATCAGGCTGTCGATGGCGGGATTCTTAATCCCCATCAGGTTGCGACTGCCTTCGACGTCGGCCATCGAGGAGTGCCAGTAATCGCGCTGCTCGTTACCCGGTGAACTGGACTGGCCGTAGCTGTAGACCAGCATGTCGAAGTCAAAGCTGCGCATCCTGTTGATGTACTGAGAGGCATCAACGATACGGATCTGAGTTTCTATCCCCAGCCTCTGCAGATTTTTAAGCATGGGGGCCACGACCCGTTCGAACTCTTTTTGCACCAGCAGCAGCTCAAAGACGAAGGGTTCGCCGTTGGCGTTAACCAGCTTACCCTTCTGGACCTCCCAACCCGCTTGTTTGAGGAGCCGCATGGCGGTGCGAAGCTGGTGACGACTATTGCCTGAACCATCGCCGGAAGGGGCGCGGTAGACCTGGGTGAAGACTTCGGCGGGCAGCTGCTCGCGAAGCGGTTCGAGGATGGCGAGTTCTGCGGCATCGGGCAGCTGCTCGGCAGCCATCTCTGAGTTAGAAAAGTAGCTGTGGGTGCGGGTGTAGGCGTCGTAGAAGATGTTCTTGTTGGTCCACTCAAAATCAAACGCGTAGGCCAGCGCCTGACGCACCCGGCTGTCGCTGAACTGCGGGCGGCGAGAGTTGAGAATAAATGCCTGCATCCCGGTCGGGTTAGCGTGGCGAATCTCCTGACGCAGGATAGCACCGCTGTCGAACATGGGCCCCAGGTAGCTGGTGGCCCAGTTTTTCGATGAGGTCTCCTGACGGAAGTCGTATTCGCCGGCCTTGAAGGCTTCCAGCGCTACGGTGCTGTCGCGGTAGTAGTCGTAACGAATCTCTGCAAAATTATGCCGGCCGCGGTTGACCGGCAGGTCTTTGCCCCAGTAATCCTCGCGTAGTTGATAGCTGAGGGAGCGTCCGGCATCGAATGAGCTGATTCGGTAGGGGCCCGAACCTACGGGAATATCGAGTCCGGGTTTGGCAAAGTCAGACGCGCGCCAATAGTGCTGGGGCAGGATCGACACTTCGCCGACGATCAGCGGTAGTTCACGATTTTCGCCCGGTTTAAAGGTGAAGGTGACGGTTTTTTCATCGGCCGCCTCGATGCTGAGAATATCGGCGTAATAGGCGCGATAGAAGGGGTTGCCCTGCTCGCGCAGCAGTTTAAAGGTATGGATTACGTCCGCGCTGGTGACCGGCCTGCCATCGCTGAAACGGGCCTGGGGATGGATATGAAAGCGGATCCAGCTGCGATCCAGGGGCAGCTCGACCGACTCGGCCAGCAGGCCGTATTGAGAAAAGGGTTCGTCCTCGGCCCGGGTCATCAGGCTGTCGTAAAGCAACCCTATATCATCCGCCGCCGTGCCCTTGATGATAAACGGGTTGAAACTGTCAAAGGTGCCCAGGGCCCATAGGCGCACACTGCCGCCTTTGGGGGCATCGGGGTTGGTGTAGTCGAAATGACTGAAGTCGGCGCCGTATTTCGGGGTGCCGTGCATCGCGATCGCATGTTGCGGTGGCAAGGTGTCCGCTACGGCCCTGTCTGTTACGAACAGCGAGGCGGATAGGGTGACCACTAGCAACGCGAGTAGAGTCGATAACGAGCGGGTGCAGGCAACCATGCTGAAGATCCTTAACACGATGAATAGAGACGGAGATTGTTATACCAGCCGGTGTCTGATCAAGCGAGCTTAGCAGAGATTGCGGCGAACGCTTGGCCTCCTGCGTATCGCGCCCAAGTCTATGACTCGAATGCGCACGCGGAGTTCCTCAGGCGCCGATGCTAGCGTAAGCTGGTGACATCGACGTACAGGGTCAGCTGCTGCCCCGGTTGCAGATATTTGGCCTGCGCGGCTGAGCTGTTCCAGCGTTTGATGTCTTGGAGGTTGAGGTTGAACTTGCTGGCGATGCGCGCAAAGGACTCGCCGTTCCGCACTCGGTAACCAATCTTGCGGACCACCTGGCGGTCGCTGTTACCGGCGGCGCGCGTTTGGCTCGCTACGCTGTTTGCCGGCTGCCAGATCACCAGTCGCTTACCGATCTTCAGCGGATCGCCGGGCGCCATCTGGTTCCAGGCCGCCAGCTTGCGCACCGTTACCGCGTGTTTGCGGGCGATCTTCCAGAAACTGTCTCCGGATCGGACGGAGTAACTGAGCTTGTCCTTGCCCGAGCGCAGTGCGACACGTTGGTTTTTCTTGGCCTGGCGCTGGCCTCGGCTGTAAACGTAGCTCTTGGCGTGTTGGGAGGCCTTAGGAATCAGCAGCATCTGTCCGGCGCGAATCTGGTTGCCGCTGAGTGAGTTGGTGCTGCGCAGGGACGCGACTGTGGTCTTGTTGCGTTTAGCGATGCCGCCCAGGTTGTCGCCCGGTTGGATCTTGTAGCGGGCCCAGCTGACCCTCTGGTCGGTAGGATAGGCTAGCAGTGCGCTCTTGAAGGCGGCGGCTTTGGCCACCGGGATCAGTAACTGATGGGGACCGTCGGGATCCGTGGCCCATTGATTAAAACCAGGATTGAGCAGATACAGCTCTTCGATAGAGATCTGAGCCAATTCGGCCGCCTTGGCCAGATCGATCTGTGATTCGGTATCCACCGCGGCGAAGTAGGGTTGGTTGGCCAGGGATTTAAGGCTCAGGCCATAGGCTTCGGGCTTGTCGAACAGCTTGGCCAGTGCGATCAACTTGGGAACGTAGGCAGCGGTTTCTCTGGGCAGCTGGAGTGACCAGAAATCGATCGGCCGGTTACGTTCACGGTTTTTACGTACCGCTTTGGAGATAGTGCCGCCGCCTGCGTTGTAAGCCGCTAGGGATAACAGCCAGTCACCGTCAAAACGCCGGTTGAGGATTTCAAGATAATCCAGTGCGGCCTTGGTGGATGCCTGTATATCCCGCCGGCCGTCATACCACCAGCTGTGCTTGAGGTTGAAACGACCGGCTGTCATCGGAATAAACTGCCAGGGACCTGCGGCGCGACCATGAGAGTAGGCAAAAGGATCGTAGGCGCTTTCGACAATAGGCAGCAGCGCTAACTCGGCAGGCAGGCCGCGCTCGATGGTTTGATTCAGCACATAGTAGTAATAACGGCTGGCCCGGTCAGCCATGCGATCCAGGTATTTAGGATGCCTGCTGTACCAGTTGAGCTGAGCCTGGATGCGTGAATTATCGACAGAGTGATCGAGTCCAAAGTTGTCGCGGGTCAGTTGCCACAGATCGGGTGCAGACGGTTTTTTGGCATGAGGGTCGGCACCCGCGTTCCAGAGCCCCACTAGGTCCGTTTGCGGGCCCGTTTGATCGGCCGCCTGCCGTGCTGTCGCGCTCGGCAGCGGACCTGAGAACTGCTCGTAAGCGCTGATAACCGGGATGCCGAGGGCTGAGGCCGGATCGTGAGTCGCATCCTGGGCGCTCTGGCTGCGGGATGTGGCGAGTGCCTGCGCATCAGGGAGCGGCGTCAGCGGCTGACAACTGGCGAGTAGGGTGCTGGTCAGCGCACCAAGAAGCGCCTTGCAGACGCGGTTTCTGAAGATAGAGACGGGGTCTGTTAATACGTGTTTCACTGGCGTCCTCGCAAGCAGTAGCAATCCCAACAGGCTGTTGGTGGCTGCCTGACGACACCCTAAAGTAGCGTATCTTATGGAGTAGCAGGGGTCGGGGTCAAGTTGAACCGCCTCAATGGTTGATCAGGGGTCAGAAACGGTCCTTCCACTGGCGGATCTGGGCCATTACCAGGGCGTTGTTGTTGTGGTTGTTGAAAGTCTGGCCGTTCAGGCGCTCGGCTGCATAGATGACCTCGGCCTGGTCGTAGCGCATAAAGGGGTTGATCTGTTTCTCGTCGCCGATCCGGCCAGGCAGGGTGGGCTGTCCCTCGGCGCGTAGTTGCTGGCAGCGAGCCAGGCTGGCCTGGATAGCAGGGTTCAGGGGTTCGACCGCAGCGGCAAACGCGAGGTTGGCTAGGCTGTATTCGTGGGCACAGCAGACCTGAGTCTCATCCGCCAGGCTGCGAAAAAAGACCATCGCCTGGAGCAGTTGCACGGCCGATCCTTCAAATAAACGTCCGCAACCGGCGAGAAACAGCGTATCGCCACAGAACAGCTGGGGCCTGTCAGGTGCTGCCGTCAAGCTGTAATAGGCGAGGTGATCGAGGGTATGAGCAGGGATGGCCTTTACATGGAGTGTCTGGCCCAGCAGTTTCAGCTGATCCCCGTCGACTACGGTATGGGTTATGCCCTTGAAGGGCGAGTGCTGCGGTCCATAGACCGGAATGTCGCCGGTATTCAGTTCGCTGATACCCCCGGTGTGATCAGGGTGATGATGGGTCACCAGGATCGCGGCCAGTGTGAGTTGCTGTTGCTTTAACCAGGCGATCACCGGTGCGCTCTGTCCCGGATCGACGGCGACGGCAAGGCCTGGATGCGAGGGGTGTTGCAGCATCCAGATGTAGTTATCCTGGAATGCGCAGACGGGCGTGAGTTGAAACATACAGACCTCTAAAGAACGTTATAAGCCGCTCGAAATTACGCGTTTTTTGGGCAAAGTAAAAGGCTAGGTACGATTTAGCTATTGATAGGCACTGGGCGTTGACTCTTCCTTCTCCCTATAGGGATCCCCTTGGAGGTAAAGTGGTTGGGTTTTGATAAGAGGGTGGCTTAATTACCGTATCGCTTTGCGCCATTGGTCCACTTCCTTTGCTCAATCGAGTGATGTATTTATGGGCTGAATCTCAGCGGTGTTTTACAACGCTTAGGCTGCACTAATTCCGTGACGGCACGTGCTTAATCGGATAGGCTGTTGATGAATATATATGCATCAAATAGATAAATGCAGATATTCTTATATGAAGAATGTAGCGCTCAGAGGTGTTTCCTGAGTACGCAACGTTATAAATGGATTTGCAGTTTATATTGCCGCTTATATTGCCGTTTCTATTCGCTATTTCTGATCACTCTGGGCCAACAGCTCTCGGTCATTTCGGCCAAGAGTTCGGCGATCTGCACCCTTAGTGGTGCAAGTTGCGAACCTGTTATGAGGGCGCGTTGGACTCGTGTAAGAAGGCTCTTGTAGGCTTGATTGCCTAGTAAAAAAAATTAATAGTACTGGGTAGCATCCATGAGCAACAAAGCATTAGGCGTACTGTTGAATTTGCGCTACCTCAGCGTACTGCGTCAACTGGTCGACCAGCAACAGTTTGGTTCCCTGCAGACCGAAGCACGGCAGTATCATTTGGAGTCGGGTGATCCGCAGGCTTTGCCATTATTGGCCCTGGCTCATGCGCATCTGGGTGAGCGGGACGAGGCCCATGGACGGGTCGCTGAGGCTCAGGCCAGGATCTCTGAACTGGATCAGGATGCCCGCGTCGATCTGGCGGCCGTCTATTGCCTGCTTGGGCGTATTGATGAGGCGGTAACCCTGTTGCTGGCGGTGCTGAAGGTTCAGGCGGAACACGCCCTGGCATTGGCTCGGTTAGCCTGGTGTCGGCTACAGCAGGGGCAGCCGGTGGACGCCTGTTCTCTATACCAGCGTTCTGCAGCCTTGGCCCCGCATCGATTGCCGGTGTGGATGGCCGTGGCGCGGCTGCAGCTGGTGGCCGCAGATCATCCCGCCGCGCAGCAGGCATTAGATATCGCGATCAGTCGTTTCGAAGCGACCCTGGCCGATCTGCCCGAGGGGGTCGTCAACGAATTTACCGCTCAGTTGCGTGGGCTGCAGTTGGAGATCTGGGTCGCCTGCGAGGCGCTGGCGCAAGCGGAGCAGTGGCTGGATGAGCGCCGTGACGGGCTACCGGAGGATCAGTGGTGTGTCCTGGTGCTGGGCTACTCGACCCTGCTGGCTGGCCAGGAGCGCCATGCCGAGTCGGAAGAGGCGCTGCGTAAGGGTTTAACCCACTACCCCCAAAACCTGGACTTGATCTCGCAGCTGGCCGAGCTGGCGCAGCTGCAGGGACGTACGATGCAGGCGGTGCAACTTATCCGGCGTTCGATTCGCTTAGCCAGCGCCCTGGATGAGCCTCAGCAGGGCAGATTGATAGGCCTCTGGGTGCGGCTCTCCACGGCCTGTTTGCAGCAGCTGGACGAGCAGGCCGCTAAGGCCGCCGATAAGGCCGTTGAGCTGGTAGCGGCCCTGCAGGTATCCGAGGGCCTTTCGGCGCCGATGATTCGTCACCTGAGTCTACAGGCGAAAAATGCTCAGGCGCAGGTCGAAAGTCAGGCCCAGAACTTCGACGTCGCAGAGGCTCAGTTTCGAGCAGTGCTCGAAGAAGCTCCCCATTTTGTACCCGCCCTGCAGGGGTTGGGGCAACAGCAGATGCAACGCGGTCGGATCGATGAGGCTATAGTGCTGTTCGAGAGCATTAAACAGATCGACCCCGCCAAGGGTTATTCATCGTTGATCAATGCCCGACGCTTTCCCGAAGACGACCTCACCCTGGAGAAGATCGAACGGGTCGCACGCCAGCCCAGTCTGGAAGGCTCCGTCCGCTCTGGTCTGCTGTTGCAACTGGCGGCCGCCTGGGAGAAACGCAAAGATCACGACAAGGCCTTTGCGCTGGCGGTGGAGGCCAACAATGCCAGTAAAAAACGCCTCGGTTACGATCCGAAGATGCATCGCAACCAGTGTGCCCGTACCCGCCATGCATTTAGCCAGGCGCTCTTTGAACATCGCCGTGAGTGTGGCGTGGATTCCAGTCTGCCTGTCTTTGTGCTGGGCATGCCGCGCTCCGGCACCACCCTGGTGGAGCAGATTCTGGCAGGCCACAGCCAGATCTTTGGCGCGGGCGAGCTGGGGGTGATTCCCAGTCGCATTGCCGGTCTCAACCGCTGGGAGCGGCATACCGGCTCAGGACGTCACTACCCCGACTGCATCGATGACCTCAACCCTCAGGTGACGACAGGGATCGCCAACGGGATTCTGGATGAGCTGCGTGAATTGGCAGAATCTGATAACCCCGGCGTCCGTCATGTGGTCGATAAACTGCCGCATAACTTTGAAAATGTCGGTTTTATCAAGTTTCTGTTTCCTAATGCCCGGATTATCTCGGTGCGCCGCGACCCGCGCGATATCGCCATCTCCAATTACTTTACGGACTATCAAGCCAAGCACGGTGGCATGGGGTTTGCCTACGATCTGGGCTGGATCGGCGAGCAACTGGCCGATCACAACCTGATGATGCACCATTGGGATCAGCTGTTTCCCGGCGAGATCCTGGAAGTCAACTACGAGGATGTGGTGGAGGATCTTGAGGGTTCGGCACGGCGGATGCTTGACTATATAGGTGTGGACTGGGAACCTCGCGTCCTCAGCTTTAATGAATTGGAGCGGCCGGTAAAAACCGCCAGTGTGTGGCAGGTTCGCCAACCGGTGTATAAGACCTCCAAGGCTAAATGGCGGCGCTATCAAGGCCATCTGGCCCCCCTGACGCAGGGTACTAATGCCAAGATTCACCCTGATCCGATCACCGACATGGTAACGCTGCCCGAAGCGGGATTTCTGACCGACGGAGTGGCGTCGTTCCGTGCTGACGATCTGGATAGTGCCGAGCGCAGTTTTAAAAAAATGCTGCATCACAATCCCGAGCATGCCGCCTGCACCTACATGCTGGGGCTAATCTATTGCCGCAAGAATCGGGTAGCTGATGCCGTCGAGTTGTTGGAAAAAGCCCATCAGCAATGCCCCTGGCAACAAGAGTGGCGTGACAACCTGATCCAGGCGTATGGGGTGACCGGGGATACCGATAAAGCCGAGGCCTTAATCGAGAAACTAGCGGCTCGTGGCCAGGAACCCGCAAACGTGGAAACCGACGCGCAAGCGGATCCCTTTGAGGGTGATCCGCTTTTGGCAGATTCTGCGTCAGATCAGACCTGGGCAGCCGGCACGGGTTTGCTGGAAAATGACCCAGCATAAACATTTGATTGATTTAATTGGAGACTGACCATGCATAAACAATGGAGTAACCGGACTGAAGTGCATCGCACTCAACGCGGTTTATTGTTAATAACGAGGTCGTTGAGATTCGTTGCGCTGTCTTTAGTCGGCACTGTTTGTCTGGCGGCGCAACCCGCGGCAAGCAGCCTGACGGATACGTCCGCCGCGATCAAGGGCAAGGGGCTGACTGTTACGCTTCAGGCCACGATGCGCTATCACCCCGCCGTGAAGGGTAAGCAGGCGGAGATGAGTGCCCAGGATAGTCTGCTCGACAGTGCCAAGGCGGGGCGTTATCCGAGTCTGAACGGCCAGCTACAGACGCTGGAAACGGGGGCTAACACCGCTGCGCTGCGGCTGCGTCAGCCACTCTGGGCCTTCGGTCGCATCGATACGGCCATCGATCAGGCCCAGGCAGAGAGTGTCGCAGAGGAGACCCTGCTGCTGCAGGTTCAGCGTCAGCTGATCGAGCAGGCTGCGGTTGCTTATGCCGCAGTACAGAGCCTGACCAGTCGTCTGGTGATCGCCGAACTCAATGTGGAGGAACATCAACTGCTGCATGAGCGCATCGAAACCCGTCAGAAAGGACAGTTAGCGTCGGAGGCCGATGTAAGTCTGGCCAGTTCGAGGTTGATTCGAGCACAGGGGGATCTCTATCGTTTGCAGGGCGAGCGGGACGCAGCCTTTACCGAGCTGCGGCGGCTGACGCAGATAGCGGTAAGCGTCGAGCCGGTATTGGAGGCTGAGCAGCTGCGCGTGCCGGCTGATGGTGAGGCTCTGCGCCTGACGATGACCAGGAACGCGGACCTGTTGGTCAAGCGCGCTCAGGTAGAAGTGGCGCGCTGGCTGGTTGAAAATGCCCGTTTGGCAGATGCCCCGACACTCTATTTTCAAATCGATCAGGATGTCCTAGACAAGAGCAGTGGTGTCGACCGTACCCGCGTGGGGCTGGTGTTTGAGGCGAGTACCGAGGGCCTGGGTTTCGCCACTCGCGGACGCTCCAGGAGCGTAGAGCTACGCTATGAGGCGGCGGTCTTTGACCTTGACTCAACCCGTAATGAGATACGCAGCCAATTGGACACGCTGCTGCTCAACCGCGCGCTGCAACAGCGGTTGAAGACCTCGCAGCAAGCCGCCGTTACTGCAGTTGAAGAGACCCTGGCATCCTTTGTCCGTCAGTATGATTCGGGACGCAAATCCTGGATGGATGTGTTGAACACTCAGCGTGAAGTGACGGAGGTCCGTCAGCAGTTAGCCCAAATCGATAATGCGTGGCAAACCGTCACGCTGCGCATCGCCGCGCTGACCGGCGAGTTGGATCACCTTGCAGGTATTGCCGCTCAATGAGTACTTTAATGCCGGAAAAGGCACCAGAAAACACACCCGCAATCCCTGCTGAGTCTGTTGATCTTACCCAGCAGGCGTCTATCGAGTCGCCTGCGGCGGCAGAGCAGCCTGTGGGTGCCGGTCCTTTGCCGCCGATCAGCCTGCTGCATGGATTGTTAAAACAATTAAAGGTGCCGGTGCCAGTAGGAAAGCTGACAACGACCTGTGAACAGCTGGAGAAGGAACAGCCGCAACTCGGGTTATCCCAGCGCCTGGTGAGTGTCTTCAACCACCTGCAGCTTAAAGGGGTGCAAGCGGCGCTACTGCGTTGGAACCGTTTCGATCAGCGTAAGCTCCCTGCACTGTTGCACCATCAGCAGCAGTGGTTCCTGGTGGACAAGAGTGATGATGGGACGGTCAGCCTGCGCGATGAAGCCGGTGTGAGCCATCAACCTGAACCGGACGACCTGGGCGACGCCTCGGTGCTGTTCCTGCGTACGCCTAACGAACAGCCCAAAACATCCGCTTCTTTCAAGCGTCACGGCGCCGGATGGCTGGTGTTAACGGAGCTGTTTCGCTCGCGTCGTTGGATACGCGATATAGCGATCGCCACCGTGCTGGTCAATGTGCTTGCGGTCGGTACCTCGTTGTTCGCCATGCAGGTCTATGACCGGGTCGTGCCGACGCTGGCCTACAGTACCCTGTGGACGCTGGTTGCGGGCATGGGTCTGGTCATCAGCTTGGACTGGATGCTTAAGACGATTCGGGCCCGGATTCTGGACAGCGTGTCCTGTGCGGTGAATAACCGCGTCTCGCAGCAGGTCTATGACCACATCATGCAGGTGCGTCTGGACCTGCGCCCGCGTTCGCTCGGGACCTTGGCGGCTCAGGTAGGTGGACTGGATTCGGTCCGCCAGTTCTTCTCGTCGGGCGTCATTTTCGCGTTGGTGGATATGCCTTTTGCGTTGATGTTTATCGCGTTTATCAGCGTGATAGGGGGGCCGGTCGGATGGATCTATTTGGGTCTGTTACCGATAGCGGCACTGCTGGGCTATAGCACCCAGGCGCGTCTGCGCCGCCTGACTCGCGAGCAGATGATGCGCGCTAACGAGCGTCAGGGACTGTTGGTGGATTCCATCCAGGGTATGGAGTCGATTCGATCCAACAACGCGACCTGGCGCTTTAGCGAATCCTGGCATGATATCACTCGCACGATTGGCCAATACAATATCCAGAACAAAGCCATTTCCAATTTTTCCACGGTGACCACTGGGTCGCTGTCCAGCGCGGCCTACATCAGTGCGATCGTGGTGGGTGTGCAGCAGATCGAAGCGGGCAATCTGACGATGGGGGGGCTGATCGCCTGCAGCATTCTCGGAGGACGGGTGATCGCACCCATCGCCCAAAGCGTTCAGCACCTGGTGCAGTGGCAAAATGTCGCCCAATCGCTGCAGATGGTAGATCAGGTGTTGATGTTGGATACCGAGCGTGATCCTGACCAGAATCTGCTGATACCCGAACAGGCACCCCGCAGCATCGAACTGGAAGAACTCTGTTTCTCGTACCTCAATTCGCCCATTAAACAACTCGATATCCCCGTGCTGCGCTTTAATGCCGGCGATCGAGTGTTGCTGCTCGGATCCATCGGCAGTGGCAAATCGACCCTGCTGAAAACTCTGGCCGGCTTATATCGCCCCAGTAGCGGTCGTGTCCGGCTGGGTGCTGCCGATCTTTGGGAGATGGATCCCAATGCGGTCGCCGAGTCGGTGGGCTATCTGCCACAGAACGTCCATCTGTTTAAGGGCACGCTGCGCACCAATCTTACGCTGTCGGGGGCGGTCAGCGACAATCAATTGCTGCAGGTCTGCGAGACTCTGGGCATCGATCAGATCGCTGCAGGCAGTCCGCAGGGGCTCAATCTCGAGATCAGCGAGGGAGGGGAGGGACTCTCCGGCGGTCAGAAGCAGATGGTAGGGCTCGGACGGCTGCTGCTGAGTCGTCCACGCATCTGGTTGCTGGATGAACCCACGGCGTCACTGGATAGCCAGGCCGATACTCGGGTCATGAGCGCGTTAAATCAGCAGTTTCAAGCCGACGACATC
>JBLHND010000085.1:0-15413 GCA_047622605.1 Motiliproteus sp. | reverse complement strand
TGGATAGGTATGCCAGGGCGCAGGGGCGTCAGTTGCGCGGTTTTACCGACCAAGCCTGCCAGGCCATCGCTGCCTTCAAGTGGCCGGGCAATATTCGCGAGCTGGAGAACAGGGTCAAACGTGCGGTGATCATGGCCGATGGCCCGCAGGTGACTGACATGGATCTGGGGCTGGCTACCTCAGATACGCCTGAGGAGATGCCGCTTAATCTCAAGCAGGCCAGAGATGAGGCGGAGCGAAGAGTGGTGCTGATGGCGCTGGGACAGACGGAAAATAATATCTCTAAGGCGTCTGAGTTATTGGGTATCACTCGGCCCACGCTGTATGCGCTGATTGAAAAGCTGAGTCTTGTAGTGGGAGAGCCACAGCGTCATACATTGTGAGCTGTGCTGTGCTGTGCTGTGCTGTGCTGTGCTGTGAAAGGTACTGTCAGGTTTTTTTACAGCCTGTGAATTTTGTTTTTTTATCTATTTGAAACTTAATAATTTTTACAGTGGTCTGTTTTTTGCAACTACTATGATAGTGCAGTTAGTACTGATAAGCCTCTGGTAGCGGGTGTGTCCATATGGAAGATGACAAGAAAGGATTGCCAGTCGCAGGTACCGCAGAGCCGCATTTGTCGGGTCCGGTGGGTCGTCGTAAGTTCTTGCTCAATAGCGCTAAGATAGCGGTGCCCGCTGTTATCGTGTTGTCTGCACGCGGTGCCTGGGGTGGACCCAGACTCTGCCTGTCGGCCAATGGGACGGCTCTGGATTCGGTTAATAACACCACAGCCTCATCGGTGAGTTGTGAGGATACCACTATAACGTTGAGTGGATTCTCGCCAGGAAAGTTGATGTTATGGCCCGGGATCTGGCCTTCTGATCTAGAGTCGGGAGTCGATTCTACTATGGTGCGAAATAATAATGGGCATTTAAGGAGTCGAGTGAGCCTCGTTGACGCCGTTGCGAGCGTGCTGCCGACCGCTTCGAATATATCGGATCTGCTTGCAAAATTTAGCTTTTCGGGAGGGGTGGCTACTGCGCTATCTGGAGTGACTAGCTCGTTGTCAATTTATGAAAGCCTGGCAGATCCGAGTGCAAAGTCTGTGACCGGGTTCGAGCGCCAGATTATAGCAGCGGCTTTGAATGCTTGTGGACTGAGTGATGGGTCGTCTTTTATCTATAGCGAGACCCAGCTCGACAGTCTGGTAGCCAACTTTTTGACCCTGGGTAGGGTCCCTGATGAGTTGGTATACTCGCTTCCCGCTGATAAAAGAGGCAATGTTATTGATGGGCGTTCTTTCTTACAGGCCTATTTTGAATCACTGTGGAATTAACACTGCGGCCAACCCTTTCGGTGCGCATGCTGAGCGGAGATGTTAACTGTAGTGCGGTGTTTGACCGGGATTCTGGGCAGACGCTGCTGTTAAGCGGCGGTGTTTCAGCCCTGGCAACGCTGTTGGCACTCAAGGGTGGATTAACCCCTGATCAGATTTCCTTATCTCTGGAATTAGATAAACAGACGCTCGAGTCGCTGGTTTACGAGCTGACCTCTTGCGGTATGATTGATCTCTAGGCGGAAGTGTTGGAATATTTTTTACTCACACTGGGTCCTTTTCGATTACAGCTGTCGACCAATAATCGGGCTGCTATCGACTCAATTCAGCTCCACTATTCAGCGCAATGTATCGAGCAATGTGATTTTGTTGATTTTCATATAGCGCTGATTGAGAGCCGGACTCGACTGAATGTTATTATCGATTCTGTTCGAGTGTTCAATCCGATTCCCGCACGGCACGGAGCCCTCGCTGTCGAATGGGCGATCAATCATGCTATCTATCAGTCGCTTCACCACTACCTGATGCTGCATGCTGCGGTGTTGGTCAAACATGGAAAAGCGGTGTTGTTTCCTGCGGACTCAGGCTCTGGTAAGAGCACGCTGAGTGCCGCATTAATGCTTTCTGGATGGACCCTTTATACCGATGAGCTGGCCATACTTGAAGGTCCTGTCCCGCTGGTTCATTGCCTGCCTAAGCCCGTTAATCTTAAAAATGGCGCTGTAGATCTGCTGTCGGCCCGTTCACCCCGGGCTGTGTTTGGGGGGTTAATTGAGGGAACGGAGAAGGGCGATGTGAGGCTGTTACAGCGTATAGCGGCTGGTGCAGAGTCTCCTGTTCCTGTTCCTGTTCCTGTTCCTGTTCCTGTGGTTGGGTTGGTGTTTCCCAAGTGGCACGAGGGTGCCGCTGTTGAGGCTAAATCCTTAGATTCCAGCGGTGCGTTCAAGGGGCTGCTGGGTAATGCGGTGAACTATGCCTTAAAGCGTGAAGAGGGTTTTAATCAGGTCTGTGAGCTGGTAAATGCATCCCGGGCTTTCGGGCTAATCTATGGCGATCTGGATGAAGCTATTACAACCTTGGATAAACTCTTTGATGCGTAAAAATCCTGTCACCCTGGCAACGATCTTAGATCCTGCTGCCTCGTTAGCGTACGACGGTAAGGCTTGGTATCAGTTGATTTCTCAGGCCCGGACGTTAAAGCTACTCCCCTATCTGAAGCTGCAGTTCGAACGGGAAGGCCTCTGGGAGCAGATACCCCCGGGACCGAAGTTACATCTGCACTCGGCTTGGATTCATTCCAACAGCATTTATTATGCAAGTCGCTGGGAGCTGGAAAAGCTGACAACTGAGCTTAATGGAATTCGCTGGATGCCGCTTAAAGGCGCCGCTTACAGCCTGCTGGACCTGCCGCATTGCCGCTATCGTCTTACGGGTGATGTGGATATTCTGGTTGCTAGAAATGCGGTCGATAAAGCCGAGATGCTGCTGAAGATACAGGGCTGGCGCAGTGAGCCTTTAGACGACTACGACAGTCGTTATTACCGTCTTTGGAGTCACGAGGTGCCGCCGATGAGGCACCCCCTGAGGGGAACCGTTCTTGATGTACACCATAACCTTTACCCGCTGGTCTCTTCGACGATCAGGGTGAATATTGCAGGGTTCTGGCAGGGTGCTCAGCGCCATAAGACCGGGATTAGCCTGCCTTGTCTGGAAGATCTGTTTTTACATTCCGCATTGCATCTTTTTATGCAGGAGGAGTTCTCGTCGGCGCTGCGCGACCTCGTCGATATGGCTGAGATCTATCGCCGGGGTTGTGATGAGAACCTCTATTTTCCGGTAGCCCTGCAATCCAGGGCTAAGCTGCTGGGTTTAGAACGCCCCTGCTGGTTCGCGGTGCGCTATCTGAATCTTTTTTTCCATGAGCACATTCCGGTGAGCAACGCAGGCGGCATGAATGTCATCTCTGCCTGGTGCTATGATCGTCTCTTTGTCACCACATTCTTTGATCTGCCCCATGAGAAGTCCCCCTGGTACCTGCCCGTCGCTCGCAAGCTTCTAGAGGCACGAGGCCACTGGGTAAAGATGTCACCGCTAATACTGAGTGTTCATCTGTGGCACAAGCTTAAAGTTCGCTATCTAACCAGCCGAAAGCCGCAAGAAGCCTAGGGCTTGTAGCGTTGCGTTATCTTTCATCTCTTTATATATCAGTTAGCTATCTGTCGATTTCTCGGTGTCTCTGCGCGTTGCCTAACCACTGAGGTTAAGCATTGATGCTTCTTTAAGGCAACTCGGCTGTGTTACATTAGCCTCCGATTTAGTAAACATCCCAAGGAGTCTGTCGTGTTAGAACTGGTCAAATCTGGCGGTTGGTTGATGCTGCCTATTTTGCTGTGCTCGGTGATGGCGCTGGCTATCGCGGTCGAGCGGTTGTGGACCCTGCGTCCTGGCCGTATCGCCCCTAAGCATCTGGTCGCTACGGTGTGGCAATTAGTGCAAAAAAATGCGCTCAGCACCGAGAAGTTGGCGGAGATTCGTAACAGCTCGGCCTTGGGGCAGATTCTGGTGAGTGGCCTGAATAACTCCAAGCATGGCCGCGATATCATGAAAGAGAGTATCGAAGAGACCGCCTCCAAGGTGATTCATGAGCTGGAACGCTTTCTTAATCCGCTGGGTACCATCGCCGCCATAGCACCACTGCTAGGGCTGTTGGGTACGGTTGTTGGGATGATCAAGGTGTTCAGTGCGATTATGATTCAGGGCACAGGCAACGCCAATGTGCTGGCCGGGGGGATCTCTGAGGCGTTGATTACCACCGCTGCCGGTTTGACCGTGGCGATCCCTGCGGTGGTGATGCACCGTTACTTTATTCGGCGAGTCGATTTTTTAGTGATCGAGATGGAGCAGGAAGCGGTTAAGTTGGTCGAGGTGATTCACGGCGACCGTGAAGTCGATTTCGAGCAAGTCCAGCCGTGAAATTCAAGCGCCAGCGTGCCGCAGAACTGGATGTTAACCTCACACCGCTGATCGATGTCGTGTTTTTGCTGTTGATATTCTTTATGGTGTCGACGACCTTCACCAAAGAAACCCATCTAAAGATTAATTTGCCCAAGGCGAGCGGTGAAGCGGTCAGCGAGGCGGCATTGGTGATCGATATCTCGATCAGTGCCGATGGCAGTTACCGTATCAATGACCAGCGTCTGGTTAACGGTAAACTCGATACCCTCAAGCGCGCTATCCTCAAGGCCGCTCGCAACAAAGAGGGATTGCCGGTGATCATTACTGCCGATGCTCAGGCTCCGCATCAGGCGGTGGTCTCGGCGATGGATGCCGCGGGACAACTCGGCTTCATCCAACTGAGTATCAGCACCCGCAGTCCCGAGAGCCGCTAGCGTGGCGGGCTGGCTCGAACGCGCCTGGTATGGCGACAAGTGCCCGCTGGCGCTGCTCGGTGTGGTTGAATGGTTATTTATGCGACTCGCGCGCCAGCGTCGTGCGGCTTATAGTCGCGGGGAAAAAGCGGTTTATCGTGCGCGGGTGCCAGTCATTGTCGTGGGTAACCTCTCGGTAGGGGGGACCGGCAAGACGCCGTTTACGCTCTGGTTGCTGGCATTGTTACAGTCGCAGGGCTATAAGCCGGGGGTGGTAAGCCGTGGCTATGGGGCTAAGGCGGGACATTATCCGTTTGAGGTTAAGGCGGATAGCTCAGCCGCTGAGGTCGGCGATGAGCCGCTGATGCTGGTGCAGCGCAGCGGCTGCCCGCTGGTCGTCGATCCGGTGCGAGCCAGGGCGGCGGCACGGCTGCTTGACTTGCATGATTGCGATATCATCATCAGCGATGATGGCTTGCAGCATTACGCCCTCGGACGGGACCTGGAAGTGGCGATCGTGGATGCGACGCGGGGGCTGGGCAATGGTCGCTGCCTGCCTGTCGGGCCGTTGCGTGAACCCCCCTCAAGACTGGACGAGATCGATTACGTGGTTGTTAATGGGGCGCAGCCCGGCGATGCTGCTGGTTTTCAGTATGCTGGCAGCCATAGCATGATGCTGCAACCGGGTACTCTGCGGCGTCTAGATGGCTCGGTAGCACCGCTGGCGCCGCAGCGGGTGCATGCGGTCGCGGGTATCGGTAATCCGCAACGTTTTTTTGATACGTTAATGCAGCAGGGATATCAGGTCATTCCGCATCCCTTTCCTGATCACCGTGCTTTTCGTGCTCGGGACCTAGAGTTTGGTGATGCATTGCCGCTACTGTTGACCGAGAAGGATGCGGTGAAATGCCGCGCTTTTGCGGCACACAATAGATATTATTTGCCAGTAAATGCACGGCTATCCCAGGCCTTTACTGATGATTTACTCAGTCGTATCAATATATTGGTCACGACCTATCGAAATTGTAGGAAAACTGATGGATAAGAATTTACTGGATATTCTGGTCTGCCCGGTCTCCAAGGCGCCGGTCGAATGGCACAAAGAAACCAACGAGCTGTTTTGTCGTGTCAGTCGGCTGGCGTATCCGATCCGCGATGGCATCCCGGTGATGCTGGAGGTGGAAGCCCGAGAGCTGACGGCCGAGGAGCGAGAGCAGCGCTGATGGCATTCACGGTTATTATTCCTGCGCGCTACGGCTCTACCCGCTTGCCCGGTAAGCCGCTGCTGGACATCGCGGGGAAACCGATGATCGAGCATGTCTACGAGCGTGCCTGCGAGAGTGACGCCGAGCGGGTGATTATCGCGACCGATGACCCGCGTATCGCGGATGCGGCTACCGCCTTTGGTGCAGAGGTCTGTCTGACCTCGGCTATGCATCCTTCGGGGACTGACCGGCTGCAAGAGGTGGCCAGCCTGCAGGGGCTTAGTGCGGATGCGATAGTCGTCAATGTTCAGGGTGATGAACCCCTGATTCCACCGCGAGTGATTAATCAGGTCGCTCATAATCTGGCGGCCGAGCCTCAGGCGAGCATCGCGACCCTGTCTGAGCCGATCGAAGACCTGGCCACTCTGCTCAACCCCAATACGGTAAAGGTCGTCTGTGATCACCGGGGACGGGCGCTCTATTTTAGTCGGGCGCCGATACCTTGGCCGAGAGACGCCTTCGCCGCCGAGCCTAAACAGTTGCCGTCCACGGGTAATTATCAACGCCATATAGGCATCTATGCCTATAGGGTTAAGTTGTTGAATGATTTTGTAGCCTGGCCCTCCTGCTGGTTGGAGCAGTCAGAATGCCTCGAGCAGTTGCGCGCGCTGTGGAACGGCGCGTATATCCAGGTTGCCCAGGCTGCTGAACCCTTGCCTGCGGGCGTGGATACCCAGCAGGATCTGGATCGGGTGCGGGTGCTGTTGGCGTCTGGTGCGTAGCGCCCTGATAATCAAATTACAGGCATCGATCTGTTCAAATTTATGCAGCTTAGGCTGACGCAGGTATCAGGGTAACTTTATGGCTGAACATCCCCGATTGGCAGTGCTGTTTGTGTGTTTAGGTAATATCTGTCGCTCACCGACCGCTCAGGGGATCTTTGAGCAGCAGGTTCGCGAACGAGGTCTGTCGGCTTCGATCGAGGTCGATTCCGCCGGTACGGCAGCCTTTCATAAAGGCGCAGCACCTGATCATCGTTCGACCAGGGTCGCGGCCGGACGGGGCTATGATCTTAGCAGGCTGCGTGCCCGTCAGGTGCTCACCGAGGACTTCCAGCGTTTCGATTACATCCTAGCGATGGACGCCGACAACCTCAGCAATCTGCAGACGATAGCGCCAGAGGGCGCGCGGGCGCAGTTGCAGCTTTTTCTTGATTACGCCTCCCAGAAAAACTTCACTGAGGTGCCCGATCCCTATTATGGAGGCGCCCGGGGTTTTGATCAGGTTCTGGATCTGATTGAAGATGCGTCTAAGGGGTTGCTGGATCGGTTGAGTCGCCGGCTTGGCGATTAGGCGCCGGTGGTGATGCGCTCTCAGGTCGATCTTACCTCGTTCAATACCTTGCAGCTCCCCGCCGTGGCGAGTCAGTTTATTCAGGCCGATACCCGCCAGCAGCTGCTGTCGGTCATCGCCCGGGATGTGCATGCAGACCAACCCCTGTTGCTTCTGGGAGGTGGCAGTAATCTGATTTTTACCCGTGATGTCGAGGGCCTTTGTCTGAGGGTCAATAGTCGGGGTATTCGCGCCGAGCCCCTGAGCGAAGACTGCGTCCGGGTGACAAGCGAGGCGGGGGAGCCCTGGCATCAGTTCGTGAGTTACTGCCTCGATCATGGCTGGTATGGGCTGGAGAACCTGGCGTTGATTCCGGGTACGGTTGGCGCGGCACCTATTCAAAATATAGGTGCTTACGGCGTTGAGGTTAAACATCTTATTCATCAGGTCGAAGTCTGGGATAGAGAGCAGGCACAATTACGGTTCTTGAGTAACGCCCAGTGCCGGTTCGGTTATCGTGACAGCCTGTTTAAAAACAAAGAGCAAAACAAAGAGCAAAGGGCAGAGCAGGGCGCAGGGCAAGACCGCTATATCATTATTTCGGTGAGCTTCGATCTGCCGACGCACTTCAGCCCGCAGCTCTCCTATGGGGGGCTGGCTACTGCGGTCGCGGAGGCAGGGGTCAAGGGGGCGCCCAGCGCGCGGCAGGTGTTTGCTGCGGTGGTTCGGGTTCGGCAGCACAAGCTCCCTGATCCTAGGCTGCTGGCTAATGCGGGCAGTTTCTTTAAAAACCCGGTGATAACCCGCTCCGACTTCGAGCAGTTGCAGGCTAGGTTTCCGGCGATTGTCGGCTACCCGGATGCAGAGGGTATCAAGCTGGCAGCCGGTTGGTTGATCGATCAGGCCGGCTGGAAGGGCCGGCGTCTAGGGTCTGTGGGTGTGCATGCGCACCAGGCCCTGGTGCTGGTTAATTACGGTGGAGCGACAGGCGAGGAGTTATTGCAGCTGGCGGGTGCTATTCAGGCCGATATTCAGGCCCGTTTTGGTGTCGCGCTGGAGATAGAGCCCCGCATTATCTGATGTGGGAGTCTGCCTGAGGACCGTAGGCTGGGATGCAATCCCAGCTATTCCCCTCCGGGCACACCTGCACCTGCGTAGATTCGTATAGACCAATGAAAGCTGGGATTGCATTCCAGCCTACCTTGCTAACCCATAAATAATGCGCAGACATAAAAAAGCCGAGGCGGTTATACCGTCTCGGCTTTTTTGTTTTACGGCCGGATGGCCAGAGTGTTACTGGGCCTTAGTGTCACCGAGCTCAGATTCAGGCTCGGCTGCAGCCTTGGCCGCTTTCTGCTGACGACGCTTCTCGCGTGGATCGTTAGCAGCGCGACGGCGAGGACGAGGAGTCTCTTGCGTTGCGCTCTCTGTAACCACGGCAGGTTGCGCTTGGGCCATCACTTCGGCGGTCACTTCAGGCACAACTTCGGCAATCACTTCAGGCGCGGCTTCTGCGACGACTTCGGCGGTCACTTCAGGCACAACTTCGGCAATCACTTCAGGCGCGGCTTCTGCGACGACTTCAGCAATCACTTCAGGCGCGGCTTCTGCGACGACTTCAGCAATCACTTCAGGCACGACTTCGGCAATCACTTCAGGCGTAGCTTCTGCGGTTACTTCAGCAATCACTTCAGGCACGACTTCGGCAATCACTTCAGGCGCGGCTTCTGCGGTTACTTCAGCAATCACTTCAGGCACGACTTCGGCAATCACTTCAGGCGTAGCTTCTGCGGCGACTTCAGCAATCACTTCAGGCACGACTTCGGCAATCACTTCAGGCACGACTTCGGCAATCACTTCAGGCGCGGCTTCTGCGGCGACTTCGGCAATCACTTCAGGCACGACTTCGGCAATCACTTCAGGCGCGGCTTCTGCGGCGACTTCAGCAATCACTTCAGGCGCGGCTTCTGCGGCTGCTTCAGCAATCACTTCAGGCACTGCTTCTGCGGCTGCTTCAGCAATCACTTCAGGCACTGCTTCTGCGGTCACTTCAGGCGCTGCTTCGGCGGTCACTTCAGGCACTGCTTCTGCGGTCACTTCAGGCGCTGCTTCTGTTGCAGGCTGAGGCGCCTGTTTCTGAGGCGTCGCATCAGCCTGGGCTGGTGCCGCGGTCTCGGTTGAGGACTCTGTTGCAGTCTCGGTTGAGGACTCCGCTTCAGCCAGCGCCAGCGCTTTATCGGCTTCAACCTTGGCCAGCAGCTCTTCGCGCTTGCCTGGTGCGCCGGTACGACGACCAGCACGCTCTGAGCGACGCTTGTTGTTGCGGTTACGGCGACGTGATGAAGGTTCTTTAGGGGTGGTGTCAGAACTTTCCGCCACGACCTCAGCGTCGGCTTTGCTGGTATCAGGGCTCTGTGCCACGACCTGCGCTTCGGCTTTTCTGGTATCAGGGCTGGTATCAGGGCTGGTATCAGGGTTGGTATCAGGGCTCTGCGCAGCGATCTGGACATCGGCTTTGCTGGTATCAGCGCTGGTATCAGCCTTGTTGCTGCTGGTATCAGGGCTCTTCGCCACGACGGGGGCGTCGGCTCTTCTGGTCTCAGGGCTGGTATCAGGACTCGCTACCGCTTCAATATCTGCGTTGAGGGTAGGCTCGCTGTTGCGATTACGACCCTGTTCGCTGCCGCTATTACCTTCATTGGCACGGCTGCGACGGCGGCGACGCGATGGCTGGTCTGAGTCATCCATGGCGGTCGAGTTTTTCCGGCTGCTAACCTTGCTTTCGACGGTGGTCTCGGATGCGGTGATCGACTCGTCACCGCGGCTCTCTTTACGGCCACCACGACTACGACGGTTGTCGTTGTTACGACCGCGTCCACGATCACGTTGGTTCGGGTTCTGGCTCTGACTCTGGCTGCTGCGGGCTGGCCTGCTCGGCGTCTCGGTCTTAGCGATCGGCTTCTCTTGCTTAGGCTCGGGATCGGAGGCGCCAAAGAGGGCGGAGATGGCTGAGAACAAGCGTTTGCTCAGTCCTGCGGACGAGGCGGCCTGGACGGCTGTGGAAGCCGGTTGTGCCGGGGCAGGTGCGGGTGTAGGTGCGGGCCTGTTTGGGGTGACTCCTTTAACAGCGGCTTCTGGCCGGGCGACGGGCGCGGCGGCGGCTGCTGCGGTGCTGCTGAGCTCTTCCTTCTTAAGCTCTTCTAGTGCCATCATCTCGTAACTGGCGTCGGTCGTGGTGTTGTCATCACGAACACGAGTGACTTCGTATTGCGGCGTGTCCATGTGCGCGTTGGGCACTATGATCACATCGACCGCATGACGTTTCTCGATAGCGATCAGGTTGCTGCGTTTTTCGTTCAGCAGGTAGGTCGCCACATTCACCGGGACATTGGCACGGATCTGCGAAGTGCGGTCTTTGGAAGCTTCCTCTTCGAGCAGGCGCATGATCGATAAGGACAGTGAGCCGATGTCGCGGATGGTACCCTGGCCATTACAGCGTGGGCACACGACGCCGCTGGTCTCGCCCAGGGAGGGGCGCAGTCGCTGGCGGCTCATCTCCAGCAGGCCAAAGCGGGAGATGCGGCCTATCTGAACGCGGGCACGGTCAATCTTGAGCGCGTCCTTCATCCGGTTTTCAACTTCGCGTTGATTGCGCGCCGGGCTCATGTCGATAAAGTCGATAACGATCAGGCCGCCGATATCGCGCAGGCGCAGTTGGCGGGCGATCTCGTCAGCCGCTTCCAGGTTGGTCTGCAACGCTGTCTCTTCGATATCCGCACCCTTGGTTGCGCGTGAAGAGTTGATGTCGATCGAGACCAGGGCTTCGGTCGGATCTATAACCACAGATCCGCCAGAGGGTAGGCGAACTTCGCGCTGGAAGGCGCTTTCGATCTGGGATTCGATCTGGAAGCGATTAAAGATAGGTGTTTCTTCGCGGTAGAGCTTGATCTTGCTCTCGTAGCTGGGCATTACATGCTTAATAAACTCCAGCGCTTCCTGGTAGACCTCGGGGTTGTCGATCAGTACTTCGCCAATGTCCTGGCGCAGGTAATCACGGATCGCCCGGATAATGACGTTGCTTTCCTGGTAGATCAGGAAGGGTGCTTTCTTCTGGGTTGAAGCCTCGGTGATCGAGGTCCAGAGATGATTCAGGTAATCCAGGTCCCATTGCAGCTCTTCCGGAGTGCGGTCGATGCCGGCGGTACGGACGATAACACCCATGTTCTCTGGGATATTGACCTGATTAAGCGCCTCACGCAGCAGGTTTCGCTCTTCGCCTTCGATGCGACGCGAGATGCCACCGGCGCGCGGGTTGTTGGGCATCAGCACCAGGTAACGTCCGGCCAGTGAGATAAAGGTGGTCAGGGCGGCGCCCTTATTACCACGCTCCTCTTTATCGACCTGAACGATGACTTCGAGACCTTCGCTGATCACGTCTTTGATGTTGACGCGACCCTTGGAATTGGTCTCTTTAAAGTATTGGCGGGAGATCTCTTTCAGGGGCAGGAAGCCGTGGCGGTCCGCGCCAAAGTCGACAAAAGCCGCTTCCAGGCTGGGTTCTACACGGGTGATTCGGCCGACATAGATGTTCGATTTTTTCTGTTCGCGGGAGCCGGATTCAATATCAAGATCAAACATGCGCTGGCCATCGACCAGCGCGACGCGCAACTCTTCTGGCTGAGTCGCATTGATTAGCATTCTTTTCATGGGTGGTTATTCAACTCTGATGTGAATAATCGCACCGCCTTGTCTCAACGAAGGATCTTTATCTAATTCGAATCGATATGTTTATGCGTGCAGTCAGTTTTCCCAGATACTCGCTCTACCAGATTTTGGTTCTGTCAGCGTTCTGTGGCGTGTTATCGCCTGTTTCTGTCTGTGGTTAACCTCTCGGTGAAGGAAACAGTAACCAATCTCGGATAGATCATTAGCGTGTCTATATGTACAGCTGCTGACCATTGTTACTATGCGGAGATCCTGAGCGGATGGCGCATAATCCACGGGTTACTGACGTCCTCACCTCAACACAAGGCATAAATCAATTCAAATCGCAAAATGTTGGTTGGGGCGCGCGACCTGATTTCGGTACCAGCCAAACTGCTGATACCCCTGTAATTCTATTTATGGTTATTGGCCGCGAAGGATAATCATCTGCCAGATGGGGCAGGAATCAGTTACAATGCAGTCCAAAATCGCGGGGTGATATATAGCATCTTTCCTGCGACGCGACAATATAGCAGGTATTCCCCTTCTCAGCAATCACGGCCGGTACCCCCGATATTATGACGACAGCGGCGAATGTGCCCACGAGTGGCGTGCAGTTAATTGAAATCACAGTGGAAAATGAAGGTCAGCGGATCGATAACTTTCTGCTTACCTTCCTTAAAGGCGTTCCTAAGACCCGCATCTACCGACTCTTGCGCAAGGGCGAGGTGCGGGTTAATAAAGGCCGTATTCAAGCACCCTACCGTTTAGTAGTCGGCGATGTGGTTCGGCTACCGCCGATACGCGTGCCTGAAGAGAAGGCTCAGGCCAGTATCGGTTCGGGGCTGACTAAAACGCTGGAAGGCGCGGTGTTGTTTGAAAATGATCAGTTACTGGTGATCAATAAGCCCTCGGGGCTGGCCGTTCATGGCGGTAGCGGCATCACCTTGGGGCTGATTGAGGCGCTACGACAGATGCGCCCGGACAGTAAATTCCTGGAGCTGGTGCATCGTCTGGATCGGGATACCTCGGGTGCGGTGATGGTCGCCAAGAAACGTAGCACCCTGACGGCGCTGCATGATGACCTGCGCCAGGGTCGGATCAGCAAGATTTATCATGCGCTGGTCATGGGGCACTGGTCGAAGCGGTTGTTAAAGATCGATGCGCCCTTAAAGAAGAACGATCTTAAATCGGGTGAGCGGCTGGTTAACGTCGACCCCGAAGGCAAGGTGTCGATCACCGAGTTCCGTTTGCTGGAATCGTATGAGCACTGCTCCCTGGTGGAGGCTAAGCCCGTCACTGGGCGTACCCATCAGATTCGAGTGCATGTCTTGCACGCCGGACATCCGATCATCGGCGATCCTAAGTATGGTGATGAACGGATGAATCGGCTGATGAAAGCCGAGGGTGTGAAGCGGTTGTTTCTGCACGCGGCCGAGCTGCGGTTGCGGTTGCCCGGCAGCACTGAGCGATTGATTATTAAGGCGCCGATGGAATCAGGGCTCAAGGATGCTCTCGTCAGGCTTCGAGGTTGAGTGCGATCAGATATTTCCTGGGGCAGAGGGGCTCGTTATGAAACTGCAGCAGTTGCGTTATATTTGTGAAGTCGCCAAGCATGATCTGAATGTGTCAGCGACCGCTCAGAGTCTCTATACCTCTCAGCCCGGTATCAGCAAGCAGATACGCCTGCTCGAAGACGAGCTTGGGGTGGAGGTGTTTGCCCGTAGTGGTAAGCATCTGACGCGGGTGACCCAGGCCGGGCAGGCGATTCTGGAGATCGCCAGCGAGATCTTACGCAAGGCCGAGTCGATCAAGCAGATCGCCTTGGAGTTCAGCGATGAGCGCAAGGGTAGTCTGGCGATCGCGACCACCCATACCCAGGCGCGGTATGCGCTACCCCAGGTGATCAGTGGTTTTATCGGTAAGTACCCGGACGTCTCCCTGCATATGCATCAGGGCACGCCGATGCAGATCGCGGAGATGGCGGCCGATGGCACGGTAGATTTTGCCATCGCGACCGAAGCGATGTCGACGTTCAGTAATCTGGTGATGATGCCCTGCTACCGCTGGAATCGTTCGGTGGTGGTGCCCAAGGGGCATCCCTTGACTCAGCTGTCCAAGCTAACCCTGGAGGATATCGCCCAGCATCCGATCGTCACCTATGTCTTTGGTTTTACGGGGCGCTCTAAGCTCGATGATGCCTTCAGCCGCCAGGGGCTTGAACCCAGGGTGGTCTTTACCGCCGTGGATTCGGATGTCATCAAGACCTACGTCCGGCTTAATCTCGGGGTGGGGATCATCGCCAGCATGGCCTATGAACCCCGCATCGATAGCGATCTGGTGGCCCTGGATGCCAGTCATCTGTTTGAACCTAGCTCGACCAAAATAGGGTTCCGCCGAGGCACTTTTTTACGAGGCTATATGTATGACTTTATTGAAGGTTTTGCGCCTCATCTGACGCGCGAACTGGTCGATGCGGCCGTCGCCTGCACCACCTCAGTCGAACGAGACCGGCTCTTTGCGCCCATCAATATTCCTGATATCTAGCCGCCGATTGAGTGCCGTTGCGCGCCCTGATCAAGCAGGGTAGAGTCTTTGCCAGCTTTTTAGCCTTAACATTGTTTACTTGAACGTTATCGACACTGATGCAGGAGATGCTTTTGGAAATCGCATGTTTGGACCTCGAAGGGGTACTGGTTCCCGAGATTTGGATTGAGTTTGCGCAAGCGACCGGGATTGAGGAACTCAAGGCGACAACCCGCGATATTCCCGATTACGACGTGCTGATGCGCCAGCGGCTGCGACTCCTGGATCAGCACGGTCTCACTCTGCCGCAGATCCAGGCAACAATCGCCACCCTGAAGCCTTTAGAGGGTGCGATTGAGTTCGTCGACTGGTTGCGCGAACGCTTTCAGGTGGTGATCCTTTCCGATACCTTCTATGAGTTTTCTCAACCGCTGATGCGGCAGCTGGGTTTCCCGACCCTGTTTTGCCATCGCCTGATTGCCGATGACAACGGTCGCATCGTCGATTACAAATTGCGCCAGTCAGACCCCAAGCGTCAGTCGGTATTGGCCTTCAAGACTCTTTATTACCGAGTGATCGCCGCCGGTGACTCCTACAACGATACCAGCATGCTGGCCGAGGCGGATGCCGGCATCCTGTTTCATGCGCCCCAGAAGGTGATCGATGAATTTCCGCAGTTTCCGGCGGTGCACAGTTTCGAAGATCTGAAGAAGCAGTTTATTGCCGCGAGTAACAGGAATCTGAGCCTGTAAAAGGGTGTGCTTTTGTAGGTTAGGCTTCAGCCTGACAATCTATGCATCTTGCAAGCATTGTCGGACTACTTTTTACCCACAAAAAGCCAACCCACAAAAAGCCAACCCACAAAAAGCCAAGCTAGCGCACTCCGGGGCTCGGATAGAGTGTTAACAGCTGATCTAATAACCACTGACCGGCTTTGCCAAAAGAGCGGTTATCCGCCCA
>JBLHND010000084.1:0-15478 GCA_047622605.1 Motiliproteus sp. | reverse complement strand
TGGGGCATCCGCGGGTCGCGGTGCTCGATGGCGGCTTCCAGGCCTGGGTCGCGACTGAGGGCGCGGTCTCTGACGAACCTGTCGCCGCGACTCCCGCTGATCCTTACCCGTACTCGCGCAATCCAGATGGCGTGGTCAGCGCTGAGGCGGTGCTGGCAAATCTGCAGAGCCCCGAGTTTACCCTGGTCGATGCCCGTAGCCCGGAGCGTTTTCGTGGTGAGCAAGAGCCAATCGATCCCGTCGCCGGACATATTCCCGGATCACTGAATCGTCCGCTGGCGGATAACCTGACGGCCTCGGGCCACTTTAAAGCGGCCGACATCTTGCGCTCAGAGTGGTTGGCGTTGCTGGGAAAAGTGCCGCTGCTGGGAAAAGTGCCGCTGCTGGGAAAAGTGCCGCCTGCGGCGGTGGTGACAACCTGTGGCTCGGGGGCGGCCGCCTGCCATCTGCTGCTCTCATTAGAGATCGCCGGGTTGCCGGGTGCGCGCCTGTATCCAGGCTCCTGGAGTGAATGGATTCGGGATCCGGTGAGACCGGTGGCAACGGTTTAGGTCATCTAAATAAATATGTCCCCCTTTAATTTACAGGCTAGGCAGTAACTTCTCCGGCATAAATTCATGAAATTCCGCCTGTTGGATCAGGGCGATCGCCTGTTCGATATCCGGTGAGAAGTAGCGGTCTTTATCATAGAAGGGCACCTGACTGCGTACCAAGGCCTTAGCCGCTTCCAGGCGCGCGGATGACCTGAGTGGAGCGCGGAAGTCGATCCCCTGACAGGCGGCCAGCAGTTCGATGGCGACCACGCCGGCGCTGTTGTAGGCCATCTCCTTGAGACGTCGGCTAGCGAAGGTCGCCATAGAGACGTGATCCTCCTGGTTGGCGGAGGTGGGCAGGCTATCGACCGAGGCGGGATGTGCCAGGCTCTTGTTTTCCGACGCCAGGGCGGCACCGGTGACCTGGGCGATCATAAAGCCGGAGTTCACCCCGCCATTGTCCACCAGAAAGGGCGGCAGCTTACTCAGGTTGGAGTCGATCAGCAGCGCCATGCGGCGTTCCGAGAGTGCGCCGATTTCGGCGATCGCCAGCGCCAGATTATCGGCGACCAGCGCGACAGGTTCGGCGTGAAAGTTGCCCGCCGAGATAAAGGTATCCTCTTCGGCAAATACCAGCGGGTTGTCGGAGACCGCGTTGGCTTCGATCAGCAGGATGCCGGCGGCGTGGCGGATCTGATCCAGGCAGGCGCCCATCACCTGCGGCTGGCAGCGCAGCGAGTAGGGGTCCTGCACCTTCTCACAGCCCTGGTGCGAGTCACTGATCTCGGAGCGCTCGTCGAGCAGATGCCGATAGGCCGCTGCGGCATCGATCTGACCGATCTGACCGCGCACCGCATGAACCCGGGAATCGAACGGCGCGCGGCTGCCGAGTGCCGCATCTACCGACAAGGCTCCCGAGACGGTGGCGGCGGCATAGACGTCTTCGGCGGCAAAGAGTCCCTGAAGTGCGAAGGCGGTGGAGGCCTGAGTGCCGTTGAGCAGTGCCAGACCTTCTTTGGGGGCCAGGGTGATCGGTTCCAGGCCTGCGATCTCGAGCCCCCGAGCACCGGAGATCCGTTCGCCCTTATAGGTCGCCTCGCCCTCACCCAGCAGTACCGCGCTCATATGTGCTAATGGCGCCAGATCGCCCGAGGCCCCCACAGAGCCCTTTTGCGGGACGCAGGGGTAAACCTGGGCATTGACCAGGCTGATCAGGGCTTCGATCACCTTCAGGCGGATGCCGGAAAAGCCACGCGCCAGCGAGTTGATCTTGAGACACATCATCAGCCGCAGGGTCGATTCGCTCATCAGTTCACCGACCCCGGCGGCATGCGAGAGCACGATACTGCGCTGCAGGAGTTCTAGGTCTTCGGGCCCGATGCGGATATTGGCCAGCAGGCCAAAGCCGGTGTTGATGCCGTAGACGACTCGGTGTTGTTCGATCACTCGGGCCACGGCGGCGGCACTGGCGTGGATCGCCTTATGGCAGTCGGGATCCAGTGAAAGTGTCAGGGGTTGGCTCTGGACCTGACGCAGTTGGGCCAGGGTCAGCTGGCCGGGTTGAATGCGAAGTCTGTACATAATAATCCTGAAAATTGCAGTCTATAAAAAAGATGGAAAGACCTGGCTGGGACCAGGCCGGCTATCGTTAGCTATCCGCTATCCGCTATCCGCTATCCGCTATCCGCTATCCGCTATCCGCTATCTGAGTTCAGGGACTGAGCATCGGCAGATCCAGCCCTTGCTCCCGGGCGCAGTCGATGGCCAGCTGATAACCGGCATCGGCATGACGCATCACCCCGGTTGCCGGGTCGTTATGCAACACCCGGCCAATACGCTTGGCAGCGGCCGTGGTGCCGTCGGCGACGATCACCACCCCGGCGTGCTGGCTAAAGCCCATGCCCACACCACCGCCATGATGGATCGAGACCCAGGTGGCGCCACCGGCGGTGCTGAGCAGGGCGTTCAGCAGCGGCCAGTCGGAGACCGCATCGGAGCCGTCCAGCATGGCCTCGGTTTCGCGGTTGGGGCTGGCGACCGAGCCCGAATCCAGATGATCTCGGCCGATCACCAGCGGTGCGCTGAGTTCGCCGCTGCCGACCATCTCGTTAAATGCCAGTGCCAGCCGGGCCCGATCCTTGAGGCCGACCCAGCAGATACGGGCGGGAAGTCCCTGGAAGGCGATACGTTCACGGGCCATATCCAGCCAGTTATGCAGCTGTGGATTATCGGGGATCAGCTCTTTCACTTTTTGATCGGTCTTGTAGATATCCTCGGGATCACCCGACAGGGCGACCCAGCGGAAGGGGCCTATCCCTTCGCAAAACAGCGGGCGGATATAGGCGGGGACGAAACCCGGGAAGTCGAAGGCGTTTTCGACCCCTTTCTCCAGCGCCATCTGGCGAATATTGTTGCCGTAGTCGGTGGTCGCGGCGCCCCGGGCTTGCAGGCTCAGCATCGCCCGGACCTGCAGCGCCATCGAAGTCTTGGCCGCATCAACCACCGCGGCTTCATCGGTTTTGCGCAGCTCGGCGGCCTGAGCCAGGGTCCAGCCTTGGGGCAGATAGCCGTTGAGCGGATCGTGGGCGCTGGTCTGGTCGGTGACCACATCGGGGACGATGCCGCGCGCGACCAGTTCGGGGAAGATATCGGCACAGTTGCCGAGCAGACCGACCGACACCACGGCGTTGTTGGTCTTGGCGACGTCGATCAGCGCCAGAGCTTCGTCGAGGCTGTAAGCCTTCTTGTCGATATAGCGGGTGCGCAGCCGGAAATCGATCCGGGTCTCGTCGCATTCCACGGTGATACTGGAAAAACCCGCCATGGAAGCGGCCAAGGGCTGGGCGCCGCCCATGCCACCCAGGCCGCCGGTCAGCACCCATTTTCCGGTAGCGATGCCGTCGAAGTGTTGCTTGGCCATCGCCGCGAAGGTCTCGTAGGTGCCCTGGACGATCCCCTGCGAGCCTATATAGATCCAGGAGCCTGCGGTCATCTGACCGTACATCATCAGTCCCTGCTTATCGAGCGCGTTGAAGTGCTCCCAGTTGGCCCAGTGGGGGACCAGGTTGGAGTTGGCGATCAGTACTCGGGGGGCATCGGGGTGGGTCTTGAACACCCCCACGGGCTTGCCCGACTGGATCAGCAGGGATTCATCTTCTTCGAGGCGTTGCAGCACCTCGATGATCTTGTCATAGCAGGCCCAGTTACGGGCCGCGCGGCCGATACCGCCGTACACCACCAAGTCTTCGGGACGCTCGGCAACATCGGGATGGAGGTTGTTCATCAGCATCCGCATCGGTGCCTCGGTGAGCCAGCTCTTGCAGCTGAGCGTGGTCCCTGTGGGGGACTGGATACTGCGGCTGCTGTCGTGGCGAAGGTCAGACATTTGCTCTTGCGCTTGCCCTTGTTCTTGGGTCGATTGCGTCGATTGATTTGCTTGAGAGGGGTTCATCGGTTGATGGCTCCGTTGGCTATTAGGTGAAACAGGCGGGTTGCGACGCGTGCGGTCCAGTTATCGATATCAAATTCGGGGTTGTATTCGGCTATATCGGCGAGTCTGAGCTTGCCGGAGTCGCAGATCTGCTGGAGCAACGGTTCCAATACGTCCAGGCCTACGCCACGCGGCGCCGGTGCGCTGACACCGGGGGCGATACTGGCGGGCAGCACATCCAGATCGATGCTCAGGTAAATAACATCGCAAGCGTCGATAAACCGCTGCAGCTGTTGTCGGGTTGCGGCCAGCTGGTCGATCGCCATCTCGGTATCGCGGCGGTAGCTGACGCCCAGGCTATCGGCACGCCGAAACAGTGCCTGGGTGTTGGCCATGGCACTGACCCCCAGACAGCAATAGTTGAACGCCAGACCCCGTTGCTCACACTGCTGCGCGATCTGGTAGAAGGGGGTGCCGGAGCTGGCCCCTTCGCGGTCCAGGCGCAGGTCGAAGTGAGCATCAAAATTGATGATGCCGATCCGGGGTGCCTGCGCCTGCGCCTGTTTCTGCTCCTGTTTCTGAATCTGCTGCAGGTGATTGACCAACCCCAACCAGCTGCCATACGCCATCTCATGACCACCGCCGAGCACGAAGGGCAGCTGGCCGGCACTCAGGCGACGACTGACCTGCTCGGCCAGCTCCCGCTGGGCCTGCTCCAGGTCGTGACCCTGGCAGGTCACATTACCGGCATCGGTGATCGGGAGATCGGCCGGCCAGGGCAGGTTGGCCAGCGCGCGCCGCAGCCGGTCCGGGCCGTGACGTGCGCCGACGCGCCCCTGATTGCGGCGCACCCCTTCATCAGAGCAGAAGCCGATCAGCGCCAGGGCCGTGTTTTGATCGAGCACCATGACACTCTTTTGATCACAGGTCGGCTGGATTAGCTGATGCAGGCGGTAGCTCAGCTCGGCCGGTTCTTCACTATCGATGCGACCTGTCCAGAGGCTCATGTCGGCGGGTTCATGCATAGGAGATTTCCCCTGCGACGATGCGTTGGACAAGAGGGTTAACACCAAACTGATAGGCCAGTTCGGCAGGGTGTTCAATATCCCAGAGCGCCATATCGGCAAGCATCCCGACCTTGAGCTGTCCCAGTCGATCGCCCAGATTGAGCGCTTGGGCCGCATTACGGGTGGTGCCTGCCAGGGCTTCGGCGGGGGTCAGCCGGAACAGGGTGCAGGCCATATGCATCGCCAGTTGCAAGGATGCGATCGGTGCCGAACCGGGATTGAGATCGGTGGCCACCGCCATAGGGACGCGGTGCTGGCGCAGCAGTTCGATAGGCGGGAGCTGGGTCTGGCGCAAGCAATAAAACGCGCCGGGGCACAGGGTCGCCACGGTCCCTGCTTTGGCCATGGCGATGACGCCACATTCGTCCAGAAACTCCAGATGATCCGCCGACCAGGCGCCATAGCGGGCGGCGAGGGCGGCCCCCTGCTGGTTGCTCAGCTGTTCGACATGGGCCTTGATCCCCAGCCCCTGTTGCTGCGCGGCAATAAAGACCCGCTCGCTCTGGGCCGGGGTGAAGGCCAGGGTCTCGCAGAACAGATCCACCGCATCGGCCAGACCCTCGTGCGCGGCCGCAGGGATCAGCTCGGCACAGACCCAGTCGATGTAGCCGTCGGCATCATCCTTGAATTCGGGGGGCAGGGCGTGCGCGCCCAGCAAGGTGGTAGAGACTCTGACCGGATAGCGCTGTTGCAGCTGTTTGGCGGCGCGTAGCATATTCAGCTCGGTGGTCAACTCCAGGCCATAGCCCGACTTGATCTCTACCGTAGTCACTCCCTCGGCCAGCAGGGCCCTGAGGCGTGGTTCTGCCAGGGCGACCAGCTCGGCGACGGAGGCCTTGCGGGTGGCGTTGACGGTCGACTGGATTCCGCCGCCACTCCGGGCGATCGTTTCATAGCTGGCACCGAGCAGCCGTTGTTCAAACTCCTCGGCTCTGTTGCCGGCGAACACCAGGTGGGTGTGGGCATCGATCAATCCCGGCGTCAGCCAGCGGCCCGCACCGTCGATGATCTCAGCCGAGAGGCTGTTGTCCGGTAGGCTGTTATCCGGTAAGGACGTCATAGCGCCTATAGCAACGATACGTCCATCACAGACCCCGATAGCCTGATTCAGCAGGCTGCCGTAACGGTCATCGACGGCTGGGTCGAGGGTGGCTAGATGGACGTTAATCCAGATTCGTTCGCAGCTGTTCCACACGGAGTGACTCTCTCTCGTTTAATGTATATACATACATATATACATTAAAGGACGGGATAAGCCAACTATAGACCTGCGGTTTGGCAGCGTACGTTCTCGACGGACGTGCTGCACTTCCCACGTCCCTGTGTGGCGTGCCGTCTATGCAGGCGCGTTTGACGGCTAACCCACAAAGAAACATAGCCCCCTGTGGGTTATTGGCGCAAGAGTCGGTTAACGGACCCCTCAGCGGTTCTGCAGAGAGCGGCTTCCCAAGCTGCGATGGACCTGTCCAGCAGCGTGCGGCCACTATCATCAGGGCCTTCGTAGGAGGTTTCCCCCGCGAGCTTAAAGACCGACCAGCGCTTGCCCGGGAAGAGTGCTCCAGAGTCGGCATCACAGGTCCCTCTGGCTTCAAAGATAGCGATCAGCGCAGAGGCGTTATCACGCTGATACTCGATTCGTGCGGCTGACAGGCTCGAATTCAGAGAAAGAATGACCCCGAGAACCAGGATCTTGGTGGCTTTAGATTGCATGGGTCTCAGTTTCTTACGGTCAGGTTTTGACGGGGTTGGCAGGGCAGGGCGTGTGACGAATTCTACCCTAATCTCTAGCAATAAGGGCGGCGGAGCGGCGGGACTGATCCCCTCAGGAGGTGAGCTGGGTCAAAGAGCGCAACTTATAGCGCGGTCCCGGGTGGGTCAGGCGCGCGAAGCTCACCAGCTGATTGTTCGACCAGGTGCGGCGCTGGACCAGGATGCAGGGGGTGCCTGCATCGATCGCTAGCAGCCTTTGCGCATCCTTGGCGGCAAGGACCGCTTCGACGATATGTTCAACACTGGAGATGGGGCAGTTACGGGACAGATATTCGTTGGGGGTGAGATTCGAGAAATCCTGCTCCAGATAACCCGGTACCAGGCTGGCGATCACGAAGCGCTCTTCGAGCTGGATAGGCAGGTCGTCTTCGCTGTGAACGATCACCGAATGAAACAGCGGGGTACCGACCGGGGTGCCCAGTTGCAGGGCCATGGCATCGTTGGCGCTGCTTTGTTCGAGTAGCATGACGGCACCGCTGTAACGATGCCCGCGTTGGCGCACCTCGTCGGCAATGTTACGAATATCCAGCAGTGGCGATTCGGCTTTGGCGGCGGTGACAAAGGTGCCCAATCCTGCATAACGAACCAGCCGGCTGTCCTGCACCAGATCGCGGATGGCCTTATTAGCCGTCATCCGGCTCACCTCAAACTGGGCCGCCAGCTCGATTTCGGTGGGTATTTTGCTGCCCGGGAGATAAATGCCCTGATTGATGGCGTCGACAATAAAGTCTTTGATCTGCTGATAGCGGGGTTTAGTGCTCACGAGGTTCCTTGGGGGCAATCAAAAAAATCAATTGTATATACTTTCGCAAGGTCTGTCAGGCGGCGCCCGCCAGCCTCCTGGTTGTGCTAACGTAGGTTCCCCGGCAGAAATCTGTCCCGGACTCAGTGGTTAATCATTATGTATCGTCTTGAATTTTTTTTTATAGTAATGGCTAGCCTGGTTCTGCAAGGCTGTTCTGTTATTCCGGATCTTCCCGGCCCTATAGGTATTCCCGGGCTTTAATCTCCGATCAGCTGCCTGGACAGGGAGTCCCCTATGGCTAATAGTTCGAAAAAAGCGGTCCTGACCGCGATTGCTACCAACAGCATCGTGACCCTGATCAAGTTTGCTGCCGCAGCGGTGAGCGGCTCGGCGTCGATGATGAACGAGGCAATACACAGCCTGATGGATACCCTGAATCAGGGCTTTCTCTATCGCGGGCTGGTGGTCTCCGAGAAAGCCGCGGATCAGCACTACGCCTTTGGCCATGGACAGAAGAAGTATCTGTGGAATCTGTGGAGTGCGATAGGGCTGTTCTCTATCGGCTGTGGTCTAGGTTTGGCGCATGCCTGGCACAGTTATCATGAGATGGATACCTATCAACCTGCTGCAGATCTGCTGGTCTGGGGCTTTTCGCTACCGATTCTCTGGATCAGCCTGCTGGTGCTGGGAATCGCCTTCTTGTTGGAAGGCTACTCCTTTCTGGTGGCCTTTAGGGAGTTCTACCGGCGGATGCGGGCTGAGGGGCGCTGGAATCCGTTCGGCTACCTGCTTAGCTGTGATGATTCGACGCTGGTGGCGGTGGTGCTGGAGGATTCGGTGGCGATGATAGGCCTGGTGCTGGCCAGTATCGGCATCCTGATGACCGCTCAGACCGGCAATCCGCTCTGGGATGTCGGTTTTTCCAGCGCTATAGCGGCTCTGTTGGGGGTGATCGCCTTCTATCTGGGCTACGTCAATATGCGCTCGTTGACTGATCTGCGTGATAAGGATGCCGAGGCGATCTTTCGCCAGCTGGTGGTCGAGCATCCGGAAGTGAGTCGGCTGCACGACCTGCGTTCTGTGATTATCGATGAGAAAACGACGGTGCTGGTGGCCGATATAGAGCTGCGCGAAGAGGCCGTGCTACTAACACTGCAGCCCCGTATCGAGCAGCGCAGCCGGGCTCTGCTGGCCAGTTTGTCGCTGGAGCGGCAGGAACAGCAGCCACTGGTACAGTATATTCATACTCGTGCGGCCGTAGAGCTGGCCCTGGCACGCACCGAAGAGATTGCTCGCGAGCTGGAAGTACAGCTGCAGGCAAAACGGCCGCGAGTGAGTCATATCACCCTGGAGGTGAGCGGCTTATCAGCCCCCGTCGATGATCCCCTGGCCGAACTGTCTGAACCGCTGTAGGTCGGCAGCGTCCGTTCCCTGCGGACTTGCTGCACTTCTCTCATGGATAGACACATCCCTGTGGGTCGGCTTCAGCCTGACGATGGCGGCTAGGGCTTAGCCACGTAACGCTGGCGCAACAGTTCCACTCGGGTCCGGTTGGCACCCAGATCACTGGTGCCAACCCTCGAGGCCGAACGTATCTGGATGACGTTATTGGGCTTATCAAGACGCGCTTCCAGATCATCGACAAAGCCAAACAGCGAGCTGGTAAAGGTCGCCGCTAAATACTCCGGTTCAACCCGGATCAATGCTCCGCCGTGATCGCGGATCACCCTTTGCAACCGGTCCCAGTCCTGTTCGATCTGTCCTGCAGTCAGCGCAAAGGGAGCTGTCTTCTTGTCGCCTGGCGTGCCTGCTTCACTGCTGACGCAGTTGGGTTTGGCCGAGCAGGCTGATAGCTGTAGATTTATCAGTCCCGGTGCTTCTCCCTGCTTGGAATCTATGCCCTTAACGATAAACAGGATGATGACCGCGATCAGGCTTCCGCCGACAGCGATACCGAGAATGGTTAATAGTTTCATGCGGACTCCTGCGATAAGTATGGTCGGGTAGTATAACGATCCTGCTTCGCAAGCTCATTAAACAACGCCCTTGAGAGGCACATCGGCTGGCACCCGCGGTGACCTCAGCGGGCGTTGCTGCTGACACTATTAATGCGGCTCTTTATTATGCTCTTTATTTCTAGTACCAGAGCCCATTGAGGTGCCTGCGCGGCCGGTTAACGGGCCTGCGGCGCCTGTCGACATCAGTCTTAGCAGGGTCTCTGCCTAATTTTGCACCAGAGTCTCTGTCGAGAGGCTGGAGGCTAATGCCACCAGGTGCCGCCGGCATCGGCCTGAACCTCAATAAACGAGCCACCCGTTTGCTGGTCGGCGGGTGGCTCCGTAACGACGAGGGGCCGGGTGTGCGTTGACCCGGAATAAAAAACCGGGCACTCCAAACCGTTTCGAAGGCATCAATTTTCATTAATGCCTGGGCTAAGCCTTCAGGGTCTCCGGTTAACCGGGCGGCACTCAGATCGGCCTCGAATTCGCGCGTTCTGGACAACGCCTGTTGCGCCAAGAGATTGATAAGAGGCGCTACGATCAATAAAAAAACGGCCAGCCAATTGATGGTCAGATCGCTTAACAGCAACAGCGGAAGGGTCGCAATTAATAGGAGCTGCCCCATCAGCGATAACAACATAGTCGTGCGACTGAAGAGGTCGGCAAGCCCCAGGATCCAGAGGTCATTGTTGTGTATATGGCTGATCTCATGAGCGATAACGCCCTCTAGTTCACGGAGGCTCAATTGCTGCAACAGCGCATCGCTGAGCGCGATGACTGAGCATTGTTTAGACCCCATCGCAAAGGCATTGGGCACCTGGCTGGGGATATAGTAAAGGCTCGGTATGGCCGCCAAGTTGGCGCGCTCGGATAGCGCTGAGTGTATTGCCCAGAGTGCCGGTGCCTGGTCAGGATCGATAATCCTTGCCCCATACATTCGCAGCATCAGCTGGGGTGAGAACGAAGGAATAAACAGGATGCTGAGGGCACAGCTGCATAGCAGTATCAGCATGCCCAGGATGCCCCAGAGCACATAGCCGAATAACGCCACGAATCCTGCCATGATCGCTAATAACACGCAGGATTGAACGTGGTTTCGCCACGCGTGCGCCGAGCCTGGGGTCGGTGCTATCCCCGATGGGGGTGGCATTTTATAGGTTCGCTAGCAAGGCGTGAGGGTGCAGAGCCAGGCGTTGAGCCAAGCACTGAGTCCGGAGGGTCTGAGGCCGCTGCCAGATCCCAGCCCTGCTGCCAATCGTAATGCTTCCAGTTAGTGATCGAGTAGGGGTTGTCGCTGCTCCGCCTACCCTCGAGACAGGCATCCCAGCCTGCATCTAAAGGACTGTACTGGTCTTCAGAGAGTTGTTCTCGGCGTAAGTTACTCACAGTAGTTCCCTCCTTATGTGCGGTTAAGTGTGTGGTTAACTGTGTGGTTAAGTGTCACCGAATCGCTTTAGCATTGCCGCTCTCGTTAGTGCCAGAATGCCGTGACGATGACCCTGAATATGAATCTCCTCCCCCAAAACTCTAGACTATCCTTGGTTCTATAGGGAACTATTGGCCAGCGGATTAGCAGATGGAATATAAGGACTATTACAAGACCCTAGGGGTCGAGCGCGGAGCCAATAAAACGGCCATAAAACGCGCATACCAAAAGCTGGCTAGAAAATACCATCCGGATGTCAGTAAGGAGGAGCAGGCCGAGGCCCGTTTTAAAGAGGTCAACGAGGCGTATCAGGTGCTCAAAGACCCCAAGGCACGCAAGGCCTATGACCAGTTAGGCTCGGGTTGGGGCCAGGGCCAGGAGTTCCGACCGCCACCTGACTGGCATTTTGAAGTCAGCCAGGCCGGTTTTGACCCCCAGCAGATGGAACGGGGGGGCTTCAGTGATTTTTTTTCCTCTATCTTCCGCGATCAGAGTGCCAGGGGTGGTTTTAAGACGAGGCCAAACCCGCATCCCCTCAGGGGCTCCGATCTTCATGCCCGCATTCGACTGACGTTGAATGAGTCCTATGAGGGTTCTCAGCGCATCCTGGCGCTGCACACTCAGCAACCCACGCAGCCCAGGCCTCAGGGAACACCGGTCTCTAAGGAGCTTAAGGTCAATGTGCACATTCCTAAGGGTATCTGCGAGGGCCAGCAGATCCGCTTGCCGAAACAGGGTGGGGCCGGTATCGGCGGGGGTGTTGAGGGCGATCTTTTTTTAGAGGTTAGCTTCGAACCCCATCCCTATTTTCGTGCCGAAGGGCGCTCTATCTTTCTCGATCTCCCCGTCACGCCCTGGGAAGCGGCGCTGGGGGCCCGTTTAAAGATTCCAACCCTGGGCGGAGCGGTGCTGATGACTATTCCTCCCGGGGTTCAGAGTGGTCATAAGCTACGCCTGCAGGGTCGGGGGTTACCGGGTCAGCCGGCGGGTGACCAGGTGGTGATCTTACGGATAGAGACGCCGCCGGCGACGAGCCCTGAAGCCACCAGGCTCTACCAGCAGATGGCCGCAGCGTTGCCCTTTAACCCTCGAACGCTACTAGGATTATAACGACGATCTCACTCTGAAAACGGCAGGAGGCGCTATGAGTAACACGCAGTTGATGGTGATCGGCGAACTGCTTGATGAGCGGCTGTTGTTAGACCTCAACGACCTCTCTCAGCGCTGCTGCGTCGAGGTAGCCGTGATTATCGAGATGGTTCAGATAGGGGTGCTGGAGCCCCGGGGCCAGGCGCCTGCGGACTGGTGGTTTAGTGGCCAGGATCTGGTGCGTCTGCAGCGGGCGCTACGGCTGCAGCAGGATCTGGGTATTAACTTGCCGGGGTTGGCGCTCTGCATCGAACTGTTGGAGGAGCGGGACCGGCTTAACGCCAGGATGTGGGTACTGGAAGGACACCGTTGAGGGAACAACATGATCCAACACTATATTGAACAGAGCACCAAAAAGGTGCGCCATACCGTCGAGCAGGCGATCGGTGAGATGGCCGCTCTGCAGCAAAACATCCTGACCCCTGACTTCATCCTGTTAGCCTTATTGTCACAGCCGGAATCAGACGCTTTAAAGATACTTAAGGAATTGATTCCTAATGAGAAAGAGGCTATTTCCAGATTGAAGGGTGAGGTTTATCAACACTACAAAGATCCCATCCCGTCGAAGTCGCCACAGCTGTTGGGGTCCCCATCGCTGGAGGCGATGTTTCAAGTCGCCCTTGAGCAGAGCAAAGAGCTGGGCGATGAATATATCTCCAGCGGCACCCTGTTTCTGGCGCTGTTCGATGCCAAATCAGGACATACCGCCAAATGTCTGCAGAGTATCGGTATCAATCGCCAGCAGGCTCTGGATAGTCTCAAGAGGCTGCGTGGCGGACAGAAAATAATCAGCGAGGATACCGAATCAGAAGCGGATACTCTGTCCAGATTTACCCAGGATCTGACCGAAATGGCGCGTAATGGCGAACTGGATCCGGTGATCGGTCGCGAGGATGAGATTGGTCAGATCATTCAAACCCTGTCCCGGCGCAAAAAGAATAATCCGGCCATTATCGGTGAGGCAGGCGTGGGTAAAACGGTGATTGTGGAAGGTCTGGCGCAACGGATCGCCAGTGCCAATGTCCCCGATACGCTGCTCAATAAGCGCGTACTGTCGTTGGATATGGCAGAGATCGTGGCCGGATCGAATATGCGCGGTGAGTTTGAGTCGCGCCTCAAAGCGGTTCGAGATGCGGTGATCAAAGCCCAGGGCCAGGTGATACTGTTTATCGACGAGCTGCACACGGTGGTGGGCGCCGGTGCCAATGCCGGCGGGCTCGATGCCCCCAGTATGCTTAAGGCGGCATTGGCTCAGGGTAGTTTGCAGGTGATCGGTGCCGACACCCTCAGTGAGTATCGTACCTATATCGAGGCCGATAAAGCCCTGGAACGGCGCTTTCATCCCATCCTGATCCGCGAGCCGAGTGTCGAACAAACCCTGCGTATCCTGGAAGGGATCATTGGGCGCTACGAGAGCCATCATCAGACCCATTATGAACCTGAGGCACTCAAGGCCGCAGCCGAGCTGTCGGAGCGATACATTACCGATCGTTGCCTTCCCGATAAGGCCGTCGACCTGGTGGACGAAGCCGGCGCCCACAAGCACATCCTCCTGAACTCGATGCCTCCTCAGCTGAAGCAGCTCGAACTGGACAAGCAACGGCTACAGCAAGAAAAAACAGCGGCCTTTAACTCTCAGCGGTTTGAACAGACCGCGGAGCTGCAGATGGAGATTATCAAGCTTGAGGCACAGCTTAAAACCGAGCATGAATGCTGGATTCAGCAGCGTAGCCAGACCGAGGTCTCGGTGACCGCCAATGATATCGCGGCGGTGGTTTCACGCTGGACGGGTATCCCTGTCACTCGAATGCTGGAGTCGGAGGCCGATAAATTGGCCCGAATGGAACTCAAGCTGCACCAGCGCATCGTTGGCCAGCAGGATGCGGTGCGTGCGGTCGCGAATGCGATTCGCAGAAATCGCACCGGGATCACCGACACCAAGAGGCCCATCGGTTCTTTCCTTTTTTTAGGTCCTACCGGTGTAGGTAAGACCGAGCTGGCACGTGCGCTGGCCGCCTTCCTGCTGGACGATGAATCGCGGATCGTACGCCTGGATATGTCGGAGTATATGGAGCGCCATGAGGTCTCCAAGATCATTGGTGCTCCGCCCGGTTATATCGGCTATGGCGAAGGGGGTCAGTTGACCGAAAAAGTCCGCCGTAACCCCTATACCGTGGTGTTGCTGGACGAGATGGAGAAGGCACACCCGGATGTTTTTAACATCCTGCTGCAGATTCTTGAAGAGGGCCATCTCACCGATGCGCAGGGTCGAGTGATCTCGTTCCGTAATACCATCCTGATAGGCACCTCCAATTTAGGTACCGAGGCCCTCTCCCCGGATAAGCGCCCACCGGGTTTTATCCGCTCTACAACCCCTGATTACCACGCCGCCAAGCAGTTGGTTATGCGCGAGGTTAGGCGGTTCTTTAAGCCAGAATTCCTTAACCGGCTTGATGACATCATCGTGTTTCATTACCTCGAAAAGTCGCATGTGCATCAGATTACACAGCTGTTTATCGATGAACTGATTCAGCGGATGCAGCTACACCAGATCAGCCTGAAGATCAGCGCGGAAGTGGTCGAAAAAATGACCCTGGACGGCTTTAATCCTGTTTACGGAGCCAGACCGCTGCGACGGGAGGTCGAACGGCAGATCGAAAACCCGCTGGCGATGAAGATCGTCGAGGGGGAGTGCCCTGAGGGTAGCGAGGTGGCTATCAGTATCAAGGAGGGTGTCGTTGCCTTTGCTATCCAGACCCCACTATCCGGAAGGGCGTCGCCATTGTTCTCTGCAGCAGAACGCCCCGCCGCTGCAGCGCTCTTGGCAGCCCCATCGACCGCATCCGGAGTGAATACCCATGGACCTCAGCAGGCTTAATGCCTGGAACTGGTTTCAACAAGAGCAGCCCCAGAGTTCGATGCAACGGCGGTTCAGGCGTCACTAGGTATGAGGTGACCCAAGCATAATGATCGCCATACCGATCAAACAAACACCGACCCCGATCCAGTCTGTCAGGGTCGGGCGAACAGAATCCACGGCCCACAGCCAGATTAACGCGGTGCTGATGTACACCCCGCCATAAGCGGCGTAAACGCGTCCTGCTGCCTGAGGGTGTAACGTAAGCAGCCAGGCAAAGGCTGCCAGGCTAAAGGCTGCCGGAATTAAGAGTAGAGCCGAACGATCCTGCTTGAGCCAAAGATAAGGCAGATAACAACCGACAATTTCTGCGATAGCCGTAATGAAAAACAGGCCAAAGGTCTTCAGGATTTCCATAACAGACCTTTTTTTAGGCTATATATTAGTGAGTTGTTGCGATGTAACTGTGGGAGCCTGCCTGCAGGCGATCTTTTGAAGCCA
>JBLHND010000083.1:0-15744 GCA_047622605.1 Motiliproteus sp. | reverse complement strand
CCCGCCATCAATGCCGGGGCCAGATAGCGAAACGCCAACCACAGAGGCGCGTTCCAAGGCAGAATCCCCAGCAGGGTTCCCAGTGGCGGAAAGCACACATAACTGTTTGAGGCATCGGACTGCAGCGTCTCATTTTTTAGAAAGCCGGCGGCCTGTTCAGCATAAAATTCGCAGCACCCAGCGGCTTTCTCGACTTCCGCTGCGCCTTCTTTAATGGGCTTGCCCATTTCGATGGCCATCAGCTCGGCCAGCGCCTGCTTCTGGTTGCGCAATTCCACTGCCACCGCTCGCAGCACCTCGGCTCTAGCCGAATAACCTAAGGCGTTCCATGAAGAACCTGCATCGTGGGCCGCAACAATAGCCTGATGTATCTGTTCATTCTTAAGCGCCGGATAGTCGCCGCTGAGGGTTTCATTAAAGGGATTTTTTGCTACTAGCATCGTAACCTCTCTATGTCGGGGACTTGCTTTCAGATTTACGGGAACTGACTACGCTCACCGGGTTGCTTTCAGGTGCTTTGACCTCAGCGCTTAGTGGTTCTTTTACTTTTGCTTCAGCGGGTTTACTGAGCGTTTTCTTGCCCTGGTCGGGCTTCACCACAAAATCACGGTCCATCGTAAAGAAGGATTCACAACCCTTGTCGGTAATCTGAATAGTATCCGAGATACCACAGGACTTATCGCCGTCTACGCCCCACATCCAGGGAATAACATGGAAGGTCATGCCGGGTTCGAGAATCCGTGATTCACCCTGTTTTAAACTAACGATATAGCCTTCATCCCAACTGGGCGGAAAGGCTATCCCTATCGAATAGCCAGAGCGGGTGATCAACTGCGCGCCGACATCGTTGTCGGTAATGATATTGCGGATCATGTTATCGGCATCCGACACGGTCATCCCGGGTTGAATCGTGTCGTGAAGGACATGCAGCGCATGTTTCATCTTCTCCTGGGCTGCATACATGGAGTTGGATAGTTTACCCAGCACCACGGTGCGCATCATCGCGGTATGATAGCGACGATAACAGCCCCCCACTTCTAAGAATACATGTTCGCCGGGTTGCGCTATCCGCCCCTCCCAGGTCGCATGACCAATCATGCTACGTGGCCCCGAGGTAATGTAAGGCATAACGGCCGGCGGCTCCCCACCCGCGCGAAACATGGCGGCACTCACGGCCGCCCCTATATCATTTTCACTGGCACCGGCGACGCTCGCGTCCAGCCCGGCCTGCATTCCGGCTTCCGTTGCCTTGGCAGCTAGACGCATGATGTCTATTTCAACCGCTGATTTACACACCCGACCCTGCTCAACAATCCCAAAGCAATCTAAAAGTTTGGCCTTCTTCAGGGTGGTATGAATAACGTCTTGCTGATAAGCCGGGAAAAAGTAGCTATTACGTTCGTAGCCGATGCGTTTATCGGCCAGACCGAACTCCCGCAAGGCATCGACCAGCATTTGAATGGCATCGCCAGTGTCAGGATAGGGTTTGGTTATTTCTACCCAGGTACGGGCATAGACATTTGACGCTTCCAGGGCACGGGTGATCATAAACGGCTCTTGATCCAGAGGAACCACCAGCGCCTGAAAGAATGAATAACCCGTTGTCTGATAATTGGTCAGATACAAAATATTTTCAGGATCGGTAATCACCACCGCATCCAGACAGCGCTGAGCGATACGCTGCCGCAACTCCAGTATCCGCCGCTCATACTCGGCGAACGGAAAGGTCATGTCGTCTCTTGGCTTCATGCCGCACCTCCAACAACTTGGAGGGTCTTCTCCATAAATATAGCTAAACCTTGCTGCAGGTCTTTTTCAGGTATGGTCAGGGGCGGTATCAGTTTGATCACCCGGCCACCCGTGCCACAGGCCGCCACCAATAAGCCTGCCTTAAAACACTCATTCACAATTTCTTTAGCCTGATCCCCGGAGGCGAGATCGATCCCATAGATCATGCCTTTGCCCCGAATCTCTATCTGCGAAAACTGTACTGCCAGCGGGGCAATCGCCTTCGAGATGCTGATACCATGCTCAAGAACCTGATTCATCAGTTTATCGTCTTCGAAATAACTCATCGCCTCGGCCCCTGCCACGAAGGACAGGCCTTGACCTCGGAACGTGCCGGTATGCTCGCCGGGCTTCCAGTGCTTATCGATCTCTGGCTTGACCAGATTCAAGGCCAGTGGCGTACCCATGCCCCCAACTCCTTTTGCCAAACAAATAATATCGGGATCCAGACCCAACCCATCAAAGCTGAAATAACTGCCTGTGCGACCACAACCCACCTGAATATCATCGACAATAAGCAGCGCGCCTACGTCCTGCGCTAATGCCTGAAGCTCTTGCAACCAGGCTTTATCCGCGACTTTGACACCACCCTCGGCTTGAATGATCTCAACCAGAAAGGCAGCCGGTGGCTTGATACCACTGGAACTGTCTGCATAGTTGGCGCGCAACTGTTTGATGCTGGACAGGCCACAGCCCAGCTCGCAACCCGCACAGGCTGTTTCACAGCCGAAGGGTGCATGACTAACATGATTTAAAGGAACCCCTGCCGCGCCTCGAAAGGCCTCGTTGGCAGTACAGGCTAAGGCCCCCAGCGTCATCCCATGAAAGCCATGACTAAACGCCACGATGTCCTGTCGACCCGTCGCCCGCCGTGCAAGTTTCAGAGCAGCCTCGACGGCATTACTACCGGTGGGCCCCATAAATTGCAGCTTATGCGGCATATTGCGCGGCTCGAGAATAGTCTTAACAAAACGTTCCATAAAGTTCTGCTTGGCCACACTGTGCATATCGAGACTATGAGTGACACCATTACGCTCAAGATATTGAATCATCGCCTTTTTCATACGTTCATTATTATGGCCAAAATTCAAAACCCCAGCACCGGCAAAGAAATCGATGTATTCCTTACCATCTACATCGGTCTGACGGGCATTAGAGGCGGTGTCAAAGGTCGTGGGATAGACTCGGCAATAGCCGCGAATTTCCGATTCCCGTTCTTGAAATATATTCATAGTCTCTCTCCTAAAAGTGTATTTTTATCTTTTTTTTGTTTTCTCTTTTTATGGCTTCTTATGACTTCTTGTGCAGCAGGCCATAGCAGACCCCTCAGGGTCTGCTATGGCAAAGAGGCACTAACAAGACGAGTAAATAGCTTAGTAACAGGTTCTATAAGGCGATCATTGAAATCGTAAATGGGACTATGACAGGGATGCACATTCCCTGGCCCGTCATTCGCGCCGATAAGCGCGAAGGCGCCGGGAATTTCCTGCAGATAATAGCTAAAATCCTCAGAGGCCATGATCGGTGGCAACTGCTGTGTTTCCAGGGCTTCAATGCCATTTAGCTGTTGCCAGCAGGCACGGACCTCAGCGGCTGGTTGCTCGTGGTTAATCGTGGCCTGATAACGCGGCTCGATATCGACCTGACAGTGAACCCCATAGCTCGCCGCCGTATGTTCGCTGATGCTGCGGAGTAACGTGCCGATCTCCTGACGCGCGCTTTCGGTGGCGACCCGGATACTGCCGCCAAGCACCGCTTTTTCAGGAATAACCGTCGGACCGCTGGGGGCGTCTATGGAGGTAATGCTGATGACATTCGCCTGCTGGGGCGGCAGGCGACGGCTGATAATCTGCTGCACGGCGAGGGTGATGGCACTGGCCGCCAAGACCGGATCCCGGCATAGTTCTGGCTGACTCGCATGACCGCCCACGCCCGTCACCGTAATGCTGAAGGTGCCATTGCCGCACATAACGATGCCACTCGGACAGAGCAACTGACCAAACTCGAGCGCCGGCCAATTGTGCCAGCCATAAATACGATCTATCCCCTCCAGGGCGCCATCAGCGATCATCTTCTTGGCGCCATGCCCCCCCTCTTCTGCGGGCTGAAACAGCAGGGTAACGGGCCCCGGCAACGAGGTTTCGACGCGTTTAAGCCATTGCGCGGTCGCCAGCAGCGTCGCGGTGTGACCATCATGGCCGCAGGCATGCATACAACCCTCATGCAGCGAAGACCAGTCTTTACCACTACGCTCGGTAATAGGCAGAGCGTCTATATCACCCCGCAACGCTATATGTGGATGGTCCTTGACGTGGGAATGGCCCTTGGTTGTAGGGTTCAGTAGCGCGACTGTGCCGGTATCCGCACAGACGCGCCAAGGAATATCTAGCCTGGAAAGCTCTTCACGAATGCGTTCGGCGGTGCGCAGCTCTTGCCATGCTAATTCAGGATTAGCATGTAACTCACGACGCAATCGATGCGCGGCAGCAATAGTTTCGCTCCAATAATTATGCATAAGTCTCCACACATTAAACCTAAACGTTCAATAATATCTATGAATATCTGCCCTTAAATTCAGTCGCAAAATCCGCTCTAATCAGCCGAGACTAGTCCTTATATCACCCAAGTACAATGCTTGTGATTGCTGTCAAAAAATTATATTTTTAATAGACGGTCTAGAGCCGTTATAGCGTCACTCCTGTCGTCCTGGCAACGTCCTCCATATAACATAAACGCACAGCATACCGGTGTCGAAGCGGCCCATACACAAAGCAGGCGCTGACAATCAAAGATATAATTATCAGCCTGTTACGAGCAAACAGGCAATAAGGAGACTAAATAGCCTGCTTAAAAAAACGAAGGATTGTAAATCAGATAACGAACGTTATAAGGTGCTACGAAAAGACTTACTTGTAGCATAATCTAGTTAAATAGAACTGAGTCTTTGAAGGTACACCTTATAAAAACAGCAGACACAGACCTAAACAGGTCAGCTATAAACTCTAAAGATGATGACCAGATATTTAACGCTTTCCAATCAGTAAATATTTGATATAAGATGGCGCTCGATTTTTTAACACCTGATAAAAAAATACAGTGATACTCCCCTCCCCCAGAATTCAGCGATCGTTACATTCGACAAGCGCAAAGACACTACTTACATGCTCAACCCACAGGGATGTGAGGCGTGCAGCTACTGCAGGAGCCTTCATCTGCCATGTTTGACTGGATTGTAGCTGGGATGCAATCCCAGCTACAATCCTTGCAGATACTCGGGCACCTGTGTAGGTTCGCATGGGGCAGATAGCTGGGATTGCATCCCAGCCTACCTCGCACCCATACTCAGAGATCAGACCTTAAACGGCTGGTAGCCCTGCTCTGTCAGACGCTCGGCTTGTTTAGGGTCGGTAATAACCGCCACACTCGCCGGCTGATCCTTGAGGTAGCGACGGGCAACCCGCTGCAGATCCTCGAGGGTGACTGTCAGGATCCGTGCTCGGAACTGCTGGCGTTGCGCGGGGGTGCGGCCGAAGAGCGCGCTGTGATACGCCTGCTTCGCCTCACCCGCCGGAGAGCCAGGCTTATCGATACTGCTGACCACTCCCAGCACCGCTTCTTCAAGACGGCTGTCGCCATGCACTGATTCCAGCAGCCAGTTAACCGACTGGTCGAAATCGGCCAGCGTCTCTTCGATCCGCGGGTCGCGGTAGGAGAAGAAACGGAAGCAGGCGTTAGCAGAATCCTGACTGCCGCCCGAACCGTAGGCGCCGCCCTGCTCGCGGATCGCCCGGTGCAGGAAGCCATTACGCAGGAACTCACCCAGCACCGTCAATGCCGCCGCATCCGGGTGCTCGACCGAGACGGTGGCAAAGGCCTTGGCGCAGAAGTTTACCTGGGTATTGGTACTCCAGACCTGCTGCACCGCTGCGCGCGTCGAAGCCAACGAAAACGGAGTGAATGCCAGCGACGATGCCTGTGGCAACCAGTGCTGCTCCAGGGTCTGATCGAGTTCATCGCGGCGGGCCGGTTCTGCCACCGTAAGGAAATGGCGGGGAGCCTGGAGCAACAACTGGTGGATCTCGGCCAACTGTTGCGCCAACTGCTGCAGCGCCTGAGGATCCTGAAGGCTGGCATCGAGCTGCCTGAGGTGAGTGATGCTGTGCAGCCCCTGCTGGCGTTCAGCCAGGGATGCTGCCGGGCTGTAAAGGCTGGATGCCGCCATCATCGCCAGGGCGTGACCGCTGCCGGTGATGCCCTGCTGCTTACGCGCCAGCATCTGTGCCATCAGTTCGCGAATCTTGGGGTATTCATCGAAACGCAGCTGGGTAAAGGTGGCACTCATCAGCTCCGCCAGCTTGGCGCCATTGTGAGCCAGAGCCTTGCCCGACAGCGTAAAGAAGCCCTTGACCTGCTGCTCGTCATCGATCGCGCCCCGGACTGAGGTATAGGCGCTAATACCACCGGAGACACTGGCCTGCCAAGCCTGAGCCTCAGGATAACTGAGTGCGCCACAGCCAAGCTCGGTCAGACAGTTGTTGTACAACGGCAATAGATTTAACTGGGTCTCACTGAACTGCGGCAGCTCGACCAGCAGCTGCTGATACACCAGGCCGTTGGTACCCCGGCCATAGAACACCCGCTCGCCGCAGCTCAGGGTCTGAGTTTCACCTTCGGGAATAGTCACCTCGGCCGGCACATCCTCGAGCCCTACCTTGGGCAGGATCGACTCATCGTCGACCTGGTTCTGGCGGGCATTGAGGGCACTGGCCTGATCGATCAGCTCTTGCTTCTGCTCGGTACTCAGGTTGCTCTTGATCGCGGCCAGGCGGTCGGCTTCGGCCTGATCGCGCCGGGTCGCCAGCTGAGTATCCGGACGCAGGGTCAAGCGCACCCGATGCTGATTATCCAGCAGCAGGCGTTTAACCTGTTGCTGGATATAGTCGGGCTGCTGGATCTTCTGGTGCAGCGACTCCAGCACCGGATCCAGATTGATGGCCGCCACCGGATCACCGCGGTGAATCGCAGCCCCCAGACCGCTCATCATCAGCTGCAGACCGTAGGGATAGCTGTCACCGCCGACCTCACGCTGGCTCAGTTCCAGCTGGTGCAGCGCCGCTTCGATCTGGGATTGAGGGACACCCTCGGCGACGACCCGTTCGAGCACCTGTAACACCAGCGCTTCGATAGCATCGGCCTGCGCCGGCTCAGAGCCCTCCAGGCCACACATGAAGCTCATCTCGCGGTTGGAATCTTCCAGACCACAGAGCGGCGAGGGAGCGCTGCCCAACTCTGACGATTCGAGCGCATAACGCAGCGGTGAGGCGCTGTTATCGAGCAGCACTTGAGATAACAGATGCGCCTCCAGCTGCTGCTCCAGATCGACGCTGTTACCCAGCAGCCAGCCCAGCACTACGTGAGTCTTGGCAGACGCATCCTCATCCTCGAGCGGATAGGCTTCTTCCACTCGAATAGGTGCGAAGTAACGCTGCTCGTCGGGCACCGAAATCTGTTCCGACTGCAGGGTAAAGCGGCTTAGCGCCTCGGTCTCAAAACGCTGCTGCAACTGACTGACCGGCAGATCGCCGAAGGTCATAAAGACCGCATTGCTGGGATGGTAATGGCTGGCATAGAAGGCTTTAAGCTGCTCGTACGTCAGCGTGGGGATTACTTCGGGATCGCCACCGCTGTTGTGATGGTAGGTGGTGTTCTGAAACAGATGCTTGCTCAGCGTCTGCCATAGCAGACTGACCGGCGAGCTCATCGCCCCCTTCATCTCGTTGTAGACCACTCCTTTGTACACCAGCGGCGAGTCGGTATTACCTACTTCTGAAAACTCAAGCCGATGGCCTTCCTGGGCGAAGTCCATCCTGTCCAGCCTGCTGAAGAACACTGCATCCAGATAGATATCCAACAGATTGAAAAAATCTTTAGGGTTCTGGCTGGCAAACGGATAGGCGGTCCAGTCGGAACTGGTCATGGCGTTCATAAAGGTGTTGAGCGAGCGCCGGGTCATCATAAAGAACGGATCGCGCACCGGGTATTTCTCACTGCCACACAGGCTCGAGTGTTCAAGAATATGGGCCACGCCGGTAGAATCCTGCGGCAGGGTCCGCAGCGCTACCAGGAACACATTCTCGGTATTGTCTGCCGCTATATGGTAATGCTTGGCGCCGGTCTCTTGATGATGATACTCGGCGACCTCTACGCCTAACGAGTCGATCATCTGGCGACGTTCTAAAGTGAAGCTGGCAAAGGGTTTAAGAGCAGCAGGAAGGGTCTCGGTCGAGGGTGTCGATTGATTGCTCATCGGTATGGGGATGTCCTTGTAGATGATGACTTTTATAATGCCTTTTATTATGACTAATGATCACTAAGCAGAGGCCGGGGCAACAGGGCCCGCTGCATCCCGGTCTTAATCTAGAGATGGCACCGGGGAAGGGTTATCTTAAACGCCTTAGTGCTGATGTCCACCCACACCATGGGCATGTTTGTGGGTTATTTCTTCGGCCGTCGCATCACGTACTGTAACGATATCGATGTCGAAGGTCAGCGTCTTGCCTGCCAGGGGATGGTTGGTATCGACATCAACGTTGAACTTACCAACCTTGATAATGACCATGGTGCGGGCACCCTGTTCGGTCTGTACCGGTACCGCCATCCCTTTTTTGAGTTGACGTTGGGTCTTAGCATCAACCTGCAAGTGTTTGATTGGAATGCGTTGCTCACGACCTTCGCGGCGGATCCCATAGGCTTCGGCGGGTTCCAGAGTCACACTGAGACTCTCGCCAACGGCCCGACCCTCAAGCGCTTTTTCTAGGCCGGCAAGAATGCCGTTATGGCCGTGTAGGTAGAGCATGGGCTCGGCGTCATGGGAGCTTTCAAGCTCGGCGCCGGACTCCTCACGCAAGCGGTAGTGGAAGCTGACAACGCTGTTGCTGGTAATACTCATGGCTCTCTCCGGAAACGGGACTGCTGAGCGGGCATCTTAGCACGCCTGCAGATAGGTTCCCTGCTGCTGTTGTTGCCTCTATGGTGGCTGTCTTCGGCGACTATTTTAGCTGCTCTCTTTTACCACTCTTTTTGACTGCTCTCTTTTTCACTCTTTTTAACTGAAAGTTGACACAACACCTAGGTCTATGAGATTTTCATTAAACGGTCATTTAATAAAAACCGTCATCGTGCGCCCTAGAACACCGTAAAAACCAGGCAAGCTGTTGGAAAATAACAGCCTGCCACGTTAATCAGAGTAATCGTTATGAGTCAGAAACAACTGTATATCCATGGTCGCTACCAGCAGGCCACGTCCGGCGAGACCTTTATCAGCACGAACCCTGCGACCGGTGAGCAGTTAGCCGAACTGCAGGTCGCCTCACCCGCCGATGTCGATGCCGCCATCGTCTCCGCCCACCAGGGCTTCAGTGTCTGGTCGGCCATGACCGGCGTGGAGCGTGGCCGCATTCTGTTGCGCGCCGTGGCCATCCTGCGCGAACGCAACGATGAACTGGCCATGCTCGAGGTCCTGGATAATGGCAAACCACTGCAGGAAGCCAACTGTGTCGATATAGAAACCGGCGCCGAAGTGATCGAATATTACGCGGGCCTGGCGGCCAGCCTCCACGGTGAACATAAGGACCTGGGCGGCAGCAACTTCTTCTACAGTCGCCGCGAACCCCTGGGAGTCTGTGCCGGTATCGGTGCCTGGAACTACCCGATGCAGATCGCCATGTGGAAAGCTGGCCCCGCCCTGGCGGCAGGCAACGCGATGGTCTTTAAGCCCTCGGAAGAGACACCCCTAAGCGCCCTCAAGCTGGCCGAAATTTTTACCGAAGCAGGCATGCCCGACGGGGTCTTCAATGTCGTCCTCGGGGATTACCGAGTCGGGCAGGCGCTGACGCATCACCACGACATCGCCAAGATCTCCTTTACCGGCGGCGTCGACACCGGCAAGAAGGTGCTGGCCGCAGCTGCCACCACGGTCAAGGATGTGACCCTGGAGCTAGGGGGGAAATCCGCCCTGATCGTGTTTGAAGATGCCGATCTGGACAACGCCGTCTCCGGTGCGCTGCTGGCCAATTTTTATACCCAGGGCGAAATCTGCACCAACGGCACTCGAGTATTTGTCCATGACAGCCTCTACGATGAATTTATCGCCCGGGTCGCCGCACGTACCCGAAGGATGATCATCGGCGATCCCACTGATCTGAACACCCAGGTAGGCGCCCTGATCTCCAAGCCGCATATGGAATTGGTGCTCGGCTATATAGAAGCGGCCAAGGCAGCAGGCGCCCGCCTGGTCTGCGGCGGTGAACGCGCCACCGGCCCGGGTCTGGATCGCGGTAATTTCGTCAAACCCACGATCTTCGCCGACTGTACCGATGAGATGCCGAACGTGACCGACGAAATCTTCGGTCCGGTCATGTCTATTCTACGCTTCAGCGATGAAGACGAAGTCATCCGTCGCGCCAACAACACCGACTACGGCCTGGCCGCCGGACTGTTCTCGACCAATTTCGCCCGCGCGCACCGGGTTATCGCCAAGCTGCAGGCCGGCATCTGCTGGATTAATACCTGGGGGGCCTCTCCCGCCGAGATGCCGGTTGGCGGCTATAAGCAATCGGGGATCGGACGCGAGAACGGCAGGGAAACGCTGAACCTCTATACCCAGATCAAGAGCGTCTACGTCGAGCTTGGGGATGTCGACTGCCCTTATCAATAATCGCTCCTGATATTAGCCCCTCAATTAACCGACTCCTGGCTGCGAATAATGACAAGTGAAACCCAGTACGACTACATCATCGTTGGCGCCGGATCTGCAGGCTGCGTGCTGGCCGATCGTCTCAGTGAAGACGGCCAGTATCAGATACTGCTGCTGGAAGCGGGAGGCAGCGATAAAAGCATCTTTATCCAGATGCCGACCGCCCTCTCCTATCCGATGAACTCACCCAAGTATGCGTGGCAGTTCGAATCCGAGCCCGAACCCGGTTTGGATGGCCGCCGCCTGCACTGCCCGCGCGGCCGGGTGCTGGGGGGCAGCTCCTCCATCAACGGTATGGTCTATGTGCGTGGCCATGCCTGCGACTTCGAGGAGTGGCAGTTCCTAGGAGCTACCGAGTGGAACTACCAGAAATGCCTGCCCTACTTTCGCAAGGCCGAAACCTGGATCAAAGGTGCGGATACGTACCGTGGCGGCGAGGGCCCCCTGAATACCTGCGATGGCAATGCCATGCAGCTGAACCCGCTGTATCAGACGTTTATCGACGCAGGTGAGCAAGCGGGCTATCCGACTACCGCCGACTACAACGGCCAGCAGCAGGAGGGTTTCGGGCCGATGCATATGACGGTAAAGAAGGGCGTCCGTGCCTCCACCTCAAACGCCTACCTGCGCCGCGCGATGAAACGCGCCAATCTTACCGTTAAGACCGGGGTACTGAGCCGCAAGATCCTCTGCGAGGGGAAACAGGCGGTCGGCATCGAATACCAGCAAGACGCCAAGGTCACCCGAGTGATGGCCCGCCGTGAGGTGATCCTGTCGGCCGGTTCGATCGGCTCGCCGCAGCTGCTGCAGCTGTCCGGCATCGGTCCGGCATCGGTCCTCAAGGATGCCGGGGTGGAGCTGCTGCATGAGCTGCCCGGTGTGGGCGAGAATCTGCAGGATCATCTGGAGGTCTACTTCCAGTATCACTGCAAGCAGCCGATCACGCTCAACAGTAAGCTCGACCTGGTCAGCAAAGGGCTGATCGGCAGCCGCTGGCTGCTGTTCAAAGATGGCCTGGGCGCGACCAACCATTTCGAATCCTGTGCCTTTATCCGCTCTCGGGCTGGCCTCAAATGGCCGAACGTCCAGTACCACTTCCTGCCGGCGGCGATGCGTTACGATGGCGCCAAGGCGATCGAGGGGCATGGTTTTCAGCTGCATGTCGGCCCCAACAAGCCCCAGAGCCGCGGTCGGGTGTGGATAAAATCCGCCGATCCTGAGGCCAAACCAGGAATAATATTTAACTACATCAGCACCGATCAGGACCGCCAGGACTGGCGCGACTGTATCCGTCTGAGCCGGGAGATCCTTAACCAACCGGCCATGGACGCCTACCGCGGTGCTGAGATCCAACCCGGGGTCGAGGTGCAGTCTGATGCCCAGATCGATACTTGGGTTAAGGCTAACGTCGAAAGCGCCTATCACCCCTCCTGCACCTGCAAGATCGGGGCAGATGATGATCCTATGGCGGTACTGGACCAGGCCTGTCGAGTGCGGGGCATGACCGGGCTGCGGGTCGTGGATTCATCCATTTTTCCAATCATCACCAACGGTAATCTCAACGCCCCCAGCATCATGGTGGCGGAAAAGGCGGCCGATATCATTCTGGGCAAGGCGCCATTGGCAGACGCCGAGGTTCCTGTCTGGATAGACCCGCACTGGCAGACCCGGCAGAGGACAGGCACTCCAGTAAGAAAACCCGAATAATTCCGCTGCCGGTCTCCATTGCCTTCCCCAAGACCATGGAGACGGGTAGCGGCGTTTAATAAGAACGTTTAATAAGAACGTTTAATAAGAACGTTTAATAAAAAGAATGCTCCAACACCCATAAAAGGAACCGCGTTAGAAAACCCGAATAATTCCGCTGTCGGTCTTCACTGCCTGTCCCCAAGGCAACGGCGACCGGTAGCGGCGTTCAATAAGAACGTTTAATAAAAAAAAGCTCCAACACCCATAAAAGGAACAGATGAAGATGAAGACGATTCTAAAGACCGACCTCAGCCTCAAGAAAATCCTTAGCGGCAGCCTGGCTGTCACCCTCGGACTGACCGCCTCGCTGGCACTTGCCGGCAGCTGTGACAAGGTGCGCTTCTCCGATGTCGGCTGGACCGATATCACCGCAACCACGGCCATCGCCTCTGAACTGGTCACCGGCCTGGGTTATGAAACCAGCACCCAGCTGCTCTCGGTTCCTGTGACCTATACGTCACTTGCCAACAACGATATCGATGTCTTCCTGGGTAACTGGATGCCCACTATGGCCGCCGATATCGCCAAGTATACTGAGAATGGCAGCGTAGAAACCCTGCATGCCAACCTAGAGGGCGCCAAATACACGCTCGCAGTGCCTCAGTATGTCTATGATGCGGGCGTCACCAACTTTGCCGATATCGCCAAGTTTAAAGATCAGTTCAAAGGCAAGATCTACGGCATCGAACCCGGCAACGATGGCAACCGTCTGATCCAGGATATGATCGACACGGATGCCTTCGGCCTCAAGGGCTTCAAACTGGTCGAATCCAGTGAAGCGGGCATGGTATCCCAGGTCGGCCGGGCCGCCAGACGCGAGCAGTGGATCGCCTTCCTAGGCTGGGCACCACATCCGATGAACAGCACCATCGATATGGCGTATCTGGACGGTGGCGATGACTTCTTTGGCCCTAACTACGGTGGTGCCAGCGTCTATACCAACGTCCGCAAAGACTATATCAGTCAATGCCCCAATGTCGGCCAACTGCTGCAGAATCTCAGCTTCACCCTGGATATGGAGAACGAACTGATGAGCGCCATCCTCGACGATGGCCAGAAGCCGGACGCTGCCGCACGCGCCTGGTTGAAGAGCAACCCGAAGGCACTGGATGCCTGGCTTGCCGGTGTTACCAGTAAAGATGGCGGTTCCGCTCAGGACGCACTACGCCGTCACCTGAAACTCTGATCGCAGCTATCAAGCTGCTTGTCGGCCCTTACTGGGCCGACAGGCAGCTGACCTGCACTTTTCACATCTGAGAATAACTAGGTAACTGTATGAACTGGCTTACTGAGCACAAACTTCCTCTGGGTAGCTGGATGGAAGCCTTCGTCGACTGGCTGACCTTTAACGGCGCCGACTTTTTCGATGCTATCTCGATCTCTCTGGAGTGGCTAATCGTCTCCATGGTAGGAATCTTTCAATGGTTCCCCGCCTACATCCCTATGCTGATGACCGCGGCACTCGCCTGGGCACTGCACCGCAGCATCACCCTGGTGATCTTTGTGGTGGCAGCACTGATGCTGATCCTTAATCTGGGCTATTGGCAAGAGATGCTGGAGACCTTTGTTCTGGTACTGGCGGCGACCAGCATTTCGGTACTCGTGGGCATTCCGATCGGCATAACCGCGGCCCATAAGCCCTGGCTCTATACCATCCTGCGGCCGATCCTCGATCTGATGCAGACCATCCCCACCTTCGTCTACCTGATCCCGACCCTGGTGTTATTCGGCCTGGGGGTCGTTCCGGGACTGATCTCCACTATTATTTTTGCCATCGCAGCCCCTATCCGCCTAACCTATCTGGGTATCAGCCGGGTGCCGGCCAGCCTGCTCGAAGCGGGCAAGGCCTTCGGAGCCACCCCCTTTAAACTGCTCTACAAGGTTGAGCTGCCCGCAGCGATGCCCACCATCATGACCGGCGTGACCCAATGCATCATGTTGTCGCTGTCGATGGTGGTGATCGCCGCCCTGGTCGGAGCCGACGGCCTGGGTAAACCCGTCGTCCGCGCCCTAAACACCGTTAATATCTCCCAGGGATTCGAAGCCGGTCTGGCCATCGTGCTGGTCGCCATCATCCTGGACCGTATCTGCAAAGCGCCCGGCGCCAAAGAGGAGGGTTAATCATGCCAGTCATCAGCATTCGCAACCTGGACGTCATTTTTGGCAACAAGACCCAACAATCCCTGGAACTGCTAGACCAGGGCAAGACACGCCAGCAAATCATCGATATGACCGGCGACGTGGTCGGGGTACAGAACGCCAACATCGAGGTCAACGAGGGCGAGATCTGTGTATTGATGGGCCTCTCAGGCTCGGGTAAATCTAGCCTGCTGCGCGCGATTAACGGCCTCAATTCGATCAGTCGCGGTGAACTCTGGGTGCGGGACGGCGAGCGGATGGTAGATGTCGCCAGCTGTGATGCCAAGACCCTGCTGCATCTGCGCACGCATCGCGCCTCCATGGTGTTCCAGAACTTCGCCCTGATGCCCTGGCTGACGGTGCTCGACAACGTCGCGTTCGGCCTGGAGATGCAGGGCATGGACAAACAGGACCGCCGCGCCAAGGCGATGCAGCAGCTGGAACTGGTCAGCCTGGATAAATGGCATGACAAGTATCCGCATGAACTCTCAGGCGGGATGCAGCAACGTGTCGGCCTGGCCCGCGCCTTCGCGATGGACAGCGATATCCTGCTGATGGACGAACCCTTCTCGGCGCTCGACCCGCTGATTCGTACCCAGCTTCAGGATGAACTGATCGAACTGCAAAAGAACCTCAAGAAAACCATCGTTTTCGTCAGCCACGACCTGGATGAGGCGCTCAAGATCGGCACTAATATCGCTATCATGGAGTCGGCACGAATCATCCAGCAGGGGGCACCGGAAGCTATCGTCCTCAACCCCATCAATGCCTATGTGGAAGATTTCGTCGCCCATACCAACCCCCTGAACGTACTCTGTGGTCGTTCGCTGATGACCCGGGTCGAACAGCTCGAACATCAGGAACAGGAACAGGAACAGGAACAGCTAATTCTCAACCCCAACGACAACAGCTGCCTGAGTCTCAGCCCCAGCGGCCAGATCCTCAGCGCCAGCCGTCAGGAGCAGCCACTGCGGCTCCAGTATTGGCAGGAGGGGGAGGATACTGAGCTATTGGAGGTAGATAGTCTGGTGATCGCAGCACCGGATATCTCCATGCGCCAGGCGATCGAGATCCGTTACCGCACCGGCCTGCCCCTGTTGCTTCAGGAAAACGACCGGCTGGTAGGGATCCTGACGGACAAGGACTTCTACCATGCGCTCCTGGGGAAGCACTTTAAGACCGAAGCTGCCTGAGGACCCTATTGTCGGGCTACATTCGACCTACAGGGATGTAGGAAGTGCGCTAAGCCCGTAGGGAACGGGCAGCGCCGACCTACAGGGATGTAGGAAGTGCGCTAAGCCCGTAGGGAACGG